>JADLEU010000156.1 GCA_020845955.1 Anaerolineales bacterium
CCGCCCACGACGAAAGCGGCGAGTTCCCCCTGGTGACGATCAAGAAAATGGGCGCCCTGGGGCTGATGGGCATCGAGATCCCCGAGAGCTACGGCGGCGCCGGGCTGGACACCATCGCCTACGTGCTGGCCATGGAAGAGATTTCCAAGGTCGACGCCGCGCACGCCACGATTATGTCGGTCAACAACTCGTTGGTGGGCCACGGCCTCTACTACTACGGCACCGAGGAGCAGAAGCGCAAGTACCTGCTGCCGGTCGCCTCTGGCCAGAAAATCGGCGCCTACTCGCTTACCGAGCCCATGTCGGGCTCGGATGCCGGCAGCATGCGCTCGCGGGCCGTGCGCAGCGCCGATGGGTCGGAGTACGTCATCAACGGCCGAAAATCCTGGGTCACGTCCGCGCCGGTGGCCGACCTGATTGTGCTGTTTACGATGACCGAGCCGGAGAAGAAGCACCACGGCATCACGGCCTTCCTCATCGAGACAGACCGGCCCGGTTTTTCCCGCGGCAAGACCGAGTCCAAGCTCGGCATCCGCGCTTCGGCCACCAGCGAGATCGTGTTCGAAGACTACCGCTGCCCGGCCGCCAATCGGCTGGGGGCCGAGGGCGAGGGCTTCAAGATCGCCATGGCCGTGCTCGACGCCGGCCGTATCGGCATCGCCTCGCAGGCGCTGGGGATTGCCGTGGCGGCCTACGAGGCCAGCGTGGCCTACGCCAAGGAACGCGAAGCCTTTGGCAGCAAGATCGGCGAGTTCCAGGGCATCCAGTGGAAGATCGCCGACATGAAGACGCGCATCGAGGCGGCGCGGCTGCTGATCTACAACGCCGCCCTGGCCAAGCAGCGCAGCAAGACGACCGGCGAGCGCTACACCCTGGCCGCGTCGATGGCGAAGCTCTTCGCCTCGGAAACGGCCATGTTCTGCGCGCACGCCGCCGTCCAGATCCACGGCGGCCTGGGCTACTCGAAGGAGCTGCCGGTCGAGCGCTACTTCCGAGACGCCAAGATCACCGAGATCTACGAGGGCACGAGCGAGATCCAGCGCATGGTCATCGCGCGGCAGGAGCTTGGGCTGCGCTGACGCCGGCGCCAGGACGCTCACGACGAGGTCGGGAGGCGTCTGGACCCATGGCCAACCAGCCGCTGTTGACGATTGTGGTCCTGGCTGCCGGCCTGGTGTTGGGGGCTGGCTTGTTGTTCTTCTCGCGGCGCGCCTGGCGCGTGGACGAGAATGAACCTCAGGTGCGTCTGTGGGGCATCTACTCGCCAATTCTCACTTGGCTAAAATACCGCCGGCTGCCGCCTGGCCGGTTTGACTTCGCGAGCCTCGGTGGCCTTAACGCGCCGGCAAAGCCGGCGCCGCCGGCCGGCCGCGCTGCGCTCACGCCCGAAAACGTGACTGTGCTGGCGGCGTGTTCCCTCATCCTGGCCGGGATTGGCCAATGGCTGCTCCTGACGAACTCGAGCCGGCCCGGGTTGGCTCTGGCCTTCTACGCCGTTGCGATCGGGCTGTTTGTCTGGTGCAATGGGAAGGTCGGCCTGCCGGCTGCCGAACCTCGCTTCCCGGCGCTGGCGGCGCCGCGCCTGCCGGCCCCCAAGCTGCTCGCCACCAGCCTGGTCCTGAGCCTGTATGCCGTCGTGCGCGTTAACCGCGAGCTGACCCCGGCCGAGGATTACCTGCTGGCGGCAGCCTGGGTCTTGAGCATCGGGGCCTACGTCTGGAGCATTCTGCAGCTCGCCCATTGGCGCATGCCACCCCCGGCGGCGCTGGCCGCCGCCTGGCGCGCGCGCTGGCGCGAGACGCTGCTTGTAGCGGCGCTCCTTGGCCTTGCGCTGGCGGCGCGGGTCTACGACCTGGAGCTTCACCCGTATGCCTTCGTGAACGACGAGGGCGAGGTTGGCTGGAGCGCCCTGCGCATTCTCAGCGGCGAGACCACAAACCTGTTCGAGACCGGCTGGTCGGGGCAGCCCAACTGGTCGTTTGTGCCGACCGCCCTGGCGGTGGCTTTGCTGGGCAATACCGCCACGGCCGCTCGGCTAGTGAGCGCAATTGAGGGAGCGCTGGCGGTCGTTTTCGTCTATCTGTTGGGCCGCGAGGCCTTCGGCCGGCGCACGGCGCTGATGGCGGCGCTGGTGCTGGCCGGGCTGCCCTGGCACATGCACTTCAGCCGGCTGGCAGTCAACAACGTGATCGACTCGTTCTTTGCCGCCGGCGTGCTGTGGCTGCTGTACCGCGCGCTGCGCCGCGGGCACCTGCTCGACTACCTGTGGGCCGGCCTGGCGACCGGGCTGACGGTCTATTCCTACCTGGGCAGCCGCCTGGTCGCCGCCCTGGCTCTCGGCCTGCTGGCCTTTGCCTGGCTGCGGGGGCGCCTGCCGCTGCGCACCCACCTGCGCCACCTGCTGGTCTATGCGGGCGGGTCGGCGGTTGTGGCCGCGCCCATGCTGTCCTACTTTTATCAGCACTTCGACACCTTCATGGGCCGGCTGAACACCGAGAACATCTTTATCAACGGCTGGCTGCAGAGCCAGGCCGCCCAGACCGGCCAGAGCCAGGCGGCGGTGCTGCTGGAGCAGCTCCAGAAATCGACCCTGGTCTTTGTCGCCGGCGGCGCGCCGGGCCACTTCTTCAGCTCGCCCCGCCCCTATCTGCCCGCGCTGGCCGCGGTGTTGTTCGTGCTGGCCTTGGGCTACTCCGCCTGGCGCAGCGGCCAGCTGCGCTATTTGATGCTGGCGGCCTGGTTTTGGATGGTGGTGGTGCTGGGCAGTACCCTGACGGTTGGGCCGCCCAGCCACCAGCGCTTGATCATGAGCGCCCCGGCGGCGGCGCTGTTGGTGGCGCTTGGCCTGCGCGAGGCGGCGCGGCTGGTCGCGCGCCTGCGCCTGGCACGGCCGCGCCTGGCGCTGGGGCTGTGCGTGGCCGTGGCCGGGCTGACCGGCCTGCAGGGGACAGTCTTCTACTTCGGTGAGTATCGCGGCGGCCACTATTTCGAGGACGCCGGCAATGACTTCTCCTACGAGGTGGCCAGCCTTGCCGGCGCCCTGGGCGCTGGCTATCGCGTCTACCTGTTGGGCGCGCCCAGCGTCTACGCCGTCTTTGGCGATTTTCACTACCTGGCGCCCGAGGTGGAAGTCGTCGACTTCAACCAGGTGACGGCCGCGAGCGTCGCCAGCCTGCCGCGCGATAGGGGCGCTTTCTTCGTCGCCGTCCCCAGCCGCCTGGAAGACCTGCGCCAGGTGGCCGGGTGGCTGCCGGGCGGCGAGTGGCGCGAGGTGACCCGCCGCTACCAGGCGCCCCAGATGCTGTACTTCTCTTACCGCCTGGAACGCGAGGCCTGGCCGGAGACCCCCTCCGATGGCTGACCTGAGTTTCTGGCTGCTGGCAGCCGGCCTCGCTTTGGCGCTGGATCTGGCCTCGTTCTGGTCGGCACGCGACAGCCGGCGCCGCGCGCCGGCCGTGGACCGCCTGGACGAGTTGGCTGGCCGGCTGGACGATGTCCACGATCGGTTTCTCCGCCGCGTTGCCGCGCTCTGGCAAAGCGTATGGGCGGCGGCGCCGCGTTTGAGCCAGCCCGAAACCCGGGCCGCGACGGGCGCGGCGAACCAGGTCGCGCCGGTCCCGGCCGCCGAGCCAATCGTGGCGCCGCGCGCTCAGGCGCAGCAGGTGATCACCGTGCCGTCCGAGGGGGACGGATCCGCCGCTGGCTTGGCCCGCGTGGATGTTGCGGTGTACGTGCCGGCCGGCACGACCGTACGTGTGACTGTTGAGGCCTCCGGCAGCCAACGGCCGATCGTGACGGTCGTGCCGGCAGAAGCGAGCCAGGCGCCGGCGGCAATCCAATCCGCGGCCCACGGCCAGATCATCGACCGGCCGGCGCTGCCTGGTCAGGGGAAACCCGGCGCGGGCCTGGGGGCACATTTGCGCGCGGCGGCCACGGCCTGGCGGGCGCGGCCCGACGCGCTGGCGCTGACCCTGTTTGCCGGCGCGCTGGCGGTCTACGCGCTCACGCGCCTGGCCGGCCTGGACCGCTATCCCATCTACTTCTTCACCGATGAAGCCGCGCATACCGTGCTGGCCGCCGATTTCCTGCGCGCTGGTTTCCGCAACTACTCCGGGGAGCTCTGGCCCACCTACTTCTCGCTGGGGCCGTCGTTTGGCCTGAACGGGGTCAGCGTCTACCTGCAGGTCCTGCCCTATCTCCTGCTGGGCAAGTCGGTGGCCGTCACCCGGGGCGTTTCGGCCCTGGTGACGCTGATCGCGGCCGCCGCGGTGAGCCTGACGCTGCGCGATATTTTCAAGCTGCGCTTCTGGTGGACGGGCGCGCTTTTGCTCGGCCTGGCGCCGGCCTGGTTTTTGCACTCGCGCACGGCCTTTGAATACGTCGAACTGGCCTCGTTCTATGCCGGCTTCCTCTACTTCTACCTGCGCTATCGCTGCATCGCGCCCCGGAATCTGTATGCGGCCCTTGTGTTTGGCGCGCTGACCTTCTACACCCACGGCCTGGGACAGGTCCTGATGGGCGTGACCGGGCTGCTGCTGGCGGCGGCCGATGCGCGCTATCACTGGGAACAGCGCGCCACGGTCCGGCGCGGCGCCCTGCTGTTGGCTGTCCTGGCCTTGCCCTATCTGCGTTATGCCCTGGCCCACGCCGACACTTTTGGCGCGCAGCTGCGTGTGCGGGAGTCCTATTGGGTGACGCCCGGGCTTTCTCTGGCCGGCAAGCTGCGCGAATTGGGGGCCGAGTATGTGTATGGCCTCAGCCCGGCCTTCTGGTATCTGAGCCCCAACGGGCGCGATATCGCGCGCCATGTCATGAACGGCTATGGCAACCTGTGGCTGCCCACCCTGCCGCTGGCGATAGTGGGGCTGCTGACCGCGCTCGGCCGTTGGCGTTCGCCGGCCTACCGGATTGTGCTGCTGACCTTGCTGGCCGCGCCCGTGGGCAGCGCCCTGGTGGCCATTGGCGTGCCGCGCATGTTGTGGGCCATCATTCCACTGACGCTGCTGACCACGATCGGCCTGGCGCTGCCGCTTGACTGGCTGGCGCGCCGCGCCCGGATCGAGCGGCCGCTGGCGGTGGGGACGTTCCTGCTCCTGGCGGGCATCAATCTGTTGATGCTGCGCGACGCTCTGATCAACGGGCCTTTATGGTCCGGCGATTACGCGCTGGAAGGGATGCAGTACGGCGCCCAGCAGATCTTCGGTGAGGCGGTTCCCGAGTACTTGCGCGAACACCCCCAGGCTGAGATTATGGTCTCGGCCGTCTGGGCCAACGGCGCCGACCTGTTCATCCCCTTCTTCCTTGACGAGGCCGCCGCTAGCCGGGTGCGCATGGGCAGCTTGGACCACTTCACTTACGAGCGCCGCGAGCTCGCGCCTGATTTCCTGGCGGTCTTCACGGCCGGCGAGTTCGAGGCGCTGGTGCACGACCCCAAGTTCGACAACGTCCAGGTCGAGCGGGTGCTGGATTACCCCGATGGCAGCCCGGGGTTCTACTTTGTGCGCTTCGCCTACTCGGCCGAGGCCGACGCGCTGTTTGAAGCCGAACGGCTGGCCCGCCAGCAGCCGGTGGTGGAGACCTTCGTGCTGGATGGGCAGGTAGTAACGGTCACCCATCCGCGCTTCGGCGCCGGCGCCCTGCACCACATCCTCGACGGTGATCCTTTTACGCTGGTCAACACGCCGGAAGTCAACCCCACGGCGCTCAGCTTTGCCTTTTCCGCGCCGCGGGCGCTGACGGGGCTGACCCTGGTGACGGGTTCAATGGCAGACTTTACCGTCACGCTGCGCCTGTTTGCGCCCGTCGTGGCCGACCCAACCGTCTACACGCAGCGCTTCCTCGGCCTGCCGCCAGACCCCGCCGTCGAGTTTGCCATTGACCAGGGTCCCGCATCCGTGGAGCGCCTGGTGATCGAAATCGCCGACAACCAGGCCGGCCCCGACGCCAACATTCACATTCGCGAAGTTACCTTTCACTGAGGTCCAGGCATGCAGGCTGCATTTTTCCGCCAGCACGGCGGTCCCGAAGTCATGGAAACCGGCTCGGTACCCGAGCCCGTGCCCCAACCCGGCGAAGCGCTCGTGCGCATCCGCGCGGCAGCCCTCAACCGCGTGGACAAGTGGGTGCGCGATGGCTGGCCCGGTTTGAAGCTGCCCCTGCCGCACATCCCGGGCTCAGACGGCGCGGGTGAGGTCTTGTCGGGCGGCGGCCAGTTCCAGCCCGGCCAGCGCGTGGTGATCAACTCCAGCTTGAGCTGCGGGGTCTGCGAATTCTGCGTCGCCGGCCAGGACAATCTGTGCGAGCGCTGGGCGCTGCTGGGAGAAACCGTGCCTGGCGCCAATGCCGAGTTGCTGGCCTTGCCCGAGCGCCAACTGCTGGCCCTGCCGGACAACGTGAGCTTCGAGCAGGCTGCCGCGGCGGCCCTGGTGTTCCAGACCGCCTGGCATTCGCTGATCACCCGCGGCCAACTGCGGGCGGGCGAAACCGTGCTGATCGTGGGCGCGGGCGGGGGGGTCAACAGCGCCGCCATCCAGGTTGCCGGGCTGGCCGGGGCCAAGGTCTTCGTGGTCGGCTCGGACGCCCGCAAACTGGCGCTGGCCGCAGAGTTGGGCGCCGAGGTGTTGATTGACCGCTCGCAGGCCGACTGGGGCCGGCAGGTCTTTCAGCTCACCAACCGGCGGGGCGTGGACGTGGTCGTGGACAACGTGGGCGCCCCGACGCTGATGACCAGCCTGCGGGCGGCGCGCAAGGGCGGGCGGATCCTCACGGTCGGCAACACCGGCGGCCCGCGCTTTGAGCTCGACAACCGCTACCTGTTCGCCAAGCATCTGAGCCTGATCGGCTCGACCATGAGCACGCGCGCCGAATTCGCCGCGGTCATGGGGCTGGTGTTCACCGGCCGGCTGCGCCCCGTCATCGACTCTACGTTCGCCTTGGCCGAGGTCCGGGCCGCTCACGCGCGGCTGGAGAGCGGAGAAGTCCTGGGGAAGATCGTGCTGGCGCTCTAACATGCCGCGCCCCCGCTCAGTCACCCTGCTGGCCGTGGTGATCGCCGGCATAGCCGGGATCAACGCCTTGGGTGTGGTAACGGCTATTCGGCGTTATACTGTCCTGCGCGAACTGCCGCTGAGCGTGTCGCCCGCCTACCTCGTCCTAAGCAGCGCCGTGTGGGCCGTGGTTTTCACGGCGCTGGCGCTTGGGTTGTGGCGCTGCAAGCATTGGGCCCGGCTGGGAACGCCGCTGGCGTGGACGCTCTACGTGGCCCAAACGTGGGTTGAGCGGCTCGTGCTGGGCCGCTCGAATTTTGCGCGGGAGGCGTTCCCGTTCCACCTGGCGCTGCACCTGGCTGGTTTGGCCCTGGTCTGGGGCCTGTTGCTGCGGCGCAAGATCCGCCAGGCGTTCGCGGAGTGAGCGCTGGCTGAGCGCGCAAGCCCATAGGATTGATTAATGGCAACTGACGAGCAGATTGAGCATTTGCGGCAACTCAAGGAACGGGCCAAGCTGGGGGGTGGGGTGGAACGGATTGACGCGCAGCACGGGCGCGGCCGGCTGACGGCGCGTGAGCGCCTGGACCTGCTGCTCGACAAAGGCTCGTTCCGCGAGGTGGACGCTTTTGTCGTCCATCGCACGCACGACTTCGGCCTGGTCCGGCAGCAGTACCTGGCCGATTCGGTGGTCACTGGTTGGGGCACCATCATGGGCCGGCTGGTCTACGTTTTCTCGCAGGACTTCACCGTCTTTGGCGGCTCGTTGGGCGAGGTGCATGCCGAGAAGATCTGCAAGATCATGGACATGGCCATGAAGTCGGGCGCGCCGCTCATCGGGCTGAATGACTCGGGCGGCGCGCGCATCCAGGAAGGCGTCGTCTCGTTGGGCGGCTACGCCGACATCTTCCTGCGCAACACGCTGGCCTCGGGCGTGATCCCGCAGATCTCGGCCATCATGGGGCCGTGCGCCGGCGGCGCCGTCTACTCGCCGGCCCTGACCGACTTTATCTTCATGGTCAAGAACAGCAGCTACATGTTCGTCACCGGGCCCGACGTGGTCAAGAGCGTCACCCACGAAGATGTCTCGTTTGAGGACCTGGGCGGCGCCAGCGTCCACGGCTCGCTGTCGGGCGTATGCCACTACGTCGCCGAAAACGAGGCCGACGCGCTCTACCTCATCCGCAAGCTGCTGTCGTATATTCCGCAGAACAACATGGAAGACCCACCCTATGTGCCGACCAGCGACGATCCGCTGCGCACTGAGGCGGAGTTGGACAGCCTGGTGCCCGACAACCCCAACAAGCCCTACGACATGAAAGACGCCATCCGCCTGGTGGTCGACGACGGCGAGTTCTTCGAGATCCACGAGCAGTACGCCATGAACGTGGTGGTGGGCTTCGCGCGCCTGGGCGGACACAGCGTGGGCGTGGTCGCCAACCAGCCGGCTTTGCTGGCCGGGGTGCTGGATATCGACGCCTCGGAGAAGGCGGCGCGCTTCATTCGTTTCTGCGACTGCTTCAATGTGCCCCTGGTGACCTTTGAGGACGTCCCGGGTTTTCTACCGGGCGTCAAGCAAGAGCACGGCGGCATCATTCGCTCGGGCGCCAAGCTGCTGTACGCCTACTGCGAGGCGACCGTGCCCAAGCTGACGGTGATCACGCGCAAGGCCTACGGCGGCGCCTACGACGTGATGAGCTCCAAGCACATTCGCGGCGACCTCAACTTTGCCTGGCCCACGGCCGAGATCGCCGTGATGGGGCCCGATGGGGCGGTCAGCATCATCTTCCGCAAGGAGTTGGCCGAGGCGGCCGACCCCGTCGCCCGCAAGGCCGAGCTGGTGCGCGAGTACCGCGAGAAGTTCGCCAACCCCTACGTCGCCGCCAGCCGGGGCTACATCGACGACGTGATCGAGCCGCACGAGACCCGGGCCCGGTTGATCAACGGCCTGGAGATGCTGCAGAACAAGCGCGACAGCAATCCGCAAAAGAAGCACGGCAATATCCCTCTCTGAAGCGTGTTCACGGGCCAGACCGCCATCATCACGGGGGCCGGGACGGGCATCGGCGCGGCCGTGGCACGGGCACTGGCGGCCCGCGGCGCGCGCTGCGTCCTGGCCGGCCGGCGCCCGGCGCCGCTGGCGGCGCTGGCCGCCGAGTTGGTCGCGGCGGAGGCGGTCTCCACGGACGTCACCGACCCCAGCCAGGTGGAGCGGCTGGTGGCGCGCGCCGCGGCCGGCGCCGGCCGCGTGGAGATCCTCGTCAACGCCGCGGGCCTTTTTCGCTTGGCGCCGCTGCCCGAGACCTCGGTTGAGCTGTTTGATCAAACGCTGGCGACGAACCTGCGCGGCGCCTTCCTGTGCTGCCGAGCCGTGTGGCCGTTGATGCAGCAGGCCGGCGGGGGGCAAATCGTCAACATCTCGTCGGTGGCGGCGGTGGAAGCCTATGCCGGCAACGCCGCCTACGCGGCGAGCAAGGCCGGCCTGAACGGCCTCACGGGGGTGCTGGCGCTGGAAGGCCGGCCGCACAAGATCCGGGTGCTGGCGCTGTGCCCGGCGGCCAGCAACACGGCCGCCTGGCAGGAGCAGGCGCCCGAGGCGGTGCGCCGCCAGATGATGCCGCCGGCGGCGCTGGCTGAGCTCGTGGCCTGGCTGCTGGCCTCACCTCGCAGCCTGCACTTCGACCCGATCGTGGTGCGCAACTTTCACGACCCCTGGCAGTCCGCCTGAAGCGCCTGCGCGGCCCGCCGCGCTTTCCGCCCGGGAGCGCCGCGCCAGCCCGCCGGGGTTCGCGCCTCACACCGCCCCCTGGCACCGCCCGCCACACCGCCCTGGCGGGCTTGGCCAGGGTTGCAGGGGCGCAGGTGTTTCCCGGCCGCAGGCCGGGGGCCGCAGGCGGGGGGCCGCAGGCGGGGGCAGGTGTTTCACGGCCGCGGGCCCGGGGGGCGCGCAGGCGTGGGCGGTGTGGCGGGCTCCCCTGCAAAGCCCCGCCGGGGCGGTGTGACCAGGGCCACGGCCCCCGTGGGGGTTGCCTCATCCGTTGATCCGTTGCCTCATCCGTTGACGCCGTTGACGCCGAATCCACACCTTGCGCCCATCAGGAACCCGCCATGGTCTTTCTGGCGCGGAGGTCGCCGGAGCGCTGGCCAGACTTTGCCCTGCGCGGGCCCGTGACCAGCCCGCCATGCACGCCCATCCCCCGGCGTGAGCTGCCTTAGGGGCTATGGCACCCCGTTGAGCTCCTCTTCGGCGCGCGTAAGGAAGTCGCGCGCCTGAAGGCGCACCAGGCTGCGCACGGCCCTCAGCCGGTCCTGGCTCGGCCGGCCTTCGTCGAGCAGGGCGGCGTTGATCTTGTCGAAAACGGTCTTCTCGCGCAGCAGGCCCAAGAAGCGCAGTGCCTCGCGCCGCCACTGGTAGCCGTGCTCGACGGCCGTCTCGGTGATGAATTCTTTGCAGGCGCTTTGCACCGTAGCCTGGCATGAGCGCAGGCAGCCCTCCAGGTCGGCGGGGGCGTTTGGCACTCCGTTGATGCGGTTGGTGACGTTGATCATCAGGATCTTCACCAGTCCGCCGATATGGTAGAGGTCTTCGCGGTTGGGGCGGCGCTCCAGGCTGCCGACGAACAGCAGGTCTGAAATGTCGGCGTCGTGGAAGGCACAGGCCAGCGGGTCGCCTTCCATGCGGTCGGGCCGGCTGACGTCCATCAGCATGCCCGTGGTGACCTCGCTGCCGGCCCGCAGGCTGAGGTTCAGCAGGCTCTCTTTGAAGTAGCTGCCGAACTGGTGGCCGACGATCATGGTGATCAACTGGGTCTGGTTGGCCTGGGTCAAGTGGTGGAACCCCAGCGGTTCGTCGGTCGCCAGCATGTAGGCGCTCACCAGGTGGTGGGCCGAGTCGTACTCGGGCGTATAGCCATCCTGGGGCAGCGCGAAGCGTTTGCGCACGCCGAGCTGGAAGAGCTCGCTCTGGTGCGCAGAGAAGCGCAGCTCGCTGAAAATGCGCTGGAGCGTCTCGGGGTCGGGCGACACCAGCACGTGCAGCTCGGGGCGCGGGATCCATTTGCCGATGTCGTGGCTGAAGACGCAGGCCTGGATCAGCGCGTCCTCGTGCTCCGAGATGCGCACGCTGGCGCCCGGGTTATTGCGCTGCAGCTCGCCATAGTACAGCCAGCGCGTGCGGTCCGCCACGTGGCGCAGATGGTCCGTCTGTTCTTCGTTGTCCGAGCGCGGCTCCAGGTACTGGTGCACCCGCTGCTCGACGCGCCCGACGAAGGCCCGCAGCATGCGCAGGCTCACGGCCAGCGAGCGGTCGCTCGGCACTGCGGGCGGCACAGTGGTGAGGGGATGGGTCATGTGCGGCTGATTCTAGTCTGGCCGCGTGTTTGCGCAAGTCGGGGGCGTCCCGCTGCGCGACTAGGCCTGGCCGGCTTCGGAGCGGGCCGCGCGCGCCGCGTAGAGCGCGATTGAGCCGGCCACGGCGGCATTCAGCGACTGCACCTGCCCGTGCATGGGCAGCCTGATCAACCGATCGCAGCGGTCGCGCACCAGGCGGCGCAGCCCGTCGCCCTCGTTGCCGATCACCAGACCCAAGGGCAGGTTCAAATCCACCGCCGACAGCGGCTCGGCCTCGGGCGACAGACCCAGGCCGAACAGCCACACGTCTCGCTGCCGCAGCCGGCGCATGGCGTCGACCAGGTTGGTGACCTGGGCCACCCGCAGGTGTTCAGCAGCCCCGGCCGAGGTGGTCACCACCGTGGGAGTAATGTCGCAGCCGCGCCGCTCCTGGATGACGATGCCGTGCACGCCCATGGCCTCGGCCGTGCGCAGCAGCGCGCCCACGTTGCGCGGGTCCTGCACCAGGTCGAGCAGCACGATCAGCGCTGGCTCGCGCCGCGTGCCAGCCCACTCCAGGATATCCTCCAGGTCGACGTAAGGGTAGGGGCCAACTTCGAGCAGCACCCCCTGGTGGGGCTCGCCGTGAGCGGCCAGGTTGAGGCGTTTCCGGTCGCTCTCGACGATGGGGATCTGGCGGCGGCGCGCTTCGGCCAGGATATCGTGCGCCGGGGCCAGGTCGCTGTCGCGCGCCACCGTCAGCCGGTCGATGCGCCGCCGCCCGGCCCGCAAGCACTCGCGGACGGCGTTGCGCCGGAAGAGCAACTCGTTCACGCCAGCGGCTTCGCGGCGAGGCAGGCCATGGGCGCGGGCGCGGCCGGCCTAGCGGTGGTTGTGGTTGCTTTCGAGCTTGGCAAAAATCATGCGCCCGGCGGTGGTCTGCAGCACCTTGGTGACGATGACGGAGACCTCCTCGCTGATGCGCGACCGCCCGTCGTCCACCACCACCATGGTCCCGTCGTCGAGGTAGCCCACCCCCTGGCCCACCTCGCGCCCCTCCTGGATGATCTTGACCACCAGCGCCTCGCCGTGCAAGAAGACGGCCTTGACGGCGTTCGCCAGCTCGTTGATGTTGAGCACGGTGACCCCCTGCAGTTGGGCCACGTGGTTCAAGTTGTAATCGTTAGTGATGACGGCGCAGTTGAGCTGCTTGGCCAGGATCACCAGCTTGTCGTCCACTTCGCGCACGCCGGGCACGTCCATGTCGGTGAAGCGCACCGGCACAGTGGCTTCCTTGGTCAGCCGGTTTAGCACTTCCAGCCCGCGCCGGCCGCGGTTGCGCCGCAGCGCGTCGGGCGAGTCGGCGATGTGCTGCAGCTCGTTGAGCACAAACTTGGGGACCAGGATCGTGCCCGAGATGAAGCCGGTATGCGAGATATCGGCGATCCGGCCATCGATGATGACGCTGGTGTCGATCAGCACGCTGCGGCCTTCGTTGGTCGTGCCCGCGCCTTCAGCCGCCAGACGGCTGGAAAGCCGACCGCGAAAGAGCGAGAAAATGTCGCGCTGGCGCATCACGAAGATCGAAATGCCCAGCCAGGCAAACACCACGGCGCCTACCATGGGCAGCACTTGCCCAAAAGGCCGCGGCAAGAGCGACATGGGAAACGACAGCAGCCCGGCTACAATCAGGCCTACCACCAGGCCGGTCATGCCCGCCAGGAGAGCCGACGCTGGCAACTGCATGATCTGGCGCCGCAGGACGCGGGCCGGGCGCGTCGTAAAGAAGGGCGTCCCGATCAGCCCGACCAGGGCGCCCACCAGGGCAAACACCACGGCCCAAAGATCCGTGGGCATGTCGGCGGCGGTCGAGAGAGCTGCGCCCAGGTATACGCCGCCTACGGCCAGGACTACCATCCCAATCAACCGCAGCACGAATTCGAGACTCACAGGCGTACTCCTCTACCGAAGCGCCAGCACCAAACAAAAGAGCGCCCGGAATTTCCGGGCGCTCACCGGGGAGACGACAGCGACTGGGACAGATCTCGCGGCAGCGTGATAATGAGGGTCACCACGCCAGGCCACGGAGCAGCTGTTCCAGGGTCAGTTCCCCCGCATCAGGACAATGAGTGCCGAACTATCCGGTCGGGCAGGCGGGCAATCAATATGACAATGATCTGGATACATCGCCCGGTTGCCGTGCTGACATGGTATCACACCGGCTAGTCAGCGTCAAACCTGAGCCGCAAAGTGCTATCCCTGCGGCGGCCGGGCGCCTGGCTCCCGCCCGCGGCCGGCCTCACGCTGGCGGTCGGCGGGCTGCAGGGCTGCTTCCAGGGCGTCGCGCAGCGACCGTGCCTGGATCACGTCCAACCCATCCAGCTTAGTTTCGACCACGCGTAGGGCGCGGGGCGCCACGACCCGCCGGAAGCCCAGCTGGCGCGCTTCGCGCAGCCGCTGGGGCAGCTGATTGACGGCCCGCAGCTCGCCTGACAGGCCGATCTCGCCGATCAGGGCGATGTCGGCCAGGGTCGGGCGGTCGAGCACCGACGAGGCCATGGCGGTGGCGATGGCCAGGTCGGCCGCCGGCTCGCCCACCTTCAGGCCCCCAATCACGTTGACGAACACATCCTGTTCGCCTAGTTTCAGCCCCAGGCGCTTCGTCAGCACCGCCGTGATGAGCAGCAGGCGGTTGAAATCCACCCCGTTCGGAGTGCGGCGTGGGTTGCCAAAGGCCGTCAGGCTGGTTAGGCCCTGGATCTCAACCAGGATGGGGCGGGTGCCTTCCATCGTCACGGCGATGGCCGAGCCCGCCGTGTTCACCATGCGCTCGGCCAGGAAGGCTTCAGATGGGTTGCGCACTTCTAGCAGGCCGCTGCCGGCCATCTCGAACACGCCAACCTCCGACGTGGCGCCAAAGCGGTTCTTGGTGGCGCGCAGGAGGCGATAGGCCTGGTAGCGGTCGCCCTCGAGCTGCAGCACGGTGTCGACGATGTGCTCTAGCACGCGCGGCCCCGCCAGGGTGCCTTCCTTAGTCACATGGCCGATCAGGAAGATGGCAATGCCGGCGGTCTTGGCCAGCGCCTGCAGCCGCAGCGCGCACTCACGGATCTGGCTAACCGAGCCGGCGGACGAGGTCAGGTCGCCCAGGTAAGTGGTCTGGATCGAGTCGATGATGACCAGCCGTGGCTTGACGCTGGCGATGTGCGCCAGGATCGCGTCGAGGCTGGTTTCGGTGACGAGGTAGAGTTCTTCAGGAAAGGCGCTGTCGGCCGGCTCGGCGCCGTTGCCGGGTTCGCCGCGCAGGCGCGCGGCCCGCATCTTGATCTGGCGCTCAGATTCTTCGCCCGAGACGTAGAGCACCGGGCCGTACGTCTCGGCGACGAGCAGGGCCATCGAGAGCAGCAACGTGCTCTTCCCGATCCCCGGATCCCCGCCGACCAGCACCAGCGAGCCCGGCACAATGCCGCCGCCGAGCACGCGCGAGAACTCCTCGATTGGCAGTTGCCAGCGGTCCTCGCTGCCGCTTTCGATGTCCGCCAGCCGCCGGGGGGTCGAGTGGCCCAGGTGGCTGGGGCGGCGTGAGCTGGGTTTGGCGGCCTCGACGACGACCTCCTCGACCATCGAGTTGAACGTCCCGCACTGAGGGCACTTGCCCATCATGCGCAGAGTAACCCGCCCGCACTGCTGGCAAACGAACCGGGTTTTGGTCTTGGACATGGTCCCCGATGATAGATCAGTTGTTCGATTGGCGGTAGTGCCGGACAACAAAAAGCGGGGCGACCTTTGTAGGCCGCCCCGCCGTTGGGGCGTCGCGGGCTAGACGGCCGGCAGCGCCTCGGCCTTTTCGGGGTCCGGCGGCTCTGAATCAGGGTGGACTGCTGTGAGCCTGACCTCTTTGCCGTCCGCCTCGACCAGCACTGTGTCGCCATCCTTGAACTGGCCGGCCAGCATGCCATCCGACAGCGTATCTTCGATCTTGGCTTGGATCACGCGGCGCAGCGGACGAGCGCCCATATCGGGATCGTAGCCCAGGTCGGCCAACAAGGTGCGCGCCTCGGGCGTAAGCTGGATCGTGATATGGTGTTCGGCGACGCGCTGGCTGACCTTGCCGACCTCCAGATCCACAATCTGGCTGATCTCTTCCTTGCTGAGGGCTCGGAAGACCACCACGCCGTCCACCCGGTTGAGGAACTCGGGCCGAAAGACCTTCTTGAGCGAGTCGGTCAAGATGCGATGCATGTCTTCGTATTGCATCTCGTGCTCGGCCGCTTCGTCGCGGCGGACGGCGAAGCCCATGGAGGTCTGGCGCTTGATGAGGTCGGCGCCGATGTTGGACGTCATCACGATGATGGCGTTCTGGAAGTTGACCTTCTTGCCGCGCGCATCCGACAGGTGCCCCTCTTCCATGATCTGGAGCAGCATGTTGTGCGCCTCGGGGTGGGCCTTCTCGATCTCGTCAAAGACGACGATGGAGTAGGGCCGGCGGCGCAGGGCCTCGGTCAACTGCCCGGCGTCTTCGTAGCCGACGTAGCCGGGCGGGGCGCCCACCAGGCGCGAGACCGAGTGGCGCTCCATGAATTCCGACATGTCGAGCTGGACCAGCGCATCTTCGCTGCCGAACATGAACTGGGCCAGGGCCTTGGTCAGCTCGGTCTTGCCGACGCCGGTAGGACCCAGGAAGATAAACGAGCCGATGGGGCGCTTGGGGTCCTTGAGGCCGGCCCGCGCGCGGCGCACGGCCTTGGAAATGGCCACGATCGCCTCGTTCTGGCCGACGATGCGCTCGTGCAAGGCGCCTTCCATCTTCAGCAGCCGGGCCGACTCTTCTTCCGCAATCTGCATTACGGGCACGCCGGTCCACATCGACACGACCTCGGCGATGTCCTCCGCCGTGACGCGCGGCCCGGTGGCCCGGTCCCAGCCCACGCGCATCTGCTCCAGCTTGGCTTCGACCTCGGCCTGCCGGTTGACCAGCTCCTGCGCATCGTCCAGCCGGTCTTCTTCGACGGCCATCTGGTGCTCGGCGCGGATGGTGCGCAGAGAGTTGATGGCCTGCTTGAAGTTCTGCGCCTCGGGGCTCTTGTACATGCGCACCCGCGACGACGACTCGTCGATCAGGTCGATGGCCTTGTCGGGCAGGAAGCGGTCGGGCACGTAGCGCGCCGACAGGTGCGCCGCCGCGTCGATGGCCTCTTCGGTAATGGTCAGCTTGTGATGCTCCTCGTAAGCCGACTTGACGCCGTGCAGGATGTTGATGGTCTCCTCGATGCTGGGCTCATCCACGGTCACCGGCTGAAAGCGCCGCTCGAGCGCGGCGTCGCTCTCGATGTGCTTGCGGTACTCGTCGAGCGTGGTCGCGCCGATCACCTGCAACTCGCCGCGCGACAGGGCCGGCTTGAGAATGTTGGCCGCGTCCACCGACGAGCCCGCCGAGCCGGCGCCCACCAGCATGTGGACTTCGTCGATGAACAAAATGGCTTCCGCCTGCTTGAGCTCTTCGATCACCCGCTTGAGACGCTCTTCGAATTGGCCGCGATACATGGTGCCGGCGACCAGCGAGCCGACATCGAGCTGCAGCACGCGCTTGCCCAGCAGCGGCTCGGGGGTTTCGCCGTTGATGATGCGCTGGGCCAGGCCCTCCACGATGGCGGTCTTGCCCACCCCTGGCTCGCCGATCAGGGCCGGGTTGTTCTTGGTGCGGCGCGCCAAGATCTGGATCACGCGCTCGATCTCCATCTGGCGCCCGATGACCGGATCAAGCTTTCCGTCTTCGGCCAGGGCCGTCAGATCGGTGGCTAACTGATCTACCAGCGGGGTCTTGGGGCGCTCCTTGCGCGCGGCCTGGGTCGAGGCCGACGCCGATTGGCGACTGGACGACTGGACCGGGTTTTCCTGCAGCACGCGGCGCGTCTGCCGGCGGATCTGCTCGGCCGAGATGCCCAGCTTCTTGAGCACATCCATGGCCACGCCTTCGTTCTGGTGCACCAGGCCGAGCAGCAAGTGTTCGGTGCCGATGTAGTGGTGGCCCATGCGGCGGGCCTCGTCAACCGCCAATTCGAGCACCCGCTTGGTTCCCGGGGCCAGGTCGATCTTGCTGACGCCGGACGAGCGCCCGGCCGTGGCGCCCGCAAAGCGCTCGACCATCTCTTGCACGCGGCGCTGCTCGACCCCCAAATCGCGAAGGACGCGCCCCGCCACGCCGCCCTCTTCGCGCATCAAACCTAACAATAAGTGTTCGGTCCCGATATACGCGTGCCGCATGCGCTCGGCTTCTTCCTGCGCCAGGCTCAGCACCCGGCGCGCGCGCTGCGTGAAGCGTTCCAGTTTGTTCGACACGGGATCTCCTCCCTGACTCTCTCTACCTACGCCCTGTGCACTGACAAATCCATGGCTGTCGGCGCCAGCCAAGGCGGGCGCCAATCCGTATTGTATCAAAAAACCCCAAAGCAGGAGCTACCTGTTCTGGGGAGGAAGCCTTAACGCTTGGTGTAAAAGGCGCCGGGCGCAGTCTTGGAGATCCCTGCGCCCGGCGTGTCTCGCTTCAGCTTTCGCGCTCGACCTCGTCCAAGTCGGGCGCGCCAGCGGCGACAGTTTCCCAGTCGACCTCTTCGTAGTCGGCCGACGACACCCGCTTCAGGCTCAATCCCATCCGGCGTTTGTCGGCGTCGATCTTCAAGATGCGCAGCGTTAGCGTCTGGCCCTCGCTGACGGCGTCGCGCGGGTGGTCGATGTGACCCTCGGCCAGCTCGGAGACGTGGATCAGCCCTTCGATCTCGTCTTCACCGTCCACACGGGCAAACGCGCCGAACTTGGCCAGCTTGGTGATGGTGCCCTTGATCAGCTGCCCGATCTGGTACTTCTTCTGGATCACCGTCCAGGGATCGTCCTCGCGGCGCTTGAGCGACAGCCCGATGCGCTTGCGCTCGTGGTCGACGTTCAGCACGACCACCTCGACGTCCTGGCCAACGCGCAGGACTTCGTTGGGATGGGTGACGTGCTTCCAGGACAGCTCGGACAGGTGCACGAGGCCGTCGGCCCCGCCGATGTCGACAAAGGCCCCGAACTCGGCCAGGCTGATCACGTGGCCGCGCCGCACGTCCCCGGGCTTGATCTCCGACAGCAGACGATCCTTCTGGGCCTCGCGCGATTCCTTGGCGGCCGCCCGCTCCGACAGGATCAGCCGATTACGGCCGCGATCGACTTCGATGACCTTGACCTGCATGGGTTCGCCGACCATCCGCGCCCACTTCTGCTCGGGTGTGTCGCCTTCCGAACGGCGGCGGCGCGCCGGTCCCAGCTGCGAGGCGGGCACGAAGCCGCGCACGTTGCCGAGCTTGACGATCAGGCCGCCTTTGTTGAACCCGGCCACCGAGCCGCTGTAGACTTGCTGCGTGTCGAGCAGGGCCTCGGCATCACGCCAGTCCTGCTCTTCGCGGGCCTTGGTCAAGGACAGCACGATATTGCCGTTGCGGTCTTCCGGATCGAGGACGTACACCAAGATCTCTTGGCCTGTCGCCAGCGAGCGCCTGGTGGCTTCGTCGAGGCTGTCGAGTTCGCGGCCGGTAATCACGCCTTCGGACTTGGCGCCCACATCCACAAGGATCTCACTCGGGGTAATACGGGCAACGACGCCTTCGCGGATCTCGCCGCGCATCGGCATGCTCAAGCCATAATCACTCTCGAGCAAGGCCGACATGGGGTTGTCATCGCCGGCCGGCGATTTCTGCTCGATCGGTTTATCAGTGGGTGCCATTCAGTTTGTCTTCTCCATTTGTGCGATATGGCTCGAATTATACGGCCGAATGGGCTGATCTGCAAACGGCCCGGCCGCGCGGTGGGCGCCGCGTTGCCCATAATTGTCGACAGGCGCAGTCTGATTTCCGTCGGCCGGCCGTGTAATGGTATAATCTCTGGCTGTGTTGGGTTTCACATGACCCGCATGAGCCCGCCAATTGCCAAAAACTCAGCGTGGATCTACCCAGGTTCTGACTCAAACTATGCCCCCTATCTTCCCCTTCACTTCGATTGTCGGTCAAGAACGTATGAAGCGGGCGCTGGTGCTCAACGCCGTCAATCCGCGCATCGGCGGTGTGCTCATCCGCGGCGAGCGCGGCACGGCCAAGTCCACCGCCGCCCGAGCGCTGGCCGCTCTGCTGCCGGAGGTGCGCGTGGTCGCCGACTGCCGCTTTGGCTGCGATCCTGACCGGCCCACCACCTGGTGTACCGAGTGCAAAGAACGCGCTGTCGTGACGGGCGGCATCCTGCCGGTGACCACGCGGCGCACCTCGTTTGTCAATCTGCCCGTAAGCGCCACCGAAGACCGCGTGGTCGGCACGCTGGATATCGAAAAGGCCATCAAGCAGGGTGAGCGTCACTTTGAGGCCGGTGTGCTGGCCGCCGCCAACCGGGGCCTGCTTTACATCGACGAGGTCAACCTGCTCGACGACCATGTGGTCGACCTGCTGCTCGACTCGGCCGCCATGGGTGTCAACGTGGTCGAGCGCGAGGGCATCTCGTTCGCACACCCGGCGCGCTTCATCCTGGTCGGTACCATGAACCCGGAAGAGGGTGATCTCCGCCCGCAGCTGCTCGACCGTTTTGCGCTCTCGGTCGAGATCCACGGGCTGGCTGCCCCGGCCGACCGCATGGCGATCATGGAGCGCACGCTGGCTTTCGAGGCCGACCCGGAGGGTTTTCGCGGCTATTGGATGCCCAAGGAGAAGGAGCTCAGCGAGGAGATTGAGAAGGGGCGCGAGGTGGTGGATCAGGTCGAGTACTCTAAACGAGACCTGCATGCCATCGCGGCCTTGACCGCCTCGCTGCAGGTCGATGGGCACCGCGCCGATCTTGTCATCTTGAAAGCAGCGCGGGCCCACGCCGCTCTGTTTGGGCGCCTGGCCATCGCCGACACCGATATCGCCCTGGCGGCCGAGCTGGCCCTGCCGCACCGCGTCAAGCGCGGCCCGTTCCAGCAAGCCGAGGTCAATCTGTTCGACCTGGAAGAGCGCATTGAGCAGACGCGCAACGAGTGGTCGGGCAGCGAGGGCGAGCCCGAACCCAGCCAGGAAGCTGGGCCGGTAAAAAAAAACAGAGCGTAGCCCAAGAGAACGCTGAGGAAACGCCCGACTTGGGCCAGGCCGAACCCCAGCCGCAGCAGACCGCCCAGGCGCGCGACGACAATTGGTGGGAAGGCGGTCAGAAGATCAAGTCCGGCGAGGCGTTTCATCCACGCAAACTGGACACCCCGCTCGATAAGCTGACCCGCAAGGCCGGCGGAAAGCGGTCGCTCACGCGCACCGAGCGCAAGCGCGGGCGCTACATCCAGGCGCGCCCGGCCCACGGCAAGACCAACGACCTGGCCTTCGACGCGACCCTGCGCGCTGCCGCCCCGCTGCAGCGCAGCCGCGAAGTCCAGCGGCGTCAGGCGCAGGTTGCCTTCGCGATCGAGAAGAGCGACCTGCAGCGCAAGATCCGCGTCAAGCGGGCTGCCAATCTGATCCTGTTCGTGGTGGACGCCTCCTGGTCGATGGCGGTCGCCGAGCGCATGTCGGCGACGAAAGGCGCCATCATGTCGCTGCTGACCGACGCCTATCAGCGTCGTGATCGTGTCGGCTTGATCGTCTTCCAGAAGAACAAATCTACCCTCGTGCTGCCCCCGACCAACTCGGTCCATCTGGCGCAGCACGCGCTGGCCGATATCCCCGTGGGCGGCAAGACGCCGCTCTCCGCCGGGCTCACGCTGGCCTCCAAGGTGTTTGAGCAGGAAAAACGCACGCATCCCGACGTCATGCCGTTGATGATCCTCCTGACGGATGGCGCCGGCAACGTGGCCATGTCAGATCTGCCGCCACAGGAAGAAGCCCACCGGGCAGCCGACCTGCTGCGCGAAGCGCACATCCGCGGTGTGGTGATCAACATGGAGCACGTGGCCTTCGATCAGGGCCTGGCGCGCGCCCTGGCCGAGCGGCTGGGCGCGCCGTGCTACACGCTGCGTGAGCTAAAGGCCGAGAGCTTGTATCAAACCGTCAAAGATGAACTAGACGGCAAATAGACGGCTGGCGCGGCACGGCCTGGCGCCCGGCGCGCCATTGACAGAGGCGGCTAGATTTCCACTCGGTAGAACTCGTGGCCGCCTGCCTCGACGCAACTGCTCAGCTGCGCAAACCACACCTGAAACTCGGGGCGCTCATACAGGCCGCGCCGGCTGCCCTCCCATGCCGCCAGGTCGTCCGTCTCCACCTCGATTGTGGCGTTGAACATCTCGCCGCTTAAATCGGTCAGGATGCGCGGCTGGCGGCCGACACCGGTGTCGGCCAACAGCGCGCCATAGCGCTGCAGCAGGCCGATGGCTGGCCGGATCTGCCACTTGAGCGCGCGATAGCATTCGCGCACCACCACTACCCCTGGCCGCGACCATCCCGGGTGCTCGTTCTCTATGGTGAAGAAGTCCTGGTTGCCAGTCTCTACGATAAGCTGGAATTCCTTGAACCATTCCGTGAAGTCGGGTTGCTCGTAGAAGTTGAGCCGGCCCTTCTCCCATTCGGCCAAGCTGTCGACGATGAGCTCCGACACGAAGGTGTACATGGGGCCTGAAATGTCGGTCAGAGCGTGCTGCCGGAAGGACATGTCTCCCACGCGGCCGGCGGCGCCGGGTATTCGCTTGAACAGGCTAACCGCCTGATCGATGCGGCCGAACTTCAGCTGATAGACATCGCGTA
The DNA here is from genome assembly GCA_020845955.1 of Anaerolineales bacterium. Lineage (GTDB taxonomy): Bacteria > Chloroflexota > Anaerolineae > Anaerolineales > UBA6663 > JADLEU01. Next base: position 22,034 of record JADLEU010000156.1, read on the forward strand.
CCAGGATCATCTGTTTCTCCTTGGCTGGCCCGGCTAGTCCGGGCGGCTGGGTCGGACCGGTTTTAGCGGAAGGTTGCAATCTCCTCGAGCGGCCTCTTGGTAATTTCAGGCACCAAGGCGTCCGCGGCGGGGTAGCCAGCGACCAGCATCAGAAACGGGCGCTCATTGGCCGGCCGTTCGAGGATCTCGTTAAGAAAGCCCATTGGGCTGGGCGTGTGGGTCAGTGTGGCCAGCCCGGCGTGGTGCAGAGCGGCGATGAGTATGCCGGTGGCAATACCCACCGATTCTTGGGCGTAGTAGTGCTTCACCTTACGCCCATCGGGCAGCATGCCGTAGCTCTGGGCGAAGATCACGATCAAGCACGCGGCCGCTTCCAGGAACGGCTTGTGTTCGTCCGTGCCAAATGGCGCCAGCGCGTCCAGCCACTCGCGCGGCGCCCGCTTGTGGTAGAACTCACGTTCTTCGGCCTCGGCGCCGGCTCGGATGCGGCGTTTGAGCTCTGGGTCGCTGACCACGACAAAGTGCCACGGCTGCAGGTTAGCGCCGTTGGGCGCCGTGCCGGCCGCCAGAAGGCAATTCTCGATAACGCCGCGCGGCGCCGGGCGGGGGGCATAGTCGCGCACCGTGCGGCGGCGGCGCAGTTCGGCGTAGAATTCGGCTGCCCGCCGTTCCATGTCTTCCACCGGGTATTCCCGGTAAGACGGGTGGGGCACAAACCTGCCTGTGGCGGTGGTTGTCATCGGCTCAACTCCTCAGCTCGCGTAAGTTTTCCCACATAATGTAACTGCCCGCGACCAGCACCGCCACGATCACGATCTCCCAGAACCATTGCCACAACATCACCAGCGCCGCCACGATGGCCAGCGCAATGGTTACGCTGTCGACCAGTTGGGCCAAGCGGCGGCGAAATCCGGCCTCGACGAAGATGATCAGCGACAGCAGGGCGATCAATCCAAACACCAGGTACTGGCGCGCGAACAGCACCAGCCCGACGAAACCGATGATCATCAGCCCGATGCTGATGGCGGCCCAGAACTCGGCCACGCGGTTGAAGCGCAGATCGCTGGCCGGCACGGGGCGGTGGGCGCGATGGAGGTGTCCGCGCAACGGTCCCCGCACTCCCGCCCGCACCTGGGCCGCGTGCCGCGCCAGCGCGGCTTCCAACGCGCTGTCGGCGGCCAGTTTGCCGCGCAGGCCGCTCAGATCGCGCGACAGCGCCGCAATCTGCTCCTGGTGGGCGGCATACGCCTTAGCCAGGTGGGGATGGCCAGCCATGGCGACTGCTTCGACGCCCAAGCCGGTCAGCGCGCGACTCTTGTCGGCAATGGCGCCTTCCAGACCGGTGCGCCGGGCTTCCAATGCTATGCGCTGTGCCTCAATCTTGGCCAGGGTTTCGTCGGGCGGCGGCAGCTTGTCCAGCCCGGCCCAACCGAGCGGATCGTACCAGGAGCGCCGCATCTGGCCGTCGCGGTTATACACCGGCCCGGCGGGTGCGTTCTCGCCCGCGATGGGGTCGCGGGCATACAGCCCCCACAGCCCACGATAGTTCATGGCCCAGCCCTGAGTTTCGCCCAGCAGCACGGGTCCGTCCCAGGGCAGGTCGCCGCCCGGCCCGATCACCAGCCCGTCGCCGCGGGCATAGTCAACGAAGGGCACGCGGAAGACGTTGAAGTCATTGGGCTCGTCCGCGGGGGTCGTCTCGCCGCGCGTCTCGCGGATTAGCCGGCGCCAAACGGCCTGCCCCCTGTCGACCAGCCGGACGAGCGGCGCCAGGAAGGGGAGCTCCAGCTCGGCCAGGTATTCGCCGGGCGAGAAATAGCTGGCATGCGACCCGGCGCCGGCGTAGATCACCGGATGCTCCCCGACCTTTTCCAGCTCGGCATCGTCCCAGCGCCGGCGTAGATCGTCGCCCGCGAAGTCGTGAGAGGCGTAGGCCGCCCATTCTGGGCGTACTTCACCGCTGGGGCTTTCGGACAGATAGACGTAAATCATTTCCCAGTCGGCTTCGTGATCGTTGACGCCGAAGAACCCCGAACGCCAATTGTTGAAGGGATAGAAAAACCAGTACTGCAGCGCGACCCAGCCGTTCTGCCGCACCACGCGGCCGTAGTAGCGATGCTGGGCTTTGTCGCTGAGCAGCCGGTCGCAGATCAGCGCGGCGGCCGCCGCCGTGTCGCCGGGCACCCGCCCGCGCGCCAGCAGCGTGATCGAGAAGAGCGCGTCGACAAAGCGCGAGCCGTAGCCCACGCGCGCCAGGCGGCCTCGGCCGGCCTGGAACACCCGGCTGGGATCTTTGCGGGCCAGCCCCGACTGGACGGCATAGGCGGCCAGCTCGGCGATGTTCAACGGTTCGATAAACTTCAGGAAGTAGATCGCCCCAAACTCGGCCGGCCGGGCCTCGGCCAGTCGATCGAGCGTGAGCTGGCCCTCGGGCACGACCTGCACCGGCAGCTGGCCCGGTCGCTGAAGCCACAGACTGCAGGTGTGCACGTAGCTCTCGACGTCGATGGGCAGGAAACGCTCGCCGCGTGTGTAGCGGATGACGGGCTCGAAGCGCCGCAGCAGGGCGCGTTCGTCCTCCGCGGCCGGGTGCGCCAACCCTGGCGGGTTCGCGGGCCCGAGGGTGACGGTCTCACTCGCCATCAGTCATCCTGCAGCTGCTGGGCCGGCTGGCGGAAGGCTGCCTGCACATCGGCCTGGTGCAAATACAATACCATGAAGATGCCGACGAACATCAGCGCGTACACGTAGCTGGGCCGGGTGCTGAAGTGGAGCAGCAGGGCAAGCAGCAATGTGATGCCCTGCACCGACACGGCACTGACCCAACCCGCCGGCAGCAGGCGAAACAGGCCCAGCGCGGCCCAGAGCGCTAGCACGGCCAGCACGCCAAAAGCGATGGTGGTGAGAGCCGCCAGGCGTTCGGCCGCGGTGACATCTGGCGCCAGCGGCCAGCGCGCCCCCAGCCCGCCGTAAAGCGCCCCCAGAGTCACGAATCCAACGCCCTCCAGGAACAGCAGCCAGGCATTGGCGGTCACAGCCCAGGGGCGCGCCGGGCGTTTTCTATGTGGGCGTGGCGACATGGCATGCGTCCTAGTGATAGACCGACGGGAACCACAAACGGCGCCAGCCGCCGAACAGATGCGGCGCGCTGCCGTAACCGGTTCGGCTGGTGTCGAGGCCGGCCAGGCTGCGGCGCCAGATGAGCGGCGGCGTCAAAACTGCCCCGTCTGTGTCGAGCAGTGCATAGTATAGATTGAAGTTGCTGGCCCCCGCGTCGATCCAGGTCACGACTCCCCGACCGTCCCCCGTGGATGCCGCGGAAGCAAAGGTCTCGCCGGTCGTGGCCTGTGGATGGTCGAGCACTGCCGGGCTGGCCGCCAGCCCCAATGGCGTGCCGCGGAGAACACCCGCCTGCGCCGACGTCTCGCCTGACCAGGCCAGCAGGACGCGCGTTGGCCCCAGCGGGGCTGCATCCGGCCGCGCGCCGTCCACCCCTAAGGGTGTCACTGGCTGGACCACGCTGCCGGCGCTATCCACCACGGCCACTGCCAGCGTATCGCTGGCATTATATGCCAGGAGCGCCAGGCTGTCGCCCAGGGCCGCCACGGTGGGCTCGGTGAAGACCGCGCCGCCCGCGACGCCAGCGGTAAGGCTGGTAGGGGCCCGCGTCAGGGTGCCATCAGAGCTGACGCTGGCGTAGATAATATCGATGGCGCTTGCGCCCCCCCTCACGAACACCTGCTGTTCCCAGGCCACCACGAAATGACCATCGCCCGTGGCAGCCAGGCGCGGGTCGCCCAGGCGCGGCACGCCTGGCGCGCCCGCTGGCCCATAGGTCGCGTACCGCGTCAGGCTGACCGGCGGCGCCAGGCGCTCGCCGTTGTCGTCGAGCAGCGCCAGGTAGATATTCTCGCGCGAGTTGGCGCTGCCGCTGAATTCTACTCGCCGCCAGGCCACCGCCAGCGGCCCGGCCGGTGCGCTGGCCGGGGCCGGGGCCATGTCGAAGACTGGCGCGGGGGCGGCTAGATGGTTGGTGAGCCGGGTTGCCGGGTGCAGCGTCAACCCGCCCTGGTCCAGCAGGGCATACCCGAGTTCCGAGACGAGCGCCGAACAGCCCAGGTTGCAGCGCTGCGCGCGCCAGGCCAGCAGGAAGGCGCCGTTGGCGGCAGCCGAGATGGCCGCGTCTCTGCCGGCGATGGCCGTGGGCCGCTCCAGGGTTTCGCCCCACGGCGTCAGCGCCAGGAACCGGATCTCACCGGTTCTGGTCTCCCGCGCCACTTGAGCCAGTGGCACAGCGCGCGCCGCGTCGAGGTCAACCGTCTGGCTGATGCCTGGCGCCAGCGATGAGCTGACGGTCAGGCGGAGACGATCGAAGGCGCCTGGCGATGTGCCGCCGGGTGGAGAAGCCAGGACAGTCAGTGTGTAGCCTGCGCCCGGGGCCAGGCGGCCGGTGTCGACCAGGCCGTCGGCGTCGGTGTCGATCACCGCGCTGCCCGTGCCGAATGCCTGAAGCGCGGCCGGCCAGGTCGCTGAGAGGGTCAAGTCGAAGGTGTCGGCGGCGAGATCGCCGGCGTTGCGAATGGGCACGTCAAACCGCGCCGGGTTTTCGGGGCCGGCAAAGGCGCCAAAAGCGGTCGGGTAGATCTTCAGGCGCGCGGCCGGCGGCGGCCGGTCGAGCCGTACGGCCAGGCCGCTGGCCAGGCCGGCCGCGTTGTAGACCACGCTCAGGCCGTCTGTGCCCTGCTCGTCCTCGATGCCGACCGTGGCGCTGTCGAGCGGGCCGGCCAGCGCCAGATACTGCAGCACGATGCTGCCGCTCTCGTTCAGGATGACCTGAAACGTGAGCTCGGGGGTAGCCGCGCCGCTCAGCCGGCTAACGCGGCGCCACTCGATGACGGCGAAGCGCTCTGGCGCGCTCCCGCCGGCGAGCCACCGAATCTCGCCGGAATTGAAGGGCGCTCCCACGGCCAGATCGTCCCAGAAGACCGCCAGGCTGTTATTGGGCAGGCTGGATTGCGGCAGCGGCGTGTTGGCGGGTGACACGGTGGGCTGGCCGAAGGTCAGCAGCCCGTTGGTCGAGACGTACACCTGGGCGTAGCGCTTTTCGTAGAATGGGAAATCAAACCCCAACGCCAGGGGCCCGCTGGCCGCGTCATCGCCCGCGGCGCCAACGAGCTGGCCGGCGCTGGCGTCGATCCAGGTCAAGACCGCCGGCGTCCAGGTATAGCCAAAGACGTCGCGACTGCCGCCCAGGGGCGCGGCCGTGGCGGGATGCGGGCCAGGCGCGAGGGGCGCGCTCACCCAGAGAATCAGTAGGACACAGGCCGCCCGCTGTCTCGCCATAGCGGCCGCCATCGTAGCCTGATTGGTTGCCCGGGGCAAACTTTGCTACAATCGCGGCCTTATGAGCGGCATCGCCCTCATTGGCGTGGTGCGCGCCGTCCTCACGGTGCTCGGGCTGGGCATTGTCGCCCGGATGCTCTACTCGGCGCGCGCCTACATCACCTGGCATGCCTTTGCCTACTATCTGGCGTCGCTGCTGGCGCTGCTTTGCATCGTGGTGCTGCGCTTCAATCTCCTGGGCTTTGCAGACAGCGTGGCCGCGCGGCAAGTCTTGGAGATGGTGCTGCTGGCTGGAGGCGCTGGCTGCTTGGTGGAACACGTTCGCGCCGACCACCGCCGGATGCAGGACTCGCTGCGCTTGATGGAACAATGGCGCTTATCGACCAACCTGGCTCAAAGGCGCTCGCGCGAGCTCGAGGTCCTGTCGGGTGTCACGTCACAGTTGGTTTCCAGCCTCGATCTGCGCCGGGTGCTGCAGACGGTCGTCGACCAGGCCCTCCTGGTTGCCGGGGCCGATGTCGTCACGGTGTATGTGCGCGACCGCGACACCGGCGAGATGAGCCGGCGCGGTGTCTCGGCGCTGGCCAACCCGCATCTGCCCGAGCCGAATAGACCGCCGCGCCCCAATGGGCTGACGGCCGTGGTGGCGCGCACGGGCGAGCCGGCCTTCATCGCCGACGCGCAGCAGCATGCCTTATACCGCGACGCGGGCGATACCCCTCTGCGGGCCATCGCCTCGCTGCCGCTGCGCCTGGAAGGTGACGTGGTCGGCGTAATGAACGTTGTCTACGAGGAAAAGCATCCGTTCGACGATGCCGACATGCGCATGCTGACCGCCCTGGCCGACAGCTCGGCGTTGGCGGTGCACAATGCGACGCTGCACGAGCGCATCACCCAGCTGGCCGTCACCGACGACCTGACCGGCCTGGCCAACCGGCGGCGCTTCCTGGAAGGCCTGCGGGCCGAGGTGCAGCGCGCCCGGCGCTACCGGCGCCCGGTGTCATTGCTGATGGCCGACCTGGATCATCTGAAAGCCATCAACGATCAATTCGGCCACGGCGCCGGCGACGAGGTGCTGCGCGGGCTGGCCCAATGTCTGCGCGCCACGGTGCGCGAGACCGATCTGCCCGCGCGGTTGAGCGGCGACGAGTTCGCCGTGCTGCTGCCCGAGACCACCGGCGAGGCGGCCTGGAACATCGCCGAGCGCATTCAGGGCTGCATGGCCGCCTGGCGCCTGGAGACCGGCGGCCAGGCGATTGGCGGCACGGTGAGCATCGGGCTGGCCAACTGTGACACCGGCGATCTCCCCGACCTGCCCGGCTTCCTCAAGTTGGCCGACAGCGCGCTCTATCAGGCCAAGGCGGCCGGCCGCAACACGCTGCGCGGCGTCGCCGCCATGCTCGACGCGAGGAGGATTGACGAGCCCGCCTAAACCTGCTAGAGTCTGCCGCGAGCCGATCAAGGTCGAGAGGTGCCTTGACCGGGCTCTTTTGAGTCTGGTATAATCTCTCCGCCTTTTTGCCCTTGCCGACGTAGCTCAATCGGCAGAGCACGCGTTTTGTAAACGTGTGGTTGTGGGTTCAATTCCCACCGTCGGCTTCTGTTGGCTGGCTGGCCTGGCCGCGGGGTCGACAGCCGCGCTCGGGAGAGTTTGGGCAGGCGCCGGAGGTGGTGAGCCGGGCCGGTCTGTAAAATCGGTGGCTAAGCCTGTGTGGGTCCGAATCCCACCCTGCCCACCTGCTTCGCAGCCCAGCCGGCTGCGCCCAACCTGCCTGGCCCGGCCAGGCAGCAAATAGGCAGCGCGCGTCGCTGCCACGCCCTCGTAGCTCAGTCGGCAGAGCATTCCCTTGGTAAGGGAAAGGTCATGAGTTCAAATCTCATCGAGGGCTCTGATAAGGCCTGACTGTTGTTCTTTTAAGGAGAGAGATCCTACATGGCCAAAGCGAAGTTTGACCGGAGCAAGCCGCACATCAACGTGGGGACGATTGGGCACATCGACCACGGGAAGACGACCTTGACGGCGGCGATCACCAAAGTCTTGGCGCTGCAGCACCAGGCGG
>JADLEU010000157.1 GCA_020845955.1 Anaerolineales bacterium
CCTCGGTCGCGGCCCTGCAGAGCCTGCCCCACAACGTCATCGGCTGGGGTGAAGCCTTCGCGGCGCACAACCGCGAGCTGAAACGGTTCTTGTACGAGCACATGTACCGGCACTACCGCGTCGTGCGGATGCAGGTCAAAGCCGACAACCTGCTCACCGACCTCTTTCAAGGATATATGCGCGAGCCTGCCCAGCTTCCCAAAGACGTCCAGAAACGCGCGGCAGAAAAAGACGGTCTGGCCCGCGTGGTCTGTGATTACGTCGCCGGCATGACTGATCGGTTCGCGCTCGACGAGCACAACAAGCTGTTCGACCCGTACACGCCGACGTGAGCATTGGCAACACCGTCATCCAGACAGAAGCGAGGCTTGCACCTTGAACCAGTCGTATCTTACGCCCGAAGGCGCCGCGCGGCTCCGGGCCGAGTTGGAGCAGTTGACCACCGTCAAGCGCCAGGAACTGGCCCGGCGCCTGCGCGAAGCCATCCAGATGGGCGACCTCTCGGAGAACGCCGATTACATCATGGCCAAGGAGGACCAGGCTTTCCTCGAGGGCCGAATCCAGGAACTGGAGACCGTCCTGCGGAATGCCACCGTCGTCTCCGCGGATGGCTCCGATGGTCCGGCCGACGTCGTCGGCGTCGGCTGCACCGTCACCGTCCAGGAGCCGGGTGAGCCGGCGGAAGTCTATGTCCTCGTGGGCGCCAAGGAAGCCGATCCGCGCGCAGGCCGTATTTCCAACGAGTCGCCAATTGGCCAGGCACTGATCGGCCGGCGCGTGGGCGACGTCGCTAAGGCCAAGACCCCTGGTGGCACGCTCGTGCTCAAGGTCCTCAAGATCGAATACTAACGCTGCTCGCGCCCGTCCAGCCAGGCGACATAACGAAAAGCTCCGGTCATCCCGGAGCTCATTTCGTTCGCCGCCGGCCGCGTCAGGCCGCTGGCGCCTTGGTAAAGGCTGCCAGTTCGATCGTTAGCCGCTCGAAGAAGCTGTTGGGCGGCAGCGCGCCGCCGCCGTAGGCCATGTCCACAACGCGGGCCGTCACCACCAGCGCGGCCGTTTCCATCGAGACCACGTCACCCGGCGTCACCAGCACCGGCTCACCCTTGGCGGCCAGGCGGCTCTTAAGCGCTTCGTCGCGGAAGGCGTGCTCGCTCATCAGGACCTTGGTGACCGTGCGGATATCGTTCTTGTCGAACAACCACACCTCGAAGGCCATCACCTTCTTGGGGTCCCCGACGCCAATGGTCTCCGAAATGCCCATGCCGCACTCGCCCAGAAAGCTGCCGTCCGGCGCGTCAATGCTGAAGGAGTCGTCGTATAGGTCATCGCCCAGGACATACGTTGTCATGAACTGGGCAACTGCCGCTCCTCCCGTCGGCGAAGCCACCCCAACCGCGGTTGGTTGTGCGGCGGACCGCCGCGTCGCCGCCCCCGCTGCCGCCCGGCTGGCGCCGGCCGGCGCCAGGCGCACGCCTGTGGCGCGCGCGCCCCGGTTGAATGCCCCCGAAGACCACAGCACAAACGCGCCGCCCGCCGCCAGCGCCAATACCAATACCAGGCTGCACAACAACAGCGGCAGTTGGTAGCGCTGCAGCAGGCTGGTTTCGCCCGTCCCGGGCGTTCCTCCGGCCGGCGTTAGCCGCCCGGAGACTTCTAGGATCTGCTGGAGCTGCAGCACGCGGAAGGCGTCCTCGCCCTGCGAGGTCTTCACCGTATCAGAGATGACCTGCGCCGCGTCGTCGCCTAGTTCGGCCAGCTGGCCTTCCGCCCGGTCGAGGTCCGGGCTGAGCGCGTACTCGGCGGCCACCAACCGGACGTAATCTTGCTTGTAATCCGGACGCAGCTGCGCGAAATTGGCATCCACAAACTCCACCGGCCACAGCCCCCAGCCCATCACAAACCAGCCGATGAGGAAACCAATCAACAGCGCGAGGCCGACCCACACCAGCGGGCGCTCCTTGGCAAGATCCGTCAGACGTTGGATCGGATTGTTCATGAGTTTCCCTCATCCAGCCAGGCGTCCCCGAGCCGCGCCTGGTGGGTAAAACGGGCAGGGTCGTCTAAAGTCGCGCTGGATTGTATAGCAGACAATAAGCAAACGCAACTCTAACGGAAACTGTGCACGAAGCGTGCCTGGGGATTCTTTGGCTGGAAGCAGGCGCACGGGCGCCGCTCTGGCCGGCGCAGCGCCGTTAGGAAAGCTCGTTCGCCTCGCCGGCCAGCTCGGGCAGCTCGCCCGCCTCGGCTGGCAGCACGCTGGCCAGTGGCACCTGCTGCTCGCAGACGGTGCATTGGGCGGTTGTCTTGTTGGCTGCCACCAGCAAGCCCCCGCAGTTGGGGCACGGCTGAGCCAGGGGTCGCTTCCAGGACGTAAAGTCGCAAGAGGGGTAGTTGGCACAGCCGTAAAACACACGGCCCTTGCGCGTCTTGCGCTCGACGATCTCGCCCTGGTCCTTAGGGCACAACACCCCAATCTTCTCCAGCCACGGCTCCGTATAACGACACCTGGGGAAATCGGAGCAGCCGATGAACTTGCCGTAACGGCCCCACCGGATGATAAGCGGGTGGCCGCTGGTCGGGCAGTCACGGCCCACGTACTCTGGGCCGGTGTTCACCTGGGGCATGTCGGCCTCGGCGGCCTTGACCTGGTTGGAAAAGGGCTCCCAAAACTCGCGCAGTACACCGACCCACTCGCGCTCGCCGCCGGCGATCTGGTCGAGCTCGTCCTCCATGGCGGCCGTGAAGTTCAAATCCACGATCTCTGGGAAATGCTCCACCAACAGGTCGTTGACGACCGTGCCCGTCTCAGTCGGGACCAGGCGCTTGTCCTCCTTGGTAACATAACCGCGCTGCTGGATGGTCGCGATGGTTGGCGCATACGTGGATGGGCGGCCGATGCCGTACTCTTCCAGCGCCTTGACCAGGCTGGCCTCCGTGTACCGCGGAGGTGGCTGCGTGAAGTGCTGCTCGGGCAGCAGGCGGAGCAAGTTCAGCACATGGCCGGGTTCCAGCGGCGGCAGCAGCTTGGCTTCAGCCTCCTCCTCCTCCGGGGCGCTGTCCTCATCGCGCGCCTCTTCATAAAGGGCCAGGAAACCCGCGAATTTCAGCGTTGAGCCGGCCACGCGAAAGACGTAATCCTGCTGCGCGCCCTGGGCCAGGATATCGACCGAGACGGTATCAAAGACTGCTGCCGCCATCTGGCTGGCGACAAAGCGCTGCCAGATGAGGGTATACAGCCGCAGTTGATCGCGGCTGAGACAGTCGGCCAGCGACTTGGGCTCGCGATCCACCTGGGTGGGCCGCACGGCCTCGTGCGCCTCCTGGGCCGTCTTGCTGCGCGCCTTGTATTGGGGCGGCTCGGCCGGCAGGTAGTCGGCGCCAAAACGCTGCTGCACCCAGGCGCGGGCCTCCTGCTGCGCGAGGGACGATACATTCGGGCTGTCGGTGCGCATATAAGTGATCAACCCGGTCGGTTGACCGTCGCCGATTTCAATCCCCTCATAGAGCTGTTGGGCCGCCGCCATGGTGCGCTTGGCCGTGAAGCCAAGCTGGCGCGCGGCTTCCTGCTGCAGGGTGCTAGTTGTGAAAGGCGCCGCCGGGTTGCGCCGCCGCTCGCCAGTCTTCACCCTGGCCACCTGGTAGCGGGCCTTCTCCAGGTCTGGCAAGATAGCCTGGACGCCGGCCTCGGTCTTCAGCAGGCAAGCCTCAGCGCTGCCCAACTCGGCCTCCCCGATCTTGACCAGGCGGGCCTGGAACGCCAGTGGCTTGCCGGCGCCGTTTTTCAAGCTCTTGACCAGTTCGGCGGCAATAGTCCAATACTCGGTCGGCACGAAGGCCTCGATCTCGCGCTCGCGGTCGACGATCAAGCGCACCACCACCGACTGCACGCGACCCGCCGACAGACGCCCGCGCACCTTGGCCCACAGCAGGGGGCTCAACGAATAGCCCACTAGCCGGTCCAAGATGCGGCGCGTCTGCTGCGCGTTCACCAGGTCCATGGAGATGGCCCGCGGCTGCGCGAAGGCGGCCTCGATCGCTGGCTGCGTGATCTCGTGGAACGCCACCCGGTGGGCGCGCTCGGGCTCAATCTCGGCAGCCTCCAGCAGGTGCCAAGCGATGGCCTCGCCTTCCCGGTCGGGGTCCGTGGCCAGATAGACCTGCTCGGCCTGGGCCGCGTCGGCCTTGAGGGCCTTGACCACCTCGCGCTTCTCGTTGGGCACACGGTATTTGGGCTGGAAGTCGTTCTCCACGTCGACCGACAGGTTCGACCGCAACAGGTCGCGGATGTGTCCAACCGAAGCGCGGACTGTGTAGCCACGTCCCAAATATCGCCCGACGGTCTTGGCCTTGGCCGGTGATTCGACGATGACGAGGCGGCCGCGCCGCGCGCCTGAGCGATTGGCGCCCCTGGCGCCCGGCCTGGCCTTGGTCTTCGATTTGTCGCGCCCGGGCGGCGCCGTGCGCTCCGGCCGGGGCATCCCCACATGGGCTTCGGTCTCGCCCATTCGATACAGGCTGGTTCCGCACACCGGGCAGCGGCCCTGGGTGGCCGGCGCGCCGCGCGCGGTAAAAACGGGCTTGGGTTCCGCCATCTCCCTTTTGGTCTTGCACTTAACGCAATAAGCTTCCATCCCACGTCCTAACTACAGGTAATCGTTCCCGTCCGCGCGCTGCTTCAACTGATCCACTAATGCGCGCACTTCCTGCGAGCGTTCGCGCGGGCACACCAGCAGCACATCCTCGGTATCGACGATCACAAGATCGGATAAGCCGATTGTCGCGACCAATCGCCCCGGCCGGCCGCCAGAGCTGTGCACGAGGACCCCGTGCGTCTCGACCCCCACGTTCTCGGCGCCTATGACGACATTGCCCGCCATATCCGCCGGCAGCACGTCGAGCAGCGCCTCCCAACTGCCAATGTCGTTCCAATCCAGGCCCTCGGCCAGGATGACGGCGACGTCGCGGGCGCCCTCCATAATGCCGTAATCGATGGTGGTGCTGGGCGCCTCGGCCCAAGCCGCTTCCAGGTCCGCCGGATCCGCCGCGATGCGGGCCAGCACCCCATGCAGCTTGGGAAGCTGGCGCCCTATCTCGGCCAGGATCCGATCGACCTGCCAGACAAACATGCCCGAATTCCACGCGTGCAGCCCATCGGCCAGCATCGCCTGCGCCTCGGGCAGGCCCGGTTTTTCCTTGAAGCGCGCCGCCCGGAATACGGCAAAACCGCCGAACGAGCCGAGGCTGGCGCCGCGCTGGATGTAGCCAAAACCGGTCGCGGCATAGGTCGGCGCGATACCCAATGTGACCAGGTAGTTGTGCCGAGCCAACTCGGCGGCCGCGGCCAGCAGGGCGCGAAAGCGCGGCTCATTGCCGATGTAATGGTCGGCGGTCAGGCAGGCCATCACCGCCTGCGGATCGCGCTGCCGCACGTGCAGCGCCGAGAGCGCAATGGCCGGCGCCGTGCCGCGCGGGGCCGGCTCGACGACGAAGTTCTCGGGCGGCAGCTGCGGGCTTTGCCGGCGCAGGCTGTCCGCATAGCGCTCGCTGGTCACCACCAGGATGCGGTCGGCCGGAAAGAGCGGCGCCAGCCGGTCGACGGCGATCTGGAACATCGTGCGCCGTCCCAACAGCGACAAAGACTGCTTTGGCCGGTCCTGCCGCGAGAGCGGCCAGAGGCGCGTTCCCCCACCGCCGGCCATGATGACGGCGTAGTACACGCTCAATGTCAATCCACCGTATAACCGGCGCGCAGCTCTTTAGCGACCACGTAGTTCATCCCACCCACCTGACGTACCAGCCCCTTGAGCTCCAGGAGGGCCAACGCGCCTGACACCTGCGCGATAGGCAAACCCACCTGGGTGCCCAATTCGTCTATATGTGTCGGCTCGGCCGAGAGGCAGGCCAGCAAGCGCTGCTCGGTGGCGTCGGCCGGCAACGCCGTGCGCGCGGCCCGCTGCTCGTTCACTAGCGCCAGGTTCAGCTCTTCCAAGATGTCCCCCGCCTGCCTGACCAGCTTGGCGCCTTGCTGGATGAGCTTGTTCGTGCCGCGCGCCGACCGTTGAAAGATGCTTCCCGGCACCGCAAACACGTCGCGGCCCTGTTCGGCCGCGAAATCTGCCGTGATCAGCGCGCCGCTGGAGTCGCCAGCCTCCACCACCACCACGCCCTTCGACAGACCGCTGATAATCCGATTGCGCGGCGGGAAATTGACGCCTTCCGGAGCGGTTCCAAGGGCATAATCGCTGACCACGGCGCCGGCCTGGGCGAGGCTGTCCGCCAGCCGGCTGTGCTCGGGCGGATAGACCTGGTCCAGGCCCGATCCCAGCACGGCCAGGCTGCGGCCGCCCGCTTCCAGTGCGGCCCGATGTGCCACCACGTCGATGCCGCGAGCCAGCCCGCTGACCACCGTAACGCCGTTGGCAGCCAGGCCAGTTGCCAGGTCGCGAGCCGCTTCCCGGCCATAGGCACTGCAATGGCGGGTGCCCACAATCGCGACCGCCCACTCGTCGGCCGGCGCGAGCGTCCCCTTGACATACAGCACAGGCGGCGGCTGGGCGATGTTCAGCAGATTGCGGGGATAACTGGCATCCTCCCAGGTCAGGACCTGCACCCCCGCCGCGTCAATCTGGCGCAGCGCCTGGTCGAGCCGACCGCCATCGCGGACCGCCACCTGGTTCTCGATCGTCCGCCGGTCCAGGCCAGCCGCGGCCAGCGCCGCCACCGGCGCGGTCCAAGCTGCCCGCGCATCGCCGAAATGGTCGAGCAGACGCCGGAACTTCACGGGGCCGACGCCTCGCACCAAATTGAACGCAATCCAGTAGCGGCGATCCAAGGTCCCCTCGGCCCGGCAAGCGGCCAGGGCGCGGGGCAGAATAACATAGGGCTTCGCCGGGTGTCAACCCCCCGCGGCCCAGTCCTAGCGCAGACCATCCAGCAAATGCGCCGTAATTTGCCGCGTTTCCAGGTTGATTTCGCGGATCACGCTGCGGATGGCAGGCAGCAGGATCTCACCCTGGGGCCCGCGGACGACGTAAACGTCGTTCG
>JADLEU010000158.1 GCA_020845955.1 Anaerolineales bacterium
GCCCTGACGTCTGTCAGGGCAGCAACCCGGCGGCCGGCGTCCGCGCAAACTCGGGAATATGCGCCGCCAGGTGGTCCAGCAGCGCTTCAAAATCGCCCGGGTCAAGTTCAGCGCCCGCCTCCCAGCGGTCGTTCTCGGCGGTGAGATATTGAGCATCGCGGCCGCCCAGGGCCGGCTTGTCTTTATCGTTGGACGGCCGGAGTTCGTAGAAGGCATAGCGCGCGGTCAGCCCCTCGGTCACGGCCGGCGCCGCAAAGGTGTACAGGCTGACAACCTGCTCTCCCTGCGCCAGGCGGATCGCCAGGCAGTGGTGGCCGGAAGGCACCCGGCCGCCGCGCCGGCGCCGGATGGTGAAGCGCCACCGCCAGGCGTTGAGGGTCTGGCTGAGGTCGAAATGGATCAACCGGCCGCGCTCGCGCCAGATCAGGGCGCCCGGCGCCAACTCGGCCGCTCGGCCGCTCGGCCAGCGCGCCAACAATTGGCGCTCGGCCAGCCAGGCCAGGGGTTGGGCCAGGAACACGGCCAGGACGATCACCAGCAGCGTGCCGGCGCCGGCGACCGGCCCGATGAGGGCGTCGACCAGAACCCCCAGGATCAGGTACACGACCACGACGGCCGCGATCCACAAGCCCAGCGCCGCCAAGCGCACGCCAGAATGGAAACGATCGGCCGGGAGCGTTCGTCCCAGGCTGGCAGTCCGGCCGGTCATGCCTCCACGCCCCGGGCCTGGGCTTCTTGGGCCCAGACGAGCGCTTCATCCAACAGGTCGGACCCTGTCTTGCCGCTCTTAGTCGAAATGGCCAGCTTAAGGTCCTGGCGAAAGCTGTCGACGTAAGCCTGCTGCGTGACTGCTTGTGCCAGCAGGACCGCTCGCAGGGCGTTGGCAATTCCATAGCGCGGTTCAGGCCGGTCGAGATCTTCAAAGAAAAACGTGCAGCTCACATACATGCGCTGCCGGTGGAACTGGGCCAGCAGCAGGCGCAGCAATCCGGCGGCCTGGGCACTGGAGAGGCGGGTCAGCCCGGCGTCGCGCAGCAGATCGTTGGCCGTGATCTGCCCCAGCCGCACGCGAAAGTAGGCGTCACGCAGCGGCCACGGATCCACCTGCAGGGCACGCGCGCACTCCACGTAAGCTTCGTCGACCCAGCCGGCCAGGTTGTCAAACGCCCGGCGCAGGGCCGGCTTCCAGCGCATGTCACCCGGTGTGCATTCGCACCCGTTCGACCAGCGGTTCAGCCCGTGCCAACAACTCCAGGCGGTGTGCTCGTTGATCTCGATCTCGACGCTGGGCGGATAGCTGCGCAGGTCGCGCGCCAACGTCGTGACCTCGAAGCCGGCCGATTGGGCCTCGTAGGCCAGCAGCCAGTGCAAGAAGTGCTCCTCGCCGGCGTGATGGTGGCCAAAGGTTTCGCCGTCGGTGGCGATCAACAGCAGGCGCGGATAGGTCTTGCGCAGCGGCGCCAGTATGTTGCGCGCCCAGCGACCTGCCCCGCCCTGCTCTCTGATGTTGAAGGCCAGCTGATTGGAATGCCAGTCGTCGCGGGCAAAGACGGCCATCCGATCTCCCGACGGCAGCTTGACCCAGTAGGGGCCGGCGCCGTCTTTCGAGTCCTTCAGCTGCGATTGGGCCAGGATGGTGAACTTGACCCCCGCGTCGTGCAACACCTGCAGCGTCTCCAGATCCACGGCCATCTCCGGCAGCCACATCCCCTCGGCGGGATAACCAAACCGGTGCTCAAAGGACATCAACCCCCAGCGCACCTGCACTTCCTTGTCGCGGCGGCGGGAGAGCGGCAGAATGGTGTGGTGGGCGGGCTGGGCCAGCGCGTTGCCGACGCCCCAGCGCTCACGGTGAGCCCGGTCGGCCTCCACAATCTGGCGGTAGGTGTCGGGCGCGTGCGTCGCCAGCCAGGCGGCCAGGGTGGCGCCCAGGTTGAACGACAGCAGCTCGAAATTGCCGAGCGACGCGTTCGGCGCATAGCAGTCGGCCGTGATCTTCTCGTTGAAGTTGCGGTACGGCTCGGCGCCCGCTTCCACCGGGATATCGCCGTTGGCAAAGGGGTTGCCCCGCGGCGGCTGGTAGAAGTGGCCGTGCACACACAGGTAATGATCAGCCATGGCTCAAGAATTCTATCGTAGCAGACCTGACCCGGTCTGGAAAGATCGCGCGCCAACCGCGAAAGCGCCTTCTCAAAGTCATCAGAGCGGCTTGCCGCCGCGATCTGGCGTTGGCCGCATAGCCGCCCGTCAGCATCCCGCCACGGGTCTGAGCAGGCGCGCAGCAAGCCGCGCCGGCCAAGTTGGCGGGTGGCAGCCTCGGCGCGGCCTCGGCCGCGCGCCAAGCGGTCGGCGTCGAGGGCTATTCGCCTGGCCGCTCCGCAGGCTTCAACGCGCGTAGAGCACCGTCATATCGGCCAAACGCGCTACCAGGCCCGGCGTCAACTGCCCGGGGCGAAGACGCCAGGACCAGTTGCCGTCGGGGCGGCCCGGCAGGTTCATGCGCGCGGCGCTGCCCAGGCTGAGCACGTCCTGCACCGGCACCACCGCCAGGTCGGCCACCGAGGCCCAGGCCAGCCGCAGCAGGTCCCAGGCGATGTCGGTCCCGTCGCGCGCCAGGTAGCGCCGCACGAAGTCGCGCTCGGTTTCGGTAGCTGCCAGATACCAGCCAACCGTCGTGTCGTTGTCGTGCGTGCCGGTGTAAACCACGCAGTTGTGTTTGTAGGTGTGCGGCAGGAAGCGGTCCTCGGTTGCGCCCCCGAAAGCAAACTGCAGGATCTTCATGCCTGGCAGCCCAAACTCGTCGCGCAGGGCTTCCACCTGGGGCGTGATCACGCCCAGGTCTTCGGCGATGATCGGCAGATCCCCGAGCGCCTGCTGCATGGCCGCCAGGAAATCCGCGCCTGGGCCTTTGACCCACTCGCCGATCTCGGCCGTCGGCTTGCCGGCCGTGATCCGCCAGTAAGCCTCGAAACCGCGAAAGTGATCCAGCCGCGCCAGGTCTACTTGCTCAAACGTGGCCCGGAACCGTTCGACCCACCAACGATATCCGCCGGCTCGCAGCGCATCCCAGTCATAGAGCGGGTTGCCCCACAACTGGCCGGTAGCGCTGAAGTAATCGGGCGGCACCCCGGCCACCGCCACCGGCTGGCGGTGCTTGTCGAGTTGAAAGATCTCGGGATGCGCCCAGACGTCGGCCGAATCGCTGGAGACGAAGATCGGGATATCACCGATGAGGCGCACTCCCTTGGCGTTGGCATAGCGCTTGAGCGCCCGCCAGGCCTGAAAGAACAAGAACTGCCGGAACTTGTGGTGCTCGATCCGGTCGGCCTGGGCCGACCGCGCCGCCTTCAGCGCGGCGCTCTGACGCCTGCGCAGCGCCGGCTCCCAGGTCAGCCAGCTCATGCCCCCGTGCACGTCTTTGAGCGCCATAAAGAGCGCAAAATCGTCCAGCCAGGCCGCCTCGGCCGCGCGGAATTCGTCAAACGGCGCCCTGAGCGCGGGCGTCGCCCCGCGCTTGAAGGCCTCCCAGGCGCGCCCCAGCAGCCAGACCTTGTACTCGATGACGGCGCCGAAATCAACCTTGTGATCTGGGAACCGCCGGCCGGCCAGATCGGCTGCGGCGACGAGGCTGGCCTGCTGGAGCGCCTCCGGGCTGATCAGGTAGGGGTTGCCGGCAAAGGCCGAAAAGCACTGATACGGCGAATCGCCGTATCCGGTTGGACCGAGCGGAAGCACCTGCCACCATTTCTGGCCAGCCTCGGCCAGGGTGTCCACCCAGGCAGAGGCCGCCGGACCCAGGTCCCCAATCCCGTAGGGCCCCGGCAGTGACGTGGGGTGCAGCAGCAGGCCGGAGCCGCGCCGGCTGGATCGCGGCGCCGGAGCAGGCTCACTCGGGCCAGCGCTCATCACATCTTCCGCTCCAGCCGCCCACCGTCGGCGACGCCAGCGCGGGGGAAGCGGTCGGCTGTGATATCGGCGCTCACCGAGGCGCCGCGGCCAATAACGGTCGCGTTAGGGATTTGCGTGTTCTTGCCGATGGTGGTCAGGCCCAGGTCGCTGGCGCCGTCGGCCAGCCGGCCCACCTGGGCGCGGTGCCCGACCGTTACCAGTTTGTCGACGATGGCCCGCTCGACCCGCGCGCCCGCCTCGATCGAGCAGTCGGTGAACAAGATCGAGTCGAGCACGATCGCTTCCGGCCCTACGTACACGCCCGGCGAGAGCACGCTGCGCTCCACCCTCGCGCCAGGCGCGATGACCGAGCCGTCAGTGATCAGGCAATCTTTCACGACCGCGCCTGCCTGGATGAGCACCGGCGGGCGCTCCTCGGACTTGGTGTGGATAACCCACGAGCGGTCATTCAGGTCCAGCGGCGGCGGGCGCTTCAGCAGATCCATGTGGGCCTGCCAATACGAAGCGATAGTCCCCACGTCGACCCAATAGCCGCCGTACGGATAGGCGAACACTCGCAGCCCCTGCTGGAGCATGCGCGGGATGATGTCCTTGCCGAAGTCGTGCTGCGAGTCGCGCCGCTTGGCATCCTCCAGCAGCAGGCGGTCGAGCACGTTCATATTGAAGACGTAGATCCCCATCGAGGCCAGCGTGCCCGGCGGCTCCCTGGGCTTCTCCACAAACTCGCGCACCTGGTAGTTGTCGTCGGTGGCCAGGATGCCCATCCGTTTCGCTTCTTCGAGCGTCACGCGGATCGTGGCGATGGTCAGATCGGCCTGGTGCTCCAGGTGGAACGTGATCATCGGGTCGTAGTTCATCTGGTAAATGTGGTCGCCGCCCAGCACCAGCGCCAGGTCGGGGTTGCCGCGCATCAGGAACGTGAAGTTCTGCTGCAGGGCGTCAGCCGTGCCGGCATACCAGTCGGTGTCGGCGCGGCCCTTGTAGGGCTGGTAGACCTGCAGCCCGCCCGTAAAGCTGCGGTCCAGGTCCCAGGGCCGGCCAGCGCCAATATGCTCGTTCAACGAGTGCGGCCGGTACTGGGTCAGGATCATGATATCGAACAGGCCTGAATTGACGCAGTTCGACAGCACGAAATCGATCAGGCGATATTTGCCCGCGAACGGCATGGCAGGCTTGGCGCGCTTTGCTGTCAACACGCCCAGGCGCGAGCCTTCGCCGCCGGCCAGGATGACTGCTCGAGTTCGCATGGGTCAACAGTAGAGCGCCAGCCGGCACGCCAGGCTGAGGTTAGCCTGGCCCAGGGAGGTCGGTGATTGTCCCGGCGAGCCGATCTACGGCCTCCTTTCTTTGAGTGATGGCTTGTTGGTACAGTGCCAGGTAGGCCCGGGCAGAGTGCTCCCAGCCGAAGCGCGGGGCCTGGCGCAACCCGCGCCGCTGCAGCGCCTGCCAGCGCGACGGCGCCTGGTATAGCGCCAGGGCGCGCTGCAACGCTCTCAACAGAGCGGAAGAATTATAGTCCGCAAACACGAAACCATTGCCCTGGCGCGGCTGGCTGGCGTCAATCACGGTGTCGGCTAGCCCGCCCGTCCGGCGCACTACCGGCACCGCGCCGTAGCGCAGCGCGATCATCTGTGACAGCCCGCACGGCTCAAAGCGCGACGGCACCAGCACCAGTTCGGCGCCGCCGTAGATCTGGCGCGCCAACTCGGCGTCGAAGCGCAGCGCGGCTCGTGCTTGCCGCGGAAAGTCCCGCGCCAGCTCCCGCAGCTGGGCTTCGAGCGCTGCCGCGCCCGTTCCCAGGAAGACAGCCTGCGCCTCCGGCCGCGCTGCCAGCAGCGCGCGCACCGCCGGAACGGCAATGTCCAATCCCTTCTGGCCGTCCAGGCGGGCCACCATTCCCACCAGCGGCGCCCGCGGCGCGGCCGGCAGCCCAAGCGCGCGCTGCAGGGCGCGCTTGTTGATCACCCGGCCCTCCAGCCGCGCCGCGTCGTAGCGCGCCTTCAGCGCCCGGTCGCGGGCCGGGTCCCAGGCGGCCAGGTCCAGGCCGTTGAGGATGCCGCTGTACTCGCCGGCGGCTTGCCGCGCCCACAGCAGCCCCTCAAACCCTAATCCCCCCTCGGGTGTGAGCGTCTCCCGCGCGTACGTGGGGCTGACCGTGTTCACCACGTCAGCGTGAGCCAGGCCCAGGCCCATCAGCGAGTCGCGCGCCCAGTCTGGCAGCAGCGGCGCGTCTGACGGCGCCAGGCCATAGGCGCGCAGGTAAGGCCCGGCGCCAGGACTCATGTACAGCAGATTGTGAATCGTAAAGACCGACGCAATGGCCCGGAAGAACGGATCGCGCGCGCCGTCGGTGGCCAGCCAGTACACGGCCGGCCCGGTGTGCGCATCGTTCGCGTGCAGCACGTCCGGCGCCCACCCCAACGCCCGGCATAGGCCCAGCGCCGCCAGCGCGTAGAAGATGAACTTCGGCCCATCCTCCGCCAGGCTGACGCCATACACGCGCCGCGCTCGCGGGATGGGTGGGCCGGCGATCAGATAGAACAGGATGCCGCCGTGCCGCACGACCGAAACCCGAGCCGTTTGATCGCCGCCCACGTGGGGCACCGTCAGGCGCGCCGCGGGCTGTGGCTTGAAACGCGCTCGGTCGATCAGGCCGTAGAAGGGCAGCGCCACGCGCACGTCGTGGCCCAGCGCCGCCAATGCCGCGGGCAGCGCCCCGGCCACATCACCCAGCCCGCCCACCTTGGCCAGCGGGGCCGCCTCCGCGGCCAGGAAGAGGATTCTCACCGGGTCACGCCTGGCGCCTGAGGCCCTCGCTGGCCACCACGCGGCGCAGGCGGACCTCCAGCGCCGCCTGCGAGCGCGGCGGCACCTGGCACTCTAAGGCCGCCTCCACGCGCAGCGCCAGCAGATTTACGTGGCACTCGGCGGCGGCCGCGGGTTCGGTCTCGACCACAATGGCCGTGCCGGTCAGCGTATTGCGCACCGCCGGCCAGCGCGCCTCGTGCAGATAGTAGGCGTAGGCCGGGCGACCGACCGGCAGGGCCTGGGCGTAGTCGGGCGCTAGCTCGTGGAAAGACCTCAGCATCACGGAATGCGTGACCTCATCCCGGTTGTCAATCAGGTAGCGCACCCGCATGGCCTCCGGCTCCTGCCAGACCTGCTTTTCGATATAAATGTCCGGGGCTGGGAAGAGCAGATAGGTGATGCCCTCGCCTTCGAAGCGAAAGTCCAGCAGGCTGTCGCTGCTGGCCGGCGCGGCGGCGTCGATCTGGATCACTTCGTCCAGAGCGCCGGTCTGCGCGCCGAGCGCCTGCCGTGGAGTGCCCTCGGCCGCCGGCAGCGCCACCATCGTCATCTCGCTCGGTTCGCCGTCCAGCAGCCAGGTGGGCAGATGCCGGCCCATGCGCGTGGGAGCCGCCTCTTTTTGCTTGAGGCTGTTCCAGGACTTCGCGCTGGCCGCAAAGGTATCCGGCAGCCAGCGCGCCGGCCCAAGCCCGAGCTTAGGCAGCTTGGCCGCGTCGACGTCGAAACGGGCGTGCGGCACGGCCAGCTGGTTGCCGACCCAGCTGCAGCCGGCCGCCAGGTCCAGCCAATAGAGCAGCCGCCCGCCATACGACGTCAGGACCGCCAGCTCGCGCCCGTTGCAGAACAACTGCTCGTCCGAGCCGTCGCCGTTGACGTCGTCCACCCAGACCCCTGCCCGCGGCTGGTCGGCCAGCTCGGCCGCGTACGCGAGCGTGAAAGCCGAGCGGGCGTTCTCCCAGCCCCAATATCCCGGACCGCCCACGCCGATGCAGCCGAACTCGTACTGGTGATGGCAGAAGGCCTCCACCGCTTGGCGCAAGAACTCGCCGCCGGGGCGGCTCTTGCCCCCCGCTCGGCCGACATCCTGCCGGGCCGCCTGCAGCGCCTGCAGCCGCACGCGCAGCACGGCGTACAGCCGGCGGAAGCGCATGACCTTTGGAGAGCGCTCCAAGAAGTCGAACCAATCGGCAAAACCGTGTTCGTGATAGGGCGCGTCCGGCCGCAGCAGCGCGCGATCCATCCACAGCGCCGCGCCGTCGGGCAGCGCCTCCAGCTTCTGCCTGGCCCGCGCGGCCGAGAGATGCTGCAGCCTGTACAGCGCGCTGTCCTCGAGCTCGGCGAGCAGGTTGTCTAGGTGCGACCACGTGGCCTGAGGCAGATAGCCCTGTTCCCACCCCCACAGGCCCATGGCCTCCGCATCCTCGGCGTAGACCGGCAGGAAGTTCTCAGACCCGGGAGAGGCGGCCAACTGCTGCAGATACTTGAACAACTGCGCCCGCCGCCCGAACCAGGCGGCATAGTTGAATCGATCGCGCAGGGTGGTGTCGTCGTAGACCACCGTCAGCATTTGCGCGTCGAGCGTGGTGCTGGCCGGCGCCGGTTCTTGCAGCCCGGCCGCGCGCAGGATGTGGTCCTCGACCGGCACGACGCGATAACCGCCGGATGCGATGACGGGCAGCAGCGACTGCCGCCAGCTGCGCTCCGAAAGCCAGAAGACGCTCGGCTTCACGTCGAAGAGCTGGGCCAGCACCTCGCGGTGCAGCGCGATCTGCTGCGCGTTGTCCCAATCGTCGCTGGCATAGGGCACGTTCTGCGCATACGTGCTGCCCAGCAGCTCGAACTGCCCCGCGGCCAGCCCAGCGCGCACCAGCGCCAGCGTTTCGGAATCGAACCAGGGCAGCGCGCGCAGCAGCGTGCCCGACAAGTGCAGATTGAACTTAAGCTTGGGGTGTGCGCGCAGCACCGCCAGCAGCCCGCGATAGCAGGCTCGGTTGGCGATGCCGGCGTTTTCGTTGGTGTGCTGATTGAAATGAAAAACGAGGGCAAGTGACAACGGCATGCAAAGATTATAAGGGATGACGAACAAAAAACGAACTGAGCAGAGTCAATGCGGGTTGATTAACGCACACGGGCTGGCGAAGGCTGCCAGCCCGTGTGCGCCGCGCCCCGCGCGCTCAACCGGCATCGTCAAGCCGCAGGCTCGCCGGAAGATTCTCGCCCGGTAAGGAGGGCAGCGCTGGCGGCGCGGCCCGCGGCGCGACGTACGCTGGATAGGCCGCGCCCTCAGCGGCAAACAGACTCAACAGCGGATCTCCCTGCCGAGCGACATACACGCCTACCGCCACCATCACGGCCAAGATCAATCCCATCACTCCGACCAACACCGCCAGCGCCAGCAGCGCACTGCGCGGCCGCCGGAGCGCGACCACCACGCTCTCTTCCATCGCGCGCCTCTACTTTCCAGATCAACACCCACCACCCCACATCTCACCTGGCATGCCTTCCCCTTAAGCATAGGCATCGCGCCGAGGACCGTCCATCAGCCCGCGACTGACGGGATTGTCGTGCTTTGTCCTACGGCCCGCCGGCCGCGGCCAGCAGTTGCTCTGCCTGCTGCTGGCACGCTTCCCCACCGCACAACCCGCCCGCTTCGCTCCGGGGCGCTTCGCGAAGCGCGCGGTTCGGATTGACTGCGCCCGCGGCGGATGGTGACCCACCCTCAAACTGTAGCGCGCCTTGGACCTGGCGAAGAGCCCCGATGAGCGCTTACTCCATCGGCCGCCACGCCCACACGAAAGCGCCGCCCAGCACCGCCAGCAGCAGCGCCCCAATCCCCACCAGGGCGGCGGTGCCCAGGCCGCCGCCGGGCGCCGAGGCGGGCGCGGTGGCCGTCGCGGCCGGCGCAGTGGCGGAAGCGACGGAAACGGCTGTGGCCGTCGCCGCGGGCTGGGTCGAGGCGCTGGTCGGCTCGGCCGTGGCCGGCGCCGCGGTGGCCGTCGCCGCGGGCAGCGGCACGTCCGAGACCGCCACGAACACCGCCGCCGTGCGGCCGGGCACGCTGAAGCTGCCGCCCGTCGCATCAAAGCTGGCCTGGCGCACCACCGGGTCGACCGACGCCTGCAGGATCGGGTGCAGCACCAGCACTGCGCCGGCGAAGGCCGGGTCGGCGAAGGTCCGCGCCTCGGGGCTGGCGTTGAAAAGCGCGACCACCCGGTCGAAGGCGTCCGGCAGCCGGCCCTCGCCCGTGTTTTCGAGCGCCATCACGATCAGCCCGGGGATCTGCTCGCGCCCGGTATTGTAGAAGACCAGCCGCCGGCTGACCTCGCCGGCCGTGCGCAGCCGGAAGAGCTGCGAGCTGCGCCGCACCTGCAGCATTTCGCGGAAGTGCGCCGCCGCGGCCTGGATGTCGGCCGGGGCCGGCTTCAGGCCGGGGTTGCCCAGCCGGGCCGCCATGGCCTCCCACTGGTCGGTGGCAAAGTTCGGCAGCCCCACGCCCCAGTTGTTGGCCTGGTAGGTCCAGTCCAGCCGGTTGAACCAGTCGCCCGAGTTGTAGCTGTTGCCGTCCAGCGACTTCGAGCGCAGCAGGTCATCGCCGGCGTGAAAGAACGGCATGCCCTGCGCCAGCAGCACCAGGCTCAGCCCCAGGTTGTTCATGCGCACCCGGTCGGCCATCGCGGCGCTCGCCGGCGCCTTCCACTGGATGGCGTCGAACAATGTCTCGTTGTCGTGGGCCGAGATGTAGACGACATTTTCCTGCGGGTCGAGCGTGTAGCCGGCCGGGCTGCCGTTGTAGTCGATGCGCTCGCCGGGCACCGTGGCGCCAGCCGCGTTCACCAGCTCGTAGTCGGCCAGGTTGCCCGCCAGTCCTACGCGGATCCAGTCCATGTAGCGCAGCAGCTTGGCGCGCTGCGCGTCTTCGTTCCCCTGGCTGGACCCGTTCGGGTCCAGGAACAGCCCGGTCAGGAACCCCTGCTCGGGCTTGGCCCCAAACGGCCCGCCGCCGCGCGCGGCGTCGCGCAGGCGGTCGTTGAACACCCCGATCCCGCTGCCGCCGATGTTGCGCTGCGCGGCGTTCTTGCCGCGCGCGTTGGCGGCCACCTCGCCGAAGTCCCAGCCCTCGCCGTAGACGATGATCTGCCGGCCGTCCACGCCGGCGGCCGCGGGCGCGAGCCCGTCGAGCGCCGCCCGCACGTTGACCATGTTGGCCAACATGTGGTGGGCCATCAGGTCGAAGCGGAAGCCGTCCACCTTGTAGGCCGTTGCCCAGGTGAGCAGCGAGTCGACCATCAGCTTTTCCATCATGGCGTGCTCGCTGGCAGTGTTCTGGCAGCAGGTGCTGGTCTCCACGCGCCCATCGGCGTTCAGCCGGTAGTAGTAGCCAGGCACGATCTTATCCAGCACCGACTTGGCGCTCTGCCCGCTGGCGGTGGTGTGGTTGTAGACCACGTCCATCACCACCCGCAGCCCCGCGGCGTTGAGGGCCTGCACCATGCTGCGGAACTCGCGGATGCGCGCGGCGCCGCCGGGGTCGGTGGCATACGCGCCCTCCGGCGTGGTGTAATGATAAGGGTCATAGCCCCAGTTGAAGGCGTCGCGGTCACGGATGGCCGTCACGGCCGCTTGCTGTTCGTCGCTGTCGGGCGGCAGCGCGGCCAGCGCGGCCTCGTCCAGCGCGGCCCAGGTCGATTTGTCCTCGTCCACGCTGGCGAAGTCGAAAACCGGCAGCAATTGGACGTGCGTCAGCCCGGCCTCGGCCAGCGCGCGCAGGTGCCGCATGCCGGCCGACTCCGCCTGGGCGAAAGCCAGGTAAGTGCCGCGCAGCGCCTCGGGCACGCTTGCGTCGTGGGCGCTGAAGTCGCGCACGTGCAGCTCGTAGATCACGCTGTCCTCCGGCGCGGCCAGCGGCGGCTTGGCCAGCGTATCCCACCCCTCCGGCTTCAGACCCGGGTCGTCCAGGTTCACGATCTGGCTGCGCCGGCTGTTGGTCGCCAGGCTGAGCGAGTAGGGGTCCGTCACCAGGTTGCGCTCCACCTGCCCGGTGGCCGGCACGTACACGTCCACCTGGTACTGGTAGTACTTCCCGGTCCAATCCGCCGCGCCCTCGGCAGTCCACACGCCCGTGGCGGCCTCCCATGCCATCGGCGCTTCGGCGCCATCGGCCGCCGTGGCGCTGTCGTACAGCAGCACCGCGACGCTCACCGCCGTCGGCGCCCACACCCGCAGGGCCGGCACGCCGCCGGCATAGGTCACCCCCAATGGGCCGGTATAGTGGTAGACGTCGTCCAGCACGTCGGCGATCTGCAGCCCGGCGGCGTCCAGCACCCGCCCAGTTTCGGTCTGTGCCACGACCACCGCCTGGCCTTTAAGGATCTCGGGCACGTGCGCCTCATCGGCCGGGTCCAGCTTGAAGACCGCGTACGGCAAGAGCTGCGGGCGCTTGACCGTGATCCGCGCCGGCAGGCCGATGTCGGAGCGCGTCAGCGTGAGAAACTCGGCGTCGTCCAGCCCGCCGGGCTCCAGCGCCAGCCCGCCCTCGGCCCGATAATACAGCCGGTAGGTGGCCTCCGGCAGATTTCCG
Source organism: Anaerolineales bacterium (assembly GCA_020845955.1). GTDB lineage: Bacteria > Chloroflexota > Anaerolineae > Anaerolineales > UBA6663 > JADLEU01. The sequence goes on from JADLEU010000158.1 coordinate 12,296, forward strand.
ACCTGCCAGGCAATGGTGTCGCGCGTCACCCATTGGGCTCGCGCCTTCGAGAGATCGCCCTGCGGCGCGCCTTCTGTGCTCACCGTCACTTCGTTGGTCTCCGGATCGAATCCAATGAATACTTCGCTGCCCTCTGCCACCGTAAACGCGATCGGCCTTCCCTCCCGGCCATACGTTTCGGCACATTGGCGCTGGTAAGCGCCCCGGCGCAGCGCGGGGCGCGCGCTCCGCAGCGCGATCGGCTTGCGGTGATTATCCAGCACCGCTTGGTCCCGCGTCTCCGGCCGGCGCCAGGCATGCTGGCGCGCGTCTGGTAGTCCGGCAGCCTGCCCGCCAGCCCAATCTCGTCGCCGTAATAGGCGCTTACCGCGCCGGGGTTGACGAGCAGCAGCGTGGCCAGGTGGGCGCTGGCCCGGTCGCCGCTTTCCAGCGTCACCACGCGCGCCGCGTCGTGGCTGTCCAACAGGTTCATCTGCCCGAGCTGGATCCCCCAGACATACAGCCCCAGCAGGTGTTCGATCCGCTCGCCGTATGCGCGCGCGTCCAGCGGCTGGCCCGGATCATAGGCGCGGCCTTCCCAGTGCTTCCGCAAAACACGCGACCCGGCCACGAACGCGAGCGTGGCCTCGGCAAAGGGATCATTCATGCCGCCGTCGAACGTCGCCTTGCAGGTGCGGCTCCGCCGCCTCCACCTCCCAGATCTCGGCTACGATCCAGGCCTGCGGGTTGACAGCCCGCCCGCGCTGGCGGAACTCCTGCTAGAAGCCGAGGGTATTAATCTCCTTGGCCACGTCCAGCCTCGAGCCGTCGATGCCCAGCCGCAGCCAGCGCGCGGCTACCTACATTAGGTATTCGCGTCCCAGCGGGTGGGCGGCGTAGACAGCGTTTCAAAAGACACTTTACGGCGAGTTTGAGCATGCGGCGGATGCTGGCCAGGTAGGTCATGGCCTCGCTGGTGGCGGTGTGCTCGTAGTCGCGCGCCAAGCGACGGTACCGGCCGAACTAGCCGAAGGTCCGTTCGATCACCCAGCGGTGCGGCAGAACTTGAAAGCCACGCGCGCCCGCCGGGCGCGAGACGACTTCCAAACGCCAGCCGAACCACCGCCGGGCAGGCTCGATGAGTTGGGTGTAGGCGCCGTCTACCCAGATCAACTTGAGCCGGCACCAGCGGTTATGCACACGCTTCTTGATCCGCTCAAACAGCCGCTGCAAACCACCTGCCCCCCGGCCGCGTCCTGCACGCTGGCGCTGTGGACAACGACCATCAGCAGCAGGCCCAGCGTATCGGCGACAATATGCCGCTTGCGGCCGTTGGTCTGCTTGTAGACGTCCATCCCGCGCGCTTCGCCGCCTTCGGACGTCTTAACGCCATGGCCGCCAAGCACGGCCGCGCTCGCCTCGGGCTGGCGCCCCTGGCGCGTGCGGGCCAGCTGCACCAGGACCGCATTCAGTTGCTCCCACAATCCGGCCGTCGTCCAACGCCGGCGTAGCCGTAAACGGTTTGCCACGGAGGATACTCTGTGGGCAGCATCCGCCACTGGCAGTCCGTGCGCGTGACGTACAGGATGGCATTCACGATCAGCCACATCTGCCACTTGCGTGGCCGGCCGCGCTGGTGGGCCGGAAAGTGCTGTTCAATCTGCCGCCATTCGCTATACTTAAGATCGGTCGGGTAGGTTTGCTGGAATTTGGCCCGTAGTCTCATTCTATCGTAAATCGCCGGCCCCCGGCTATGGCCCGGGCAGGGCAACGGCATCGAAATCGAAGTTCGTCTGCGGACGGCTTACAGCAAGATAGGTGCTATCGGGCCTGCAGGCTGCATGTGGTCAGCGCCTGGGCCAGCGTCAACGGGCTGGTGTTGGGCCAGGTCGCCACGGACGCCAAATCCAACGAAATCACGGCGATTCCTGAGTTGTTGCGGTTGTTGGACCTGAAGAGCTGTACTGTGACGATTGACGCCGCCGGCACGAAAACGGCGGTTGCCGAGCAAATCGTAGCGGCTGGGGTGACGACCCACAGGGGCCTTCGGCTCTGTGTTGGCGCTTAAGGTGCGCGCTGGCTGGAGCGAAGACGACCTGCGCACCGTCCTGGCCGGCGCCAATTGAGATGCAATTGCCCTGGCCGGGCTGTTCGTCCAAACCTCAGCTACCGTTATAATCGGGCATCATGACCACCACCCAAGCGGATCCCACCCGTCCCGTTTCGCCTGCCACAGCCCAACCGCGCGGCGTCTTCGCCGCGGCCGTCACCCCGCTGACCTCGGCGCTGGCGCCTGATCTTGACGCGCTGCCGGCCCTGATCGACTTCCTGGCCAGCCGTGGCTGTCACGGCGCGCTGCTTTTGGGCACGACCGGCGAAGGGCCGGCCTTTTCGGTCGCCGAGCGCATCGAGGTGCTCCGCGCCGGCCTGCGCCACCGCAACAGCGCGCGGCCCGGCTTCCAGGTGCTGGCGGGCACCGGCTGCGCCAGCCTGCCTGACACGATCGCCCTCACCAGGGAGGCCTTCGACCTGGGGGCCGATGGCGTGGTGGTGCTGCCGGCTTTCTACTTCAAGGGGGTGGGAGTGGATGGCCTGGTACATTACTTTGACGAACTGGTTCGCGCTGCCGTCCCGCCGGAGGGCGCCCTGCTCGCCTATCACATCCCGCAGGTGTCGGGCGTGGGCATCCCGGCCGGCGCCATCGCCCGGCTGCGCGAGCGCTTCCCACGCCAGGTGATCGGTATGAAAGACTCGCAGGACGATTGGGCTCACACTCAATCCGTGCTGGCTCAGTTCCCGGGCTTTGCGGTCTTCTTGGGCAGCGATTCGCTGATCTCGCAAGGTCTGGCCGCTGGCGCGGCCGGCTCGATCACGGCGCTGGCCAACGTCCTCTCGCCGCTCGACCGCGCGGTTTGGGACGCGCACCAGGCGGGCGGTGCGGCGACAGGGGCGCAGGCGCGGCTGGCGCGCGCCCGCGCGGCCGTCAAAGGCCTCAACGCGCCGGCCGCCCTCAAGAGCGCGCTGGCGGACCTATTTGGCTTCCCCTTGTGGGGCGTGCGCCCGCCGCTCGAGCCGCTCACCGCCGAGCAGCGCCAGCGCTTGAGCGCCACCCTGGCCGAGTTCCTGGCGGGGTATTAGAGAAAATTCCCGATGAGTGTCAGGCGCGGATTCGGCGTCAACGGTGTCAACGGATGGGCAACGGACCCCGCAAAGCCCGCACGCCCCCCTGGCACCGCCCGCCACACCGCCCCCCGCCTGCGCGGCGCTGGGTCAGCGGAATCAAGAGAGCGATCTCGCTCATGGAGGTCGCTCGCTCCTTTCCATGCTCGCGGCGCTTACGCCCGCACTCCAACCGTAACCTTGAGCTCGCGCACATCGCCGCTGCGCACGACCTTCACCGTCACGGCCTGATTGACTGTTTCGGGGCCGAGGGCCGCCTGCAGGTCTTCGATGTCGGCCACCGTGCGGCCGCCCAGCGCCACCATCACGTCGCCCTGCATCAAGCCGCCCTCGGCCGCCGGGCTATTCTTCTCAGCGTTGATCACCATCAACCCGGTGGCCTGGCCCAGTTGGGCGGCCACGCCCTCCGCTAGGGCCACGGGCTGCGTGCTCACCCCCAAGAAGCCGCGCTTCACGCGCCCGTCACGCCGCAGCGCTTCGGCCACACTGCGCAGCACCGCCACCGGAATGGCCAGGCTGGCGCCGCGCGCCAGCGCGCTGCTGTTGAGCCCGGCCACCCGTCCGCTGGCGTCGACCAGTGGCCCACCCGAGAAGCCCGGGTACATGGTGACGTCGCTCTGGATGTAAGCCTCGAAGCTGCGCTGCCGGCCGCGCACCGGCCCGCCCAGCGCCACCACACTCCCCAAGGTCGCCTGGACGTCCTGCGGCCGCCCGACGGCAAAAACCAGGTGTCCGACCTTCACGGTCCCGGCGAACTCCGGCAGCGGCAGGCCGCTGGCCTCGACCTTGAGCAGGGCCAGGTCGCTGCCCGGGTCGCGTCCCGAAACCTTCGCCGGCAGCGTGCGGCCGTCGCCCAGCGTCACCTGGATATTCTCGTCGCGCTGCACGACGTGATCGGCGGTCAGGATCTCGCCGTCGGCGGTCCACACAATCCCGCTAGCGGGCAAACGCCCGCGCGCGTCCACTGATACGGTGACCTGCGCGGCCGTCTCCACCGCGGCCGCCAAGCTGTCAGAATACTGCTGCGCGTCACTTACCATCATCGTGCCTCCTGAATTTGAACTGCGCTCGTTTGCTGACAGCGTAGCATGGCTCCCTGGGCCGGCCCCTCCCCCACTCGGCCGCCGGGGCGCTAGACAAACGGCTAGGCGCGGCTACACCGCGATCAGGCCGCGTCGCATGGCCAGGGCTACCGCCTCGGCCCGGGAGGCAGCGCCGAGCTTGGTCATGGCCGAGCCCAGATGGAACTTCACGGTGTGTTCGCTGATGCCCAACAGCAGCGCAATCGCCTTGTTGGTTTGCCCGGCCGCCACCTGCCTGAGCACTTCGGTCTCGCGGGGCGACAGGGTCGGCGCGGGGCCATCGCCGCGGAGCTGCTGCAGCAGCGCCGCGGTGGCTGCCGGGTGCAGAACCGGCTCGCCCAACACCACGCTCTCGACCGCCTCTAGCAACTCTGGCCCGGTGGCGGTCTTGGGCAGGCAGCCGCGCGCCCCGCCCTGCAGCGCGCCGAGCACGCGCCCATCGCTGCTCGATTCGCATAACGCTAACACAGCCGCGTTTGGCGCTTCGGCCCGCAGCCGCCACAGGCCGTCCAGGCCGTCATCTGGCTCAAACGACAGATCATAGATCACGACTTGCGGCTGCGCCGCTCGTGTCCACTGCAGGCAGGCCTCGATCGTGTCGGCCTCGCCAACCACCATTACCGGCTCACCCGGTCGGGGACGGGCCCGCTGCGCCTCTTCCAGGAGGACGTGCAGCCCGGCACGCAGGGCCGGGTGCGGCGAGGCGATCAAGATGCGGAGCATATGGATATTCTACGCGCAAAAGAATCGGCGCAGCATTAGCGCCGCGGCTCGGTATTGGCCTATAATGGATCACATTCTCCCGCCTGTGCGGCCAGGTGGTGACCCTTCTCGCGCAGCTTGGCATTCTCGAAGGCGCGGGCCTGCTCCAGTTGGCAACCGCTCTGCCCGAGCTGGAATACCTGGTCGAGCACGTGCCGGTGAAGGACGCCGCCTTCGCCGCGCTGGTGCGAAGCGACGGCCGGCAGTTCCATCGCGCGGCGGCCAAGGCGCTGGATCAGCTCCACCTTGCCCAGGGGGACGCGGCGCCCGGCACGAGCTGCTGCCCGAGCTGGCCCGTCCCTTGGCCGAGGCGCAGGCGGCCGACCGCGTGCTGTATTACCTCACGCTGGCGGGCGCCACCGCGCCGCTGTACGCCAACGCCGAAGCCATTGTGCACGACACGCGCGCGTCCACTTCAATCCCCAAGCTCACCTGCCGGCGAACCCCTACTTGATCCTCCTCTTGGAGGCCGAGCTGCACCTGGCGCGCGGCCAGCCGATGCTTGCGCTCGAGGCCGCTGATCGGCTGCTGGCGCTCCAGGCGCGCTTGGAGATCGGGGCGTACATGGCGCGAGTGCTGCTGGCCCGCGCCCACGGCGGCCCGGCCGATGTGCGCTGGCAGGCCCAGGCGCGCAAACCGGGCGGCGCTGCTGGTGCGCTTCACCCGGCCCGAGTTTCGCGCGGCCTTCCTCAACCGCAGGTTCAGCTCGTTTTGAGCGCTTCAACCCAGTCGGCCGTCAAGGGCCTGCCAGACAACTCGCCGGAATCCTATGGTCCCGTCCCGCGCAATACCCTGCGAAGGGTTGTGGGCCGGTGCCCGCCCGATTTTGCCAGGCGCGCCCGCGATGCTACACTCTAAATACTTCGGAGTCGGGTATGAAATGTCCTAATTGCCAAACAGAGAACCCGCCCAACGCCAAATTCTGCTTCAATTGCGGCGCCGCCCTGAGCCAGCGCTGCCCCAACTGCCAATCCGAGCTTCCCCGCGGTGCGCGCTTCTGCCCCAATTGTGGCCAGCCGGTCGCCGCCAGCACCGCGGTCGACGAGCAGCGCCTGAGCCAGCTCAAGGCCGCCACTCCGGACGACCTGGCCGCCAAGATGCGCGCCGCCCATCTGGCTGGCGAGCGCAAGGTAGTCACCTGCCTGTTTCTCGATGTGGTCGGGTCCACTGCCCTGGCGGAGCACATGGACCCCGAAGACTGGACGCTGATCATGAACCGGGCCTTCGAGCTGATCTCGCCCATCATCGAGAACCGCTACGAAGGCACGATTGCCCGTCTGCTGGGCGACGCGCTGCTGGCCTTCTTTGGCGCGCCGCTGGCCCACGAAGATGACCCGGTGCGCGCCGTGCGCGCTTCGCTCGACATGCTTGCCACGGTCCGCGCTTACGCCGTTGAAGTGCGCCAGAAGTATGGCATCGAGTTTCAGGTGCGCATTGGCTTGAACAGCGGCCCGGTGGTTGTCGGCGATGTCGGCAGCGACCTCAAGTTCGAATACACGGCCATGGGCGACGCCGTCAACGTGGCCGCGCGCATGCAAGCAGCGGCTCGGCCCATGACGCTGCTGATTTCTGAGAACACGTATCGCTTCGCCGCTCCCTTCTTTGACTGCCAGGACCTGGGCGAGATCGACGTCAAGGGCAAGAGCGAGCCGGTGCGTGTTTACGAGGTCCTCGGGGTCAGGGCCACTCCCGGCCGCCTGCGCGGCCTGGCCGGCCTGGAAAGCCCCATGGTTGGCCGCGATCATGAGCTGACCACGCTGCTCCAGTTGAGCGCAGCGGTCCGCGCCGGGTTGGGCCGCGCCGCCGTGGTCGTGGGCGATCCCGGGCTGGGGAAAAGCCGCCTGATTGCCGAGTGGAGGGCCGCCTCGCTCGGTGTGGCCGCTGCCAGCCACGGCAGCTCCGCTCGCCCGGAGTTGTGGGCCGAGGGGCGCTGCCTCTCGTATGGCCACACCCTGGCCTACCACCTACTGATCGACGTGCTGCGCTCTCTGCTTGGGACGCCGGCAACGGCCAGCTCCGTCGAAACAAAGGCGGCCCTGCAGCTCCTGGTGGACAGCGTGGCCGGGCCCACGGCGATGGACATCTATCCCTACCTCGGCCACCTGCTCTCTATTCCGCTCGAGGGCGAGGCCGAAGAGCGCGTCAAAATGCTCGAACCGCAGGCCCGCCAGAGTCAGTACCTGGCCGCCCTGCGGCAGTTGCTGCTGGCCCTGGCCGCGCGCCAGCCGCTCATCCTGGTGCTCGACGACATTCACTGGGCCGATCCCTCCTCCACCGACCTGCTCATCAAGCTGCTGCCCCTCATCTCCGAGGCCGCGGTTCTGCTCTGCCTGGTCACCCGCCCCGACCGCGACAGCCACGGCTGGCGACTGGTGGCCGCGGTGCGCGATCGCCTGGGCGCCGGGCTGGCCGACCTGACCCTCAGCCCGCTTTCTGACGACGACAGCCGCCGGCTCGTCAGCAACCTGCTGGAGATCGAAGCCCTGCCCGAGGGCATCCGCAGCCTGATCCTCAAGAAAGCCGAGGGCAACCCCTTCTTCGTGGAAGAAGTGATCCGCATGCTCATCGACCGCGGCGCTATCTATCGCCAGGGCAGCGCCTGGGCTGCGGGCAAGGAAATCGACACGATTGAAATTCCCGACAACCTGCAGGGCCTGCTCCTAGCCCGCATCGACCGTCTGCCTGAGGACGTCAAGCGCACGTTGCGCGTGGCCTCGGTCATCGCCGTCATCGGCCGGCAGTTCTCCGTGA
>JADLEU010000159.1 GCA_020845955.1 Anaerolineales bacterium
CTTTGCACCCTGCTCCCCGTGGTATCATGTCCCGGGGGCTTGCAGCCACGCGTCCCGCCTCAGCCCACATGCCTTATGGCAATCGAACGGCAGATCCTCAAGTGATTCGGAAACTCTGTGCCGGGCTTATCCTGGCCGCCGGCCTCCTGGCAGCCTGCAATTCGCCCACCGACGCCCCGGTTCCCACGGCGCCGGCCAATACGCCCACGCCGCCGCCTACCGACACCCCCGCACCCACGCCGACCCCGCTGCCCAGCGCCGATGACACCGCGCGGGCCTATCTGGCGGCCTGGCAGGCCGGCGATTACGCCGCCATGTACGCCGGGCTGGCGCCCGCCAGCCAGGCCGCCCTCAGCGCCGCCGACTTCGAGCAGCAGCACCGCGCCAACCTGGGCATCATATCGGCCACGGCCTATACCCCCACCCTCACGGGCCTGACCGAGAACGGCGACGCGGCCGAGGCGCAGGTTCACCTCACCTACGCCACCCAACTGGTGGGCACGCTGGAAACGGACGTCATCGTTCCGCTGATCCGCGCCGAGGGGCGCTGGGGCGTCGTCTATGCCCCGGCCATGATCTGGCCCGAGTTGGTCAACGGCCAGCAGCTCTACATGGTGCCCTTCGTGCCTGACCGCGGCATCATCTACGACCGCAACGGCGTGCCGATGGTCATCGCCGCCGACGCCTGGGCCGTCGGCGTCGTGCCCGGCGAAATCACCCCCGACGACGACACCCTGGCCAACGGGCTGGGCCGGCTGCTGGGCACGCCCGGCGCCAATATCGCGGCGCTGTGGGAGTTTGCCCCACCCGACCAATACCTGCCTATCGCCGAGGTCAGCGCCGGCGAGCTGGCTCGGCTGAGCTGGCTGCAGGGCGTGGCCGGCATCCGCCTGACACCCTACAGCGGCCGCTACTATTTCGGCAACGGCGCTGGCGCGCACGTCACCGGCTACACCCGCTTCATCCAGCCCGGCGAGGTGGCCGACTACCAGGCGCGCGGCTATTCCATCGACCAGCGCCTGGGCGAAACCGGCCTGGAAGAGTGGGGCGAGGCCGCACTGGCCGGGCGCAACGGCGGCCAGCTCACCCTGCTCGACGCCGCCGGTCAGCCGCTGCGCGCCATCGCCTCCGGCGCCTCGACGCCGTCCCAAGACATCTACTCGACTGTCGACCTGGCGCTGCAGGAGGCCGTGCAGTTCGCCCTTGGCGCCTACACCGGCGCGGCCGTCGTGCTGCGCGTGGACACCGGCGAGGTCCTGGCGCTGGCCTCCAGCCCCACCTTTGACCCCAACCTGTTCGAGCCGGCCAACCTCAACCGCCAGTTTGCCGACAACGGCGCCATCAGCGCCGGGCTGCTCAACCGCGCCACGCAAGACGGCTACCCGGCCGGCTCCATCTTCAAGCTGGTCACTTTTTCAGCCGGGCTGACCTCGGGCCTGTTTACGCCCGAATCGCGGTACACCTGCGACGGCGCCTGGGAGGAGCTCGGCCCCTCGCTGGTGCTCACCGACTGGCTGGAAGGCGGCCACGGCGAGCTCACCCTGGCGCAGGGCCTCTCGGGCTCGTGCAACCCTTACTTTTGGCACGTGGGCAAGGCCCTCTTCGATTGGAACCCAAGTTGGCTTTCAGAGACTGCCCGTGCCTTTGGCCTGGGCCAGCCGACCGGCATCGGCCAGATCAGCGAGATCGGCGGCCAGATCCCTGACCCCGAGTCGAAGTTGCAGACGCAGGGCCGCGCCTGGGAGGTGGTGGATAGCCTCAACCTGGCCATCGGCCAGGGCGACGTCAAGGTGACGCCGCTGCAGATCGCGCGGCTGGTGGCTGCTATCGCCAACGGCGGCCAACTTCTTCAGCCGCAGCTGGTGCTCAAGATCCAACCACCCGACGGCGAGCCGACCTTCGAGTTGGCGCCGATCGCGGCCGGCACGCTGCCGCTCAGCGCCGAGCAGATGGCGGCGCTGCAGCAAGCCATGCACAACGTCACCCAGCCACCCATCGGCACCGCCCGCAACCGCTTCCGCGGCTTCCGCATCCCCATCTACGGCAAGACCGGCACGGCCGAGACCGCGGTCCCCGACCCCGACGCCTGGTTCGCGGGCTACACCTTCGCGCAGAGCGCCGACCGGCCCGACATCGCCATCGCCGTCTGGGTCTCCAGCCAGGGCCAAGGCTCCGACATCGCCGCGCCTATCTTCCGCCGCATCGTCGAGGCTTACTTCCAGCTTCCGCTGACGCGCTACCCCTGGGAAGAGTCCGTCGGCGTCGTCGCCACGCCCGAGCCGACCCCCACGCCCGAAGGCGAAGGCGCGCCGGCCGAGACCGCCACCCCCGGCCCATAAGCCCGCGGGCACCGGCCCCTCTATCCGCAGCAGCGGCTTACAGCCGCGCTAGCCCTCCGCCTCTCGCAGCACGCCGTCGTCACACCACCCGCGCCATCACCAGTTCGTCATACGTCACGCCATCCACCGACAACATCCTTGGCTCCACCCCAGACACGCTACAGCCGCAGGGCACATAACGGCGGCTCGCCGCCGTGTTGGGGTGTCCACCGCGAGCCTCACACCACCCGCACGCCCTCGGCCCGCGCCCACTCCACCGCCCTCGCCACGAGCGCCGCGCCACCTGGCTTGCCCACACACCCCAGATCGTCGCGCCGGGCCGCATCTTCGGGACTCGCCCGTGACCCCGGCCACTTCGCCCTTCTTCATTCGTCGCCCACACACCCGCCCATACGCCCCACTGGGCCCTACTCCACCACCGCCGCGACGCGCTCCCATCCGAGCGCATGCGCGGCGCGCAGCCGGTAAAGCCCGTCCAGCAGCAGATAGCCATCCCGCAGCCGGCGCAGCCGCACCGGCGGGCTGATGCGCCCCGCGCGCTGGGCCCGCTCCACCGCCTTGCGCGTCTTCTCCGCGTCCAGCGCCAGCCCCTGCTGATGCGCCGTCAGCCGGATCAGCGCCACCGGCACGTCCACGCTGTCCTCGCGCGGCGCGGAGGGCGCCGGTGCCGCGGCCACCGCCGGCCCCGACACGGCCAGGCGGAACCCGGTCTGCGCCTCGAAGGCCGCCGCCGCCGCCGCGAGCGCGGCCGGGTCAGGCGCCGCCGCCAGCGTCATGGCCACCTCCGAGCGCTCCAGGTAAATGCTCGGGCCCTTCACGATCGTCCAGCCTGCCCGCGCGCTCAGCACCTGGGCCGCCTCGGCCAGTGCGCTCTGGTTGGCCTGCGGGCTGATCGCCAGCCGCCAGCCGATGCGGGCGGACAGCGCCGCGATCCGGTCGCGGTAGCGCTCGCCCACCTGCGGCGAGATGAAGCCCAGCACGACCTCCTGCCCTTTCAGGCTGGTGCGGTAGAGTGTGCTACCGGCCAGCGCGCGCTTGATCTCGGCATAGGCGGCGTTGATCTCCCAGGCCGGCCCTTCCGGCGCGGCGGCCACCGGCGGGGCGGCCCGGCCGCCCCTCGCCGCCACCACCGCGGTGAGGCGCCACCCGCTCACGGCCTCGAAGCGCTCGGCCGCCGCGTTCAGCGCCACGCGCGTCTCGGCGCCGGAGCTGACCGTGACGCTCACCTGCCGGGTTTCGCGCTGGATAGCCGGTCCCTTCTCGACCGTCCAGCCCGGCGGCAGCACCTCGCGCACCAGCGCCGCCAGCGCTGTCTGGTTGGCGCCGGCCTCCACGGCCACTTCCCAGCCGGTAGCCACGCGCAGCGCCGCCATGATCTCCGCGAAGCGCCCCTGGGC
>JADLEU010000160.1 GCA_020845955.1 Anaerolineales bacterium
AGTATACGCCCTACCAGCTGCGCGAAGGGAGTTGGGAGACCCGGCGCGCGGCCCTGGGCGATGCCGTGGTGGACACCCTGGCCGAGTATTTCCCCAACCTCAAGGGCCTCATCCTGCACCGCCAGGTGTTGACGCCCTGGGACATCGAGCAGACCCTGGGAATGACCGGGGGGAACATTTTTCATGGCGAGCTGACCTTGCCGCAGCTCTTCTTCCTAAGGCCGGCGCCAGGCGCGGCCCAGTACCGCACGCCGCTGCGCGGCTACTTCCAGTGCGGCTCGGGCGCGCACCCCGGCGGGGGCATCACCGGGGCGCCCGGCCGCCTGGCCGCGCTCGAGATGCTGCGGGGCTGGTAGGCCGATGCCGGAGCCATACGACGTCATCGTCATTGGCGGCGGCCACAACGGCCTGGTCACAACAGGTCTGCTGGCCCGCGCCGGCCAGCGTGTGCTGGTGTTGGAGCGCCGCAGCGTGTTGGGGGGGCGCCGCGGCCACCGAAGCGGTCTGGCCGGGCTACCGGGTCAACACTGGCGCCGACGACGCCCGCCTGCTGGGCCCGGCGGTCATTGAAGCGCTCGATCTGACCCGTCACGGTCTGAAGTTTGTGGAGAACCCCGGCGTAGTGCTGGGGCCTCAACCCGAAGGATCGGCGCTGACCCTCTGGCGCGATCCGCGCCAGACCCGCGCCGCGCTGCTGCGCTTCTCGGCGGCCGATGCAGACGCGTACCCCCGCTTCCAGGCGTTCGCGCGGCAAGTGATTGAAGTGTTGGACGGCCTGACACTCCTGACGCCTCCGAAGCTGGCAGGGACTTCCCTCGGCGAGCTCTGGCCCTGGCTGCGTTTTGTCCTCAAGGCGCGTGGTTTAGGCGAGCGGCATTTGATGCAGCTGCTGCGCGTCTTGCCGATGACGGCGGCCGAGTTGCTCGACGAGCACTTTGAGAGCAGCGCCCTCAAGGGCGTCTTGGGCGCCGCGGCGGTTCTGGGAGGTCCCTGGGGCCCGATGGCGGCCGGCACGGCCTTTGCCCTGTTCTACCAGAAGCTCGGGCCGGCCGGAGGTCAGCGCTTCGTGCGAGGCGGCCTGGGCCAGGTGGCAGCCGCGCTGGCGGCAGCCGCTCGCGCTCACGGCGCCCACATTCGCACGGATACGGCCGCGGCGCGAATCTTGCTGGACGATGATGGCGCCAATGGCCGGGCCGTAGGTGTGGCCCTAGCCAGCGGCGAGACGCTGCGGGCGCGCGCCGTCGTCTCCAGTGCCGACCCGCGGCACACGCTGTTCGACCTGGTTGGCCCGGCCGAGCTGGAGCCGCGCACCATGCGCCAGGCGCGCAACATCCGCTTCTGTGGCGCCACCGCTAAGGTCAACCTGGCGCTGCGGGGCCTGCCGCGTATCCGCGGGGTCGAGGGCGACGACTGCCTGGCCGGCCATATTGTGATCAGCCCGAGCCTGGAGTACATCGAACGCGCCGCGGATGCCGCCAAGTATGGCGAGCCTTCGGACCAACCCGTGCTGGATGCCGTGATCCCGACCCTGTTGGATCCAAGCCTGGCGCCCGCGGGCCGCCACGTGCTGGCAGTCACGGCGCAATGGGCGCCCTATCACCTGCGCGGCCGCGACTGGGACTCCCAACGAGAGGCCCTGGGCGAGCGCGTAGTGGCCACCCTGGCAGCTTATGCGCCCAACCTGCCAGGGCTGATCGAAGCACGCCAGGTGATCACGCCGCTGGATTTCGAACGGACCTACGGCCTGGCAGAGGGCAGCCCCTACCACGGAGAAATGGCGCTCGATCAATTGCTGCTGATGCGGCCAGTGCCGGGTTTTGGGCAATACCGCGCCCCAATCGCCAACCTGTATCTGTGCGGCGCCGGGACTCATCCGGGCGGCGGAGTGACCGGCGCCCCGGGCTACAATGCCGCCCGCGAGATCCTGGCCGATCTCCGCGGCCCAAGAGCGTAGCTTCGGCCAGGTGTCGTTCGCTCGTGGTAGTCGTCTGGAGGTCCAGGGCAACGCGGCCGAGTTACCCGATCACAGGCGCCGTGGGGCGAAGCAGCCGCCGGATGGCAGGCAGCAGGTCGGTGTGCAGCCTGTCCTTGCTGACAAAGTCATCGGCCCCGGCCGCCAGGGCCGCCTGGCGGTAGGGCTCTGACGACCACAGCGTCAGGACGATGACTTTGACCTCAGGCAAACGGCGTCTTAGGCTGGGGATCAGGTCCAGGCCGGAGGCCTGCTGAAGGTGGAGATCGAGCACCACTACCTCCGGCCGGAGTTGGCTGGCCAGGCTCAGGCCCCGTGCGGCGCTTTCGGCGGAGGCGACGCGGCCAAGGTCCGGCTGGCTCTGTAGGAACCGCATGGCAATGCGCACAAAGGCGTTGTTGTTGTCAACCAGCAGAAGACGGCAAGTTTCCATGCCTAATTGGGGTAACCTCGCCGACTGAATGCGGCCGGGCGCCCGTTTCCCCCCCCCGGTCACGCCAGCCACGATGGCCGGCGGACTGGCCCCTGTTTTCGAGAGCTTAGCAGGCCAGCGGGACGCTGTATATCCGGGAAATGACGGATAAAGCTTGGAATGCCCCGTAGATTGGGTAGCCCATGCGCTGACACAGCCGGCCGGGGCGGCCAGCGGGGCGGCTGCGGAAGAAGAGCCGCGGGCGCGGCTCAGCCTTCCATTGGCAGAATGCCGCGCTTCAGGGCATAGCGGATCAAGTCCGTTTGGGTCTTGAGGCCCAGCTTGCGCATCAAGTTCGCGCGGTGAGTCTCGACAGTGCGGGGGCTGATCGACAGCCGCGCGGCCACGTCGGGGTTGCTCAACCCTTCGGCTGCCAGGTGCAGCACTTCGCGTTCGCGCTCGGTCAGGGCGTCGTAGGGATCGAAGGACGTCTCCCGTGAGCGCTGCAGGTACGCCTCCACGGCGCGCTCCGACAATGGCGGGCTCAGGTAGCGCTGTCCGGCCAGGACCTGCCTGACGGCCAGGACGAGGTCACCGGCGCTCGAGTCCTTGAGGACGTATCCCGCGGCGCCGTTGCGGAGGGCTTCAAGTACGTACGGCTCATTGGCATGCATCGACAAGACCACGATGCGGATGAGCGGCAAGCGCTGCCTGATCTGCCGGATAACTTCTAGCCCGTTCACGCCCGGGATCATCAGATCGACGACCAGCACCTCAGGCTGCAGCTTCTCGACGAGCTGCACGGTCTCCAGGCCATCAGTGGCCTCGCCTACCACTACAAACTCGGGCTCCGCCTGCAGCAGGCCGCGCACGCCGTGGCGCACGACGGGGTGGTCGTCAGCCAGCACAATGCGAATCCTATTCATCGCGCCTCCTCCCACTCCCTGGCAGCCGCCGCAGCCGTCACGACCTGGCGCCAGCGCAGAGCCGCGGCTCCGTTAATCATTGCGCTTTTGGGCGTTGAAGTCTACCGGCAGGGCCGCCGTCAGCCGCGTCCCGCGGCCAGCGAACGAGTCGATCCGGACCTGTCCACCCAGCAGGCTGGCGCGCTCGCGCATCCCCGCCAGGCCGCTGGAGCGGTTGGCCGACTGCGCGGCGCGGGCGTCGAAACCGCGCCCGTGATCGATGACTTCCAGGCGCAGATCCTGGGCCTCGCGCCACAGGCGCACCTGCGCGGCGCCCGCCCGAGCGTAGCGGGCGACGTTGGTCAGGGCCTCCTGGATGATGCGATAGGCGGCGGTCTCAACTTCTGTCGGAAAACGCCGGCCTTCGATACCGCTGTGCTGGAACTGGATCTGGACACCGGTCTGCTGGGTGAAGCGCTCGAGATGCCACAGCAGCGCCGGCAGCAGGCCCAGGTCATCGAGCATGGCGGGCCGCAGGCTGAGCGACAGCTCGCGGATCACGTCCATCAGCTGCTGCAGCATGAGTTGAGCTTCGGCCAGGCTGGAGCGCACCGGCTTCCCCGGCTGGTTGGCATTCATTTCAAGCAGCAGCTTCAGGCTGGTCAGCTGTTGGCCGACCTCGTCGTGCAGCTCGCGCGCCAGGTGACGGCGCTCGGCCTCCTGCACTTCCAGCAGGCGCATAGAAAGGGCCTGCTGCCCCCGGTGGGCCTCGTACACCTGCTGGAGCAGGCGGTCGCGCTCGGCCTCGGCCCGCTTGCGCTCAGAAATGTCGCGGTTGACCGTGACAAAGCCCGTGAGCGCGCCGGCTTCGTCGTGGAGCGCAATCGTCGTGCCTTCGACCACTAGCCGGGTCCCGTCTCGCCGGTACTGCACGCATTCGGCGGTGTAGCGGCCGGTGCTGTCAAGCGCCTCAGCCGCCGCGCCGCGTGCCTCGGGGCTCAGCTCGGTGCGCGTCACCTCGCTGGCCAGCCGGCCCAGCACCTCCTCTGCCTTCCAGCCGTAGAGCGCCTCGGCCGCGCGGTTCCAGGCGCTGAGCTGGCCGGCAGCATCGGTCGCCAGGACGGCGTCGTTAATGTTCGCCAGCAAATGCGCCTGATAGGCCAGTTGCGCTTCCGACTGGCGGCCCTCGGATATGTCGAGCAGGATGCCCTGCAGGAACAGCGGCTCGCCCTCTGGCCCGTGGACCACGCAGGCGTGATCGCGCAGCCAAACGCTGCGGCCATCCGGCCGGATCCAGCGGAATTCCGTCTGCACCGGCCCGGCCTGGCTGCTCGCGCGCTGCATTCTGCCCTGCACGCGCGCCTGATCAGCGGGATGCACCTGCCGCTGCCACAGGCCGCTGTCGGCCAGCAGATCCGCCGGGTGGACGCCGAGCGTCGCTTCGACCTGCGGGCTGACGTACTGCAGTCTCCCGCTCTCGTCCAAGCTGGCGATATAGGTAATGGCCGGTGTCTGCTCGACCAGCGCGCGGTACTTGGCCTCGCTCTGCCGTAGAGCGGCCTGGTCGCGCAGAAGTTGGGTGCGGTGGTAGGCGCTCTCCAGGATCGAAGGCAGCCCGTGGAGATAGCCGGGGTTCTTGACCACGTAGTCTATCGTCCCTAGGCGCGGCACCTGCTGCGCCGCCTCCTCGTCTCCCTGGCCGGTCACCAACACCACCACCGGCAGCGCTGCCGCGTGCGCCAGGAGCGCCAGGCCCTCGCCATCGGGCAGGTGGGCATCAGACAATACCAGGTCGTAGGGCGCGCCGCTCGCCAGGCTGGCACGGGCCGCCGCGAGCGTGGGTGCCGTGTCGAGATCGATCTCCGGCGCATGGCGTGCCAGTTCGTGCCGGATCAGGTCGACCTCTTGAGGATCATCTTCGACGTACAGGACTTTCATGGGTCTCTCTGGCTGGCCCGCGGCCGAGGATATTCGGCCAGGGCTGTTCCGGCCAGCGTGTCTGCGGGCATATTACCCACCCACCAGTCTCCACTACCGGTACAACTCTGAATACATAATGCACGCCCATTCTACTCGATATAATGGGGGATGTGGGGATACTCAGCGCCGCGCTCGGCCGGCTGGGGCAGCGGGGTTCAAGTCGCGCCGGTGCCAGTGTCGCCGGCTGAGAGGCCAGGCGGCGTAGCGGTCGCGCTTGGCGTGGCCGTAGGGGGTGGGTTGTAGCCGTGGCCGTGTGCGCGGATCGCCGGTTCTGGTTTACCTTGTTCGACCCGGCCGGTGCATTGGCTCAGCCGCCGTCGAGGCGAGGCAGATCTTCGGCAGGGTTGTCCCCGCTGTTCTCCTCGCTCGGGCCGGGCCCGGGGGTTGGCTCGTCTCCCTCGTGTTCGGGAGGCGCGTCCGCCGGCCGCGGTCGGCGTGTGACTGGCCGGGCAAATACCAAATAGCCGGTGTGAGCCACCATGCGGTC
>JADLEU010000161.1 GCA_020845955.1 Anaerolineales bacterium
CGGCCGCAACCTACAACGAAGCGCCGATGCTGGCCGCCCTGGTGGCCAGCGGCGACCTGCCCCCGGTGGAAGAACGCCTGCCGGTTGAGCCGCTGGTGGTCGAGACCGTGGAAGGCATCGGCCAATATGGCGGCGTCTGGCGCCGCGGCTTCACGGGGCCGGCTGACTACAACAACTACGTGCGCATCATGTTCGACGGGCTGGTGCGCTTCTCGCCCGACGGCAGCGCCGTGATCCCGCACGTCGCCAAGGGCTGGGAGGCCTCCGACGACTACAAAGCCTGGACCGTCTTCCTGCGCGAGGGCGCCAAGTGGTCGGACGGCGAGCCGTTGACGGCCGACGACATCCTGTTCTGGTACACCGACGTGCTCCAGAACGTCGATATCACCCCGTCGCTGCCCAAGTGGATGCGCAACGCCGACGGCAGCGTGGCGCTGGTGGAGAAGGTCGATGACTACACCGTCCGCTTCACCTACAACGAAGTCAACACCCTGTTCCTGTACGAGCTGGCCAACAAGGACGGCGGCGACCGCACTTTTGCGCCTTTCCTGCCCGCCCACTACCTGAAGCAGTTCCACCCCAACTACACGCCCCAGGCCGAGATCGACGCGCTGGTGGCCGAGGCGCAGTTCCAGACCTGGGTCGAGCTGTTCGCCAGCAAGAACGCGCCGTTTGAGAACCCCGAGCGGCCCACCACCGCGGCCTGGGTTTCCGAAAACCGCATCAGCGACCAAATCTACACCCTCAAGCGCAACCCCTACTTCGTCGGCGTGGACCCGGCCGGCAACCAGCTGCCCTACATCGACGAGCTGCGCTTCATCTTCTTCGCCGACATCCAGGCCCTGAACCTGGCCGCCATCGCCGGTGACCTGGACCAGCAGGACCGCCACGTCAACATGATGAACTACCCGGTGCTCAAAGAGAATGAGGCCGCCGGCAAGTATCGCATCATCACCTGGCCCAGCTTTGGCGGGGCCGATGCGGTGGTAATGTTCAACCAGACCTACGTGGCTGACGAAGACCTCGGCAACCTGATGCGCACGCTCGAGTTCCGCCGCGCTCTGAGCTACGCCGTGGACCGCACCGAGATCCAGGAAGCGGCCTTTCTGGGGCTGGGCGAGCCGCGCAACTCGGTGGCCGCCCCCTGGCACCCCTACTACCCCGGCGATGAGGTCGCCTACAAGTACACCCAGTATGACCCCGACCTGGCCAACCAGATGCTGGATGACCTGGGCCTGGACCAGAAGGACGCCCAGGGCCATCGCCTGTATCCGGGCACCGACAAGGCCGTGAGCATCGAGATCTCGGTGGTGCCGGCCTTCGGCCCCTGGACGGACGTGGCTCAACTGGTGGCGCGCGACTGGGAAGCGGCCGGCATCCAGGCCATCGTGCAGGTGCGCGAGCGCGCGCTGCACTTCCAGATGCGCGAGAGCAACGACATCCAGACCGAGATCTGGAACGAGGACACCGGCGGCTTCCCCTTCACCGGGGCACCCAAGTATGATCCGCGCGTCAGCCCCGGCCTGGCCCTGGCCCCGCTCACCCGCACCTGGTACAACAGCCAAGGCGCCGAGGGCATGGAGCCGACGCCCGAGCTGGCCCGCATTGTCGAGATCATCGACTCGGCCAAGTCGGCCACGCCCGAGGAGCAGGTCGAGCTGGCCAAGGAGTTGTATGGCCTGTGGGTCGAGCAGGGCTACGAGATCAGCCTAGTGGGCCTGACGCCCATGGTGCAGGGTGTGGTAGTCGTCAACAACCACCTCCACAACCTGCCGCTCGAGCTCGGCAACGACTGGCCGCTCCGCACGCCCGGCAATGCCCGGCCGGAGCAATGGTACTTCGACAACGCGGGTGCCAACTAGCCCCGTTTGAGGCCTGACCCGGTCCGGCCGGCGCCCGCGAGCGCCGGCCGGACTGGCGCGACACAGGGAGCGCGGCTGAAAAATCCGCCCGGATGAAATCCGCCCCTATTAGGCCCGGCGCGCTGGTTGGACGCCGGAGAGGATCAGCCGGTGTGGGAGCAGGCCTGGCCCCAGGGGGTGCGGGTGGGCGCGATGGCAGGAGTTTGCGGCCGCGAGAACGGCTTCTCGCCGCGCTGGCCCTGGCGCCAATCGGGGATACAATCGGCTCCTGGGCGGGAGTCGTCTGCTAACGGCCCGGAGGTGATCCGTGCTGCGGTTCACGGTCCAACGTCTGCTGCTGCTACCGCTGCTGCTGTTTGTCTTCTCGATCGTCGTCTTCATTCTCATCCAGGCGCCGCCCGGCGACTTCCTCGACAGCTATCTGGCCACCCTGGCCGCCACCGGCTCGTCGGTCGACGCGGCCCAGGTCGAGGCCCTCGAGCAGCAGTTTGGCCTCGATCAGCCCATCTACGTCCAGTATTGGCGCTGGATCCAGAACCTGCTGCGCGGCAACCTGGGCCTCTCGCTCGAATATCAGCGGCCCAACGTCGAGCTGATCGGCGAGCGGCTATGGCTGACCATCATCCTGGCGCTGTTCTCGTTTGCCTTTACCTGGGCGGTGGCCATCCCCGCCGGCATCTACTCGGCCACGCATCCGCACTCATGGTTGGACTATCTCTTTACCGTCATCAACTACATCGGCGTGGCTACGCCCAACTTCATGCTGGCGCTAATCCTGATGTGGGTGGCCTTTGCGTACTTCGACGTCAGCATTACTGGCCTGTTCTCGACGGAGTTCGTCGCCGCACCCTGGAGCTTGGCCCGGGTGATCGACCTGCTCAAGCACATCTGGCTGCCGATGATCGTCTTGGGCGTGGCCGGCACTGCCCGGCTGACGCGCATCATGCGCGCTAACCTGCTCGACGAGCTCAACAAGCCCTACGTGGTCACGGCCCGCGCCAAGGGCCTTTCGGAGATGCGCCTGGTGCTCAAATACCCGGTGCGGCTGGCCATCAACCCGCTGGTGAGCACCATCGGCTGGTATCTGCCGCAGTTGTTCTCCGGCAGCCTGATCGTGGCCACGGTGATGAACCTGCCCAACATCGGCCCGCTGCTGCTGCGCGCCCTCACCAGCCAGGACATGTACCTGGCCGGCAGTATTTTATTCATCTATTGCTTCCTGACCATCGTCGGCACTCTCATCTCCGATATCCTGTTGGCGCTGATCGATCCACGCATCCGGCTGGAGGGGGCCAAGGCATGACGACCGAGTCGCTGGCGCCAGGCCCGAGGCCAGCGGAGGCCCCAGCCCACCCGGTCACCAGCAGCGCTGCCGAAGCGCGCCTGTCGGTAGCTTCCAACTGGACCCTGGTGTGGTGGCGCTTCAAGAAGCACCGCCTGGCCGTGTTCAGCGGCTTGCTGCTGCTCGGCCTGTACGTCGTGGTGCTAGTGCCCGATTTCTTCGCCACCCAGGACCCCGAGGCCGGCGAGGCGCGCCTGGCCTTTGTCCCGGCCCAGCCGCTGCACCTGTTCCGCGAGGGCCGCTTCGACCCGTGGGCGCCGGCGCTGACCGGGCAGCGCAACAAAGTGACGCTGCGTATGGAATGGAGCGTGGACGAGAGCCGCCAGGTGCCGGTGCGCTTCTTCGCGCCGGGCGAGCCCTACAAGCTGCTCGGCCTGTTCGAGACCGACCTCCACCTGCTGGGCGTCGAGAGCGACGACCCGGCTGACCGGCTCTACCTGCTGGGCTCCGACCGGCTGGGGCGCGACCAGTGGTCGCGGCTGATGTTCGGCACGCGCACCTCCATGACCATCGGCCTGATCGCGGTGGCGCTCAGCGTCGTCCTGGGCGTGCTGCTGGGCGGCATCTCGGGCTACTTCGGCGGCGTGCCCGACCTGATCATCCAGCGCCTGATCGAGCTGCTGCAGTCACTGCCAACCATCCCCATTTGGCTGGCGCTGACGGCCGCGCTGCCGCCGCAGTGGCCGCCCGAGCAGGTCTTCTTCGCCATCACCATCATCCTGTCGCTCATCGGCTGGACCACCCTGGCGCGCGAGGTGCGCGGGCGCTTCCTGGCGCTGCGCGAGGAAGACTTCGTGCTGGCGGCCGAGCTGGTCGGGGCCAGCCGTCTGCGCATCATCACCCGCCACATGGTCCCGACTTTTATGAGCCACATCATTGCCACCAGCACCCTGGCCATCCCGGTGATGATCATCAACGAGACCTCCCTCAGCTTCCTGGGCCTGGGACTGCGCCCGCCGGCCATCAGCTGGGGCGTGCTGCTGCAGGAGGCGCAGAATATCCAGACCATTGCCCTGGCGCCCTGGCTGCTGACGCCCAGCATCCTCGTCATCATTGCGGTGCTGGCCTTCAACCTGGTGGGCGACGGCCTGCGCGACGCCGCCGACCCCTACAGCCACTAGACC
>JADLEU010000162.1 GCA_020845955.1 Anaerolineales bacterium
GCGCGGCCGCCCGGCACGTAGCGCGAGCCGATCACGAGATCGGCCGTCGCCAGCCTGGCTGCCAGCTCCGGAATATGGCTGGGGTGGTGCGAGAAATCGGCATCCATCGTGAGGATCGCCTCGGCGCTTGCCGCCAGGGCGGTGCGAAATCCAGCCAGATAGGCAGTGCCCAGTCCGAGTTTGGCGCTGCGATGCATGACCTCCACCCGCCCGGGATCCGCCGCGGCCAGTTTATCGGCGAGGGCGCCAGTGCCGTCCGGCGAGTTATCGTCCACGATGATGACGTGCAGCCGATCAGGCAGGGCCAGCAGCTGTGGCACCAGTTTCTCAATGTTTTCGACTTCGTTAAAGGTGGGTAAGACGACGTAGGTCGATAACGCCGTGGGCAAAACGCGGACTTCCGAGGCGGCCTGGGCAGGCGGCTGGGCAGGCTCAGTCAGCATGGAGCGGTCTTCAGCCTACGCAGGCCTTCGGTCGCGACGTCTGGCCGCGCCGGGAGAGCCACAGCATCAGACAGCCCGCTACGCTCCACAGGGCACCGGCCAGGGCGGTGAGCCAGGCGCCGATGGCCACGCTGCGCGGCCGGTAGTCGAATACGACCGTATGCGAACCGGCCGGCACCGCTACGGCCTGCAAGGCATAATTGGCGCGCCTGAGTGGCACGGGTTTGCCGTCGACCGCGGCGCCCCAGCCGGGATAGTGGGTATCAGATAGCACGACCCAGCCTGCCTGATCCAATGCGACCGAGATTGTAATCGCGTTAGAAGTGGGTGTCAAAGCAGACCGCGTGTCCAGCAGTCCAGCATCGTCCGCCTCCAGGACGATGGTTGCCGCCGGGTCGAAGCTGGGCGCGGCCAGTGCGGCTAGAGCCGCCGCAGCGTCCGGCACTGTCTCGGCCGCAGTCACCGTCCATACCCGGCTGGGCTCCCCTGGCACGCGGTAGAAGCCGACCTCACCCTCAGGTGTGACAGCAACCCGCTCCCAACCCGGCAGCGGCCTGGGGCTGGCGACGACGGCCACGTCAATCAGCCTTAGGAGATTGATTGAGCGGGTCGCGCTAATGACGTCGATTAGGCCGGCATAGCGCGCGCTGACAAGGGGATCGAAATTGTTGGCCGACGACAGCCCGTCGAGCACGCCAACATTGGGGAGCTGCGCCGCCCGCTGACCAAAGGCCAGATCCGGCGGTCCGAAGGTCCGGAATGACAAGAAGGGCCCGAACTTGACGGCGTATTCATCGTCGGGAAAGTAGAACAGGCGGTGCCCATCCAGCGCCTGGGCGAGCGCAGCCGACGTGGCAGCAGGCTGGCGATACACGGCCGGATCCGCGCCTGGGTTGAGGCCATAGCCAGCCACGACGAGGTCCGCCGCGACGATGCCGGTCACCAGCTTGGCCCACCTCTCCCGGGGCAGCCGTGGCTGCGCCAACGCCAGAACCGCCGCGCCGAGCAGCCACAGACCGGCTGACGCCAGGGCGCGCGCCACGGTTTGCAGCTGCGCACCCAAGGCCGTAAAGGGCGGCACCAAGGCTACACTCACTACGCCGACCGCCAGCAGTGTTCCCGCGCCCATCGCGCCCAGGCGAGTCCAGTACAGGGCGCGGCCGGCTGGCGCCTGCCACCGATCGGCGCCCAGGCCGGCCAGCAGAGCCAGGGCAAAGATCATCCAGATCATCATACGCGTTGGCGCCTGGAACAAGTTGAAGGTGGGCACGTAGGCGTAGAAGAAGGGAAAAATCGGGGCGTTGCGCCCGAGCGCCAACAGCAGGGCGATGCCGGCCAGGGCCGCCAGGAAGGCCGGCAGGCCGCTTATGACAGGTGTAGGGTCATCTGTAGCGGCGCCCGTCCGGCAGCGCAGTGCAAAGGCCCTCAGCGCGGCCAACAGGGTGCCCAGGGCCAACAACAGCGGCAGGACCCCGGCGTAGACCGCGTCTTCCCAGTAGTTGCCGTATCCGTAGAACACACCGTGGGCTGGGTTGCCGAGCAGATCGGGCGCGATCAGCGTCAGCAGGCGCCAGGGCGAAAACGAGTACGTCATGACGAAATTGTGCTCGGCCGAGGTCGCGCGCGGCGACTCGCGCATCAATTCCGCCGTTGGCAGCAGTTGGATGGCCGCCAGGAGCGTTCCCAACGCCACGGGCGCGAACAGCCAGGCCCCAGTGCTAAGGCGCTGGCGCGCGGACAGCTGGCGGGTGCTTAGCAGGCGCCACAGGCTCCAGGCGCCGGTCAGCAGCAGCGCATACCACGTCGTCTGCGCATGACCTGCCAGCATGGCCAGGGCCACGAACAAGGCCAGGCGCAAGGCTGCCCGCAGTCGCGCATAGCCCGCCGCCCCCACCTGGCCGATCTGCTGCTCAGCCGCCCAAACCAGCCAGGGCAGCCAGGCCGCCGCGGCGTTGATGCTGAAGAACCCGATCCGAGCCACCTGATACTGCGAGAGACCGAAGGCCAGCCCGGCCAGCGCCTGCCCAAAGGGGCGTAGTCCCACCGCGCGCGCCAGGACCACCATGCCGAGGCCGGCCCAGGCCAGGTGAAGGGCGGCCAGCCAGCCCAGCGACAAGTCGAGCCGCCACACCAGCGCGAGCCAGTTGGGCGGGTAGAAGACGGCCGTCTGGTAATTCGCCAGGAGCGGAGCACCGTTGCCCACGTAGCGGTTCCACAACGGTAATTCGCCGGCCCGCGCGGCCTGCAGCGCCAGTGCCCGCCACGGGTAGAACTGGAGGAGCGGCGTGCCCCAATACATGCTGCGCAGGCCCAGCACAAACGGCGCCAGGAGCACGAACGGCGCCGCTACCACGGTGGCGTGCGGCCAGCGGGGCGTCCGCGGCGCGGCGCTCGGCGCTGCCACCGTCACGGCGTCACCGCGTAAATTGAGTACTGGCCGCTCTCAAACCGCCAGGCCAAATAGTCCGCGGCGGAGGCATCGAACTCTCCAAGCGCGCGCTCCGCCGGCCCGAAGAGCACGTAGGCGATCCGGCCGTCTTCCAGCAGTTGCCGCCGCGCGGCGTCTGGCGTGCCAGCGGCGTAAAAGGCCGCCACGCGCGGGGCCTTCTCGGCCAGGTGGAGCGTTTCAGTGCCGAGGCCGATGTAAGCCCGCAAGGGGGTGTAAGCGGGCAAGACGTTGCCGGTCAAGTAGGCGCTCAACGCAACCTGCCCACTCCGGCTGTTCTGCCGCAGCCAGGCAAAGGCGGCCAGCTTGTCGGGCGGCTGGAAAATGGGCTCGGCCACGCTGCCGGCCGCGCTAAGCGCGCCTAACCAGAGCAGCAGCGCCGTGGGCAACGCGGCCAGCAAAACCGTGGCCGTCGCCGGGCGCTGCCAACGGGCGGCAAGCTGGCCGAGGCCCAGCACGGCCAATGCCACCAATGGAAGCTGCAGACCCTCGGCCAGGCGTCTCTGCGTGGGGATGGGCACATAGACCAGGATGGGCGCCAGCGCCAGCCAGCCGCCCACGAACACGGCCAGGCGCGGCGCCTGGCGCCACAGCGCGCGCCAGCCCAATGCTGCCGGCGCTAGCAGCGCGCCATAAGCCAACAGGTAGTGCACAGGATGCGGCGACGGCAGCTGGTTTTGCGCCATCCATTGGCTTAAGAGCGGGTCAAAACGAAACAGGTAGACCGTGTAAGCGACGAAGGGGGCCGGCAGCGCCGCCGCCCACAGCGCAGCGCGCCAATCCTGCTGCCAGCCGCGTCCAGCCTGGTTCTGGCGCAAGATCCAGGCCAGCACGACATGCAGGCCGATCACGGACCAGGCCACAATGACTACTAGCGGCTGCACCAGGCCGGCCGCCAGCAGCGCCAGCCCGGCCCACACGCCACGACCGGCCAGGTAGGCCAGCAGCGCCACCAGGAACAATGCTCGGGCAAGGGCCAGGTGCACGTAGGCGAACAGGATCAGGTAACTGAACGCTTCCGGCAAAATGAAATCGACTGGCAGCGAGCCGAGCCACGGGCCAGGCCGCATCAATGCCAACAACCATCCCAGGCCGCCGCCCAACGCTACCAGCAGTAGGCCCAGGCGCCGAAGTGAGATGGTCGGCAGCAACCGGGCCAGAAACGCGTAACTGACCGCGAGCATAATGCTGCTAAACAGAACACGGGCCGCGTGATACACCACCACCTGGGTCGTGTGCGCTGTCCCGGCCAGGCGGCCCAACAGGTGCAGTAGCGCATAGACTAGCGCGCCCGCGTAGGCCTCGGATGAGTAGGCCGGGACGTAGAGCCATTCACCGCGAGCGCCCTGCCCCATCTGCGCGATATAGGCGTTGGCATCCTCGACGGCCAGAAGAAAACCGCCAAACTCCCATCCCTCGGTCTGAGCAGTGACGCCGCGCAAATAGGGAATGGACGTCAGCAGCATGACCACGCCGGCAAAGGCTGTCACCCAGCGCCATTCGGCCCGCGTGATCATCCCGACTGCCTACCCGGGCGCCAGACGCTAAGGACCACGCCCACTAAACCGGCCACGCCCAACAGCAGACCGGCTTCCACCGAAGCCGGACGAAACACAAACACCACCTCGTGCCGCCCCGGTGGAAGTACGGCCGCCTGCCACACACCGTCGGCCACCTGCAGCGCCGCCGCTTGGCCGTCAATTGTTACGCGCCAGCCGGGGTAAGCTACCTCACTCAGAACCAAAGTGCCGGGGCCTTCGGCGGCGACGACGATCCGGTTTGGCGTCCATGCGGCGATGCTGGGCGCCGTGCCGCCTTCGGCCCAGGCACGCGCTGCCCACTGCGTGTTGGCGTAGATCCGCGTTGCGCCAAAGGTTTCGACCAGCTCGAAGCCCGGCGCCGCTATCGGAAACTCGGCGGCCACAAAGCGCACGTCGAGCCGGCCCAGGCGATGGGCGTCGAGTTGGGCTGACGCGTGTTCGCGCGCCAGGTCGGACGTCGCGAAAGCAGGGATGGTGACGCTGTAGCCGGATGCCCTGACCCCAATCGCTTGTTCGATGATGGTGGCGGAAGCCGCTAAGTAGAGCGGATCGACCCCGTCGAGATGCTGCAGGCCGTCGCCTGGAGCCAGGCTGTACGATGGCGAGTACACGCGAAAGAGACCTGGCTGGCGCCGCAGCCAGGCAGCCGCCGGCGCGATGGCCGGCATCGGCCGCGCCTCGAGCAGCGTGGCGCCGACGCGAAGCAGGTCGAGCACGGTGACGGCGAACAGCGCCAGAATTAAGGTGCGCGCCGAGGGCAGGCGGAGTCCGCGGGCCGCATAGCGCTCGGCCAGCCGCGGCAGCCAATCAGTGGTCAGCCGGTGTGCGCCATGTCCGGCCAGCACACACAGGCTGAGCGCGACGACAAACCAGGCCCGAGGTGGAACGCGCAATAGGCCAACGCCCGGCACGACCCGGTAGAGCCAGGGGTACAGGACGAAATTCGTGCCGAGGGCAAAGGCGGCGGCAAACAGGACCGCCCCACCCCAGAACCACGCGCCGCGCCGCAGCCCGGCCAGCGCCAGGAGCAGAGGGGCCACACCAACGTAGGTCATCCACTCCTGAAAGCCACCCAAATCGGGGATCAGTAGTCCCGCCAGATAGACGGGCGGCAACGACATCGCGCTGGCTTCCGCCAGAGTCAGGGCAGCGCGGCGCGACAGGGTCACGAACTCCATCAGGGGCACGGCCAGGGGTGCGGCCAAGAGGCCAGCCGTGCCAATGAAGGCTGCCAATGCGGAGAGATGTGCCTTCACGGCGGCACGCGATGTCCGTATATCCGCAACGGGGGTCCCCGTGCCTGGTTCAAAGCTGGCCGAACGCACCAGGCAAGCGAGCGCAAAGGCAACCGCCAGGCCCCCCGCATAGAATGCCCACCGCACGTCGGCCAGGAAGATGACCGCTAGGACGGCGCCAGCCCGCGCGCCTCGCCGCCAGCCGCCCTGCCTGGCAGCGGCACGGACTGCCAGCAGGAGCCAGGGTGTCCACGACACGGCGTAGACCAGCGATACGTGACCCGCGCCAATGTGCGCCAGTAACTTGGGCGTGCCCACAAACGCCGCAGCCGCCACCAGGGCCGACGGGCCACCCACCGCCTCGGCACGGAGCAGCGCATATAGGCCTAGGCCGGCCCAAGCCAGGTGCAGGGCCCAGAGCAGATTGAAGGCCAGCGCCAACGGCAGCACGAGCAGGAGAAGATTTGGCGGATACCATGTTCCCGAGAGCGGGTCGGCCACAAACGGCTGGCCGGCGAACAGTTGGACGTTCCACAACGGCCATTGTCCATACGTCGCCAGGCTGTCGCGCACGTAAGCGGCGTTCGGCCAGTGGCTAATCAACAGATCGGTGAAATCGGAGCGCGGATGAAAAGCCACCCCGGCTGGATTCAGGGCCAGCGGCCACAGGTAGACGATGGCCAGGCCCAGCAGCGCGAAGCCCGGCAGCCAGCGCTGACCGCTGACCGCGTCAGGGCGCATAGAGGCTGACGTCACCACTCGTGAAGACCACGGGCCATTGAGCCGGCGGCCCAGCGGGCGCAAGAGCACGCTCGCGCGGGCCAAAGAACACGTAGGCCACGTCGTGCTGACGGAGGAATTCCGCAGCTGGCGTTTGGCCCGTAAGGAACGCCTCGACGGCCCGGCGCATGGCCTCGGCCGAAGCGGTCTCAAAAGGATGGCCGTAGATCACGCGGGCGCTGGTACGCGCGGGAATGAATAGACCGGTGCCAGGCGCGGCCGCGACGACGCGGCCCGGCTCAGCCTCCACCGCCAGCCAGCGCAGCGCGGCGGCTTCGTCCGCGGTCCAGAAGATAGCGGGGTCGCGGTGGCCGATCGCGTTGAGGGTGGCGGCGTAAACCAGCAGGTTGCTGGGCAGGACGGCGAGCACAATCGCGGCAGCGAGAAGCGGACGCCAACGTCGCGCCAGCCGCGGCGCAAGCGTGTCGCGGACGGCCATGACCGCCAGCGCGCAGATGGGCATCCACAACCCCAGCGACAGCCGGCGCTGAAGCGCAAAGGGCGTATACAGCGCAAGCGCGTTGAGCGCGAGCCAGGCGATGAGCACGATGTCGGTGGGCGCGCGGCGGCGGACCGCCTGGACCAACCCGATCGTGGCCAGCAGCAGTGGCACACCGCCCGCCAGCCACGCGTCCCACAGCGGCGGCGACGGGGTCAGGTTCTGGGAATTCCAGCCAGCAAGCACCGGATGGCGCAGGGGCAGCAGGAAGTCATAGATCAGCCAGGGAACTGCGCACAGGCCGAAGACCACCAGCGGCGCGGCGAAGAGCGGCCGCACCGAGCGCCGCGCCAACGCTTGCCAACCCGTAACGCCGGCCAGAATCAGGCCGGCGTTGAGTAGTGCCATCGGCTGCGCCTGGGCCAGCACGGAGGTGACGACCGCCAATCCCGCCAGATGTCGAGGCGCCGGCGGGTCGGGTGCCAGGCCAGGCACCGACCAGTGCAGAATCCACAACAGCAGCGCCGTGGCCAGACTAAAGTGCGCGTTGGAGAAGACGGCCAGGAAAGGAAAGGCCTCCGCCACCCACAGATCAGACGGAAAGGCGCCAAACGGAACCGCCAGCCAGCCGAGCCCCGAGCCGAGGGCGAACAGCAGCCAGCCGGCAATCCGCGCCCGGGCCTCCGGTAGGAAGTGGCCCAGGAAGGCGTAGGCGCTGAGAAGCAGCGCCAGGCCCCCGCCTGCTCGGGCCAGGGCGTACACGAGGTCCAGGCTGGCGCCCGTCCAACGAGCCAGGTGGCCCAAGAAGAGATACCAGGTGAAGATAAAGACGCCAGGCCCCGGCTCGGCCGTATACGGCAGCGTGAAGCGCCAGCTGCCGCTCCAGCCTTGGAGCATTTTTGCGAAGTATGAGTTGCCGTCGGCTGGGTTGATTAGGATACCCGTAAAGACATAATCGCCCGATACGCGATATGCGAGCCAGTAGGGCCAACTCGCGGCGAAGAGGATCGCCAGGCTGACAGCGGTCACCAGGGTCCAGGCACGCCGGGGGTGCTTAAGATTGTGAGCCAAATTGATGGCAGAGGGCATTGGCGCTGTATTGTAGTCCAAGCTGCCAGGATTGCTCAGCTTGCCGAATACGGCGCATAGCCTATAATCCGCAGCCAATGAGCCGATCGGCCACGCTGCTCCAGTTGCAAAGCCTTGACCTCGAACTGGATGGCATCCGCATCCGGCTCGACGCGATTGAGGCTTCGTTGGGCGATGACCCCGCCGTGCGCGATGTCCAGCGTGCCCTGCTGGAGGCGCACCGCGAACTCCAAACGGCCAGGGGGACCGTCAAGGCGCTCGAGTTCGATAGCCAGGCACTTGGCGAGAAGATCACCGAGGTCGACCGGCGCATGTATAGCGGAGGCGTCACCAGCCCAAAGGAGCTCCAGGACCTGCAAAAGGAAACTGAATCGCTCCGGCGGCGCCGCGCCACGCTGGAGGAGCGCCAGTTTGAAGCCCTGGTAGAGGTCGAGGCCAAAGAGACAGAGGCTGCGGCGCTAGAACGGCAGCTGCAGGCGGCCGAAGGGGCGGCCGCCCAGCTGCACGGCGCCCTACTGGATGAACGCGGCCGCCTGCGGGCCAGCGCCGAGCGCCTGCAAACCGGTCGCGAGGCCCTCTTCGTGCGTATCGCCGTCCCGGATCGGGAGCTTTACGAGCGGCTGCGCCCGGCTAAGCGCGGTCGAGCCGTCTCAACCCTGGAGGAGGGGGCCTGCACGGCATGTGGCGTCGCGCCCTCCTCGTCGCGCATCCAGAGCGCGCGGCAGGGTAATGACCTGATCCTGTGCGGCAACTGCGGCCGCATCTTGTGCGCCGATTAGGCTGGCACCCGCATGCGTCTCCCGCGCTTGCCTGAGATTGACGCCCTATCGTTCTGGCTGGGATTCGGCCTGGCCGCCTTGTTGGCCTACGCGCTCTATCGTCTCCGGCAGCAGTTGGCCGACCTGCGCCAGACAATCTCCCACCGCTTCCACCGCGCTCGCGAGCTTTTGACCGCCGGCGCGGAACGGCGGCTGCGCGAAGACGTGCAGCGCTTTGCCCAGACAGCACACCTGGCAGGTGCCCTGTTCGCGCTCGACGACGTGCTGGTACCGCCGCGCCTCCTGCTGCCCGAGCCGCCCTTCGACCCTACGGCGCCACCCACTGATCCCGACCTGACGAGCGTCATTCCCAGGCTGCCTGATTGGCCTGAACTGGCGGCGGTTTACCGGGCACCCACGATCGACCCTGCAGAAGCCCTGGCGGGCGCCGCGGCTGGCCTGCTGGTGCTTGGCGCGCCAGGCTCTGGAAAGACCACTTTGCTGGCGCACTTGGCCACGCGATTGGCCCGCGACGAGCTTGAGGTTCTGTCCGAGCCTCACACGACGATCTTCGTCCACGCGGCGGATCTGGTCCTGCCCCTGGCACCCGGCGTCGACAGCCTTGAACCGCTCATCGCGGCGGCGCAGGCGCGCGCTTCGGCCTTGACCGCGGCCCGCCTGCCCCGCCACTTGCGCACCCGGCTTCGGGAATACAAGTGCGCCGTCCTCCTGGACGGGCTTGATGAACTGCCGCCGCCGGTCGTCGCCGACGTAGCCCAGTGGCTGGGCCAATTCCGGCAGGCCTATCCTCGCCACTTGCTCATCGCAGCGGCTAGCCTGTGGGGTTACGGGCCGTTGATGCGCCTCGGTCTGGCGCCGGTGTTGATCGCGCCGTGGAACGCGGCTGACTACCGGGCTTTGATCGAAAAGTGGGGTGCGGCCTGGGACAAGCTGATCCGCAGCCGAAAGCGCCGTGCCCCCCAAGACACTGACCCGCACCTCATCCTGGGTTGGCTGGGAAGCGGCAATGGCGGCCGCAGCGTGTTCGAGGTGACGCTCAAGACGTGGGCCGCGCTGGCCGGCGACGCGCGCGGCAAACGACCGGTTGATTGGATGGAGGCCTACGTGCTGCGGCACGGCGTCAAGCCCATAGGCCAGCGCGGCCTCGGGCGGCTGGCAGCGGCTATGCTGGAGCGTGAGCTGAGCGTGGGCCTGACGCGCGACGAAGCCGCAACGCTCGTGGCGCAGGTTTTCGCCGGGCACCCAGGGTTGGATCCGGGTGACTTCCTGGACGACTTGATCGCCCGCCGCCTGTTGGCCCGGCACCGTGACCGGCTGACCTTTCAACACGGCCTGGTAAGCGCGTATTGCGCGGCCGTGCACATGGCCGCTGAGCCGGAGGCGGCTGTCCCTGGGCAAACGCCCACCTGGACGCGGGCGCTGTACTTCTATGCCGCCCTGGGCGAACTAACGCCAGTGGTGGCGCGTCGGCTCAACCAGGCGCCGGATTTTCTGCACAGCGACGTGTTGGACTGCGCCGCCTGGCTGCGCGATTCTCCCGCCCAGGCGCGCTGGCGGTCTGAAGTAATGCGGCGGTTGAGCCGGCTGCTAATGGACAGCAACCAGCCGGAAGGCCTGCGCAGCCGCGCGTTGGCTGCCTTTGTGGCCGCTGGCGATGCCTCGGTGGCGGCCTTATTCAAACAGGGCAGCACCAGTCCCGACGCCCAGCTGCGCCGCTTGTCACTATTGGGGCTGGGGGCCGTAGGCGAAATCAGCGCTGTGCTGCAGATCGCCTCGCACTTCACCGATCCTGACCTGGAAGTGCGCTGGGCGGCGGCGCTGGCCTTGGGCGTCTTGGAACACCAATCGGCCATCGAGGCGTTGGCCAAAGGCTTGCTGGTGGGTGACGATCACTTGCGGCGCGCCTGCGCTGAGGGGCTGGCCCGGCATCCAGAAGAGGGACACCCAGTGCTGCAGGAGGCGAGCGCGCATGCTGACGTGTCCGTGCGTCGGGCCGCCGTATTCGGCGCGGCGGCGGCGCGATCCGACTGGGCCATGCCCTTGATAGAAGAACTGCTCCGCCACGAACAGCAGTGGCTGGTGCGCAGCGCCGCGTCCGACGCCCTGGCCCGCCTGCGTGAGCCGGCCAGCCGCGCACTCCGGCCGGCACTGCCGCCTGATAGCCAGGGGTGGTTGGTCGCCTGGGCGGCCGAGCAGGGTCTGGGCGTGCCTCCGGGGCGCGGCGCCTTGGAGGTGCTCAAACGCGCCGCGCGCGATGGCCACGAAGCTACCCGGCGCGCGGCAGCCGGCGCGCTGGGGGCGCTTGCCGATCCCGACCATTCGCGCGAACTGTACCCCCTGCTGCGCGATGCGAGCCCGATGGTCCGTGCGGCTGCCTGGGAGGCCTTGGGCCTCATCTCGGCCGCCGCGGGCCAGCGCCTGGCAGCGCCCGCTGCCTGACCTGGCCCCATTTGGCAAACTTCGGCCGATGGCCCTTTTGACGCCAGATTACGCGCGGCTGATCCGTGATGGCCTCCCGCCGGCCCAGACGCCCCGAAGGGTGCTCGTGCTGGGCGCCGGCCTGGCCGGCCTGGCCGCGGCCCATGCCCTGGTGCGTGCCGGCCATACTCCCCTTGTGCTGGAGGCCCAAAACCGGGTTGGCGGGCGGGTCTGCACGCTGCGCGAGCCGTTCAGCGATGGCCTGTACGCCGAGGCTGGCGCAATGCGGATTCCGCGCGCTCACACGCTGACGATGGCCTACGTCGAGCATTTCCGCTTGCCGACTCTGCCATTCACCATGGGCAATCGGCAATGCTACTACTACCTGCACGGCCGGCGGTATCGGATCGCGGAGGCGACGGCCAATCCCGATGTGCTGGGCTTTGACTGCCACCCGCACGAACGCGGGCAAACGCACGACCAGCTGTGGCAAGCGGCCCTTGCGCCGCTGTTCGAACGGCTGCGTGTGGGCGGCGAGGCGGCCTGGGACGAGTTGCTGGCCGAATACGACCAGTATTCGACGCGCGAGTTCCTGGAGAAGTGCGGCTGGTCTGAAGGGGCGATCGAGATGTTCGGACTGCTGGCCGACCAGGAAGCGCTGATGAACTCATCCTTCCTAGAGCTCTTCCGCGAAGAAGCCGGCCGCAACTATGTTGACCTGGTGCAAATCGAAGGCGGCATGGACCACTTGCCGCGCGCCTTTCTGCCTGCTCTGCGCCAGCACATCCGCTTCGGCGCCCGGGTCGTAGCGCTGGAGCAGACCGCCACCGGGGTGACGGCTCACTACACCACGCCCGCCGGGCGCTTCCGGGCCACCGGCGACTATGCCATCGTCGCCCTGCCGTTTCCGGCCCTGCGGCATGTTGAAATCCTGCAGCCCTTCTCGCGCGGCAAGCAGCGGGCCATTCGCCAGCTGCACTACGACGCATCGGCCAAAATCTGGTTTCAATGCCGGCGGCGCTTTTGGGAAGAAGACGAGGGGATCTTTGGCGGCGGCACGACCACCGACCTGCCGATCCGGGTGGTGTACTACCCTGACCACGGGCGCGAGACCGGCCGAGGCGTGATCCTGGCCAGCTACACCTGGTCAGAGGATGCTCAGCGCTGGGGGTCGCTTGGCCCCGAGGCCCGCCTCGTCGAGGCGCTCGATGACCTGACGGAAATCCATCCCCAGGTGCGCGCGGAGTTCGAGTGTGGGGCGTCGAAGATGTGGCACGACGACGAGTTTGCCGGCGGCGCCTTCGCGCTATTTGATCCGGGTCAGCAGACTCTGCTTTACCGCGACATCATCGCGCCCGAAGGCCGCATCTTTTTTGCGGGCGAACACGCTTCGCTCCATCATGCCTGGATCCAGGGCGCCATCGAATCGGGGCTGCGCGAAGCCGCCACCATCCATGCCCTGAGCCAGGCCTGACGCCTACACGAGCCGCAACTCGCCTCCGCCAGCCTCGGCTCGACCGATGACGTGCGCGGCCTCGCCCGCCCCGTGCAGCCTGCCGATCAGGGCTGGCAGCTCAGCCTCCGCCACGGCAATCAGCAGCCCACCAGAAGTTTGCGGGTCGTGCAGCAGGCGCTGCTGCCAATCGGCCAGGCCAAGCTCAGCCGCCCCCATAACCCACCGGCCAAAGTACGCCTCATTCCGTTCCGAGCCACCCGGAAAGACCCACTGCTCAGCCAGGGCCTGTGCGCCAGGCAGCCAGGGCAGCGCGCCATAATCAATCCGGAAGGCCGCGTCTGCCAGGTGGGCCATCTCGTGGGCGTGGCCAAGCAGCCCAAATCCCGTGATATCTGTCACTGCGTGCACCCCCAGCGTTGCCTGGGCCGCCTCGCTGGCCGGCCGGTTGAGATGCAGCATGCTGGCAATGGCAGCGGCCAGATCCGCGGCAGCTGCCCGCCCCTGCTTGTGGGCGGTCGTGACCACGCCGGTGCCCAGCGCTTTGGTCAGCACCAGCCGGTCACCGGGCCGGGCGCCGCCTTTGGTAAAAATGCGCCCGGGATCTACCAAACCAGTGACCGCCAGGCCGTACTTGGGCTCCCGATCGGTGACGGTGTGGCCCCCGGCCAGAGCAGCGCCCGCTTCGCGCAGTTTCTCGGCGCCGCCCCGCAGTATATCGCCGACGATGTCCGGCGGCAGGTCATCGGGGAACGCAGCCAGGTTGATGGCGAAGAGCGGCCGGCCGCCCATGGCGTAGATGTCGGACAGGGCATTGGCCGCCGCGATGGCGCCGAAGGTATGGGCGTCGTCGACGACCGGGGGGAAGAAATCAGCCGTAGCGATGATGGCCTGTTCAGCATTTAAGCGATACACGGCCGCGTCGTCGGGCAGCCCGAGACCCACCAAGAGATTTGGATAATCTTGAGCCGGGAACATGCCGGCCAGAGGGCGCAGAACCTGCGCCAGGGCCTCTGGGCCCATTTTGCTGGCTCAGCCCGCGCACGTTGCGAGGCTGGTCAAGCGCAGTCGCTGACCGGTGCTCATACCGCCATTCCTTTCAGACCCCCTGCCTGGGGAACAACACAGGTTGCATTATAATCGCAACCATGCCGAATCGACTCTCGCGGCTGGAAGCGCGTATGGAGGCGCTGGTAGAGGGCACGTTCGCCCGGCTATTCGCGGGCCGAGTCCACCCACGCGATGTAGCGCTGCAGCTGGCGCGGGCCCTGGAAGACAGCGCCGCGGCGGGAGAGCCAGCCACACGCTACATCGTGCGCTTGAACCCGGAGGACGCTCGCTCGCTGCTGAACGCGCATCCCGATCTCGCTCGCCTGCTGGCGAGCGAACTGCTGAACCTGGCGCGCGCCGAACAGATGACGCTGCCGCAGCCGCCTGAGGTGAGCCTCCAACCGGAGCCGAGCCAACGGCCTCACAGCCTTGTGATCGCGGCCGAGCGAGCGCCGGCAGCCGTCAGCGAAACACAGAGCATGACGCCCGTGTCCCCCGCCAGACCGCAGGCGGTGCCGCGGGCTTTTGTCATCTTGGACGGCGAGCGCACCGTGGCGCTGACGCAGCCCGTGATCAGCCTGGGACGCCGCTTTGATAACAGTATCATCATCGACGATGCGCGCGTCTCGCGCAGCCACGCGCAGCTGCGATTGCGTTTCGGGCGCTACGTGATCTATGACTTGAGCTCGACGGGCGGGACGTTTGTCAACGGCCGCCGCGTAGAGGAGTGCGTCCTGCGGCCCGGCGACGTCATTTCTTTGGGCGGTGTGCCCATCATCTACGGCGAAGACAGCGCCGCCGGCTCTCGCTTTGGCCCGACGCGGCATGACACCCAAGGCACCCGCCCAATAACGAGGCCGCTGCCTCCCAACCCGAAGAGCGAACCAGACGATTCCACTGATACTGATAAGGTATGACCCCCGGCCTGGTGTTCTTCCTGCTGCGGCTGCTCCTAGCCTTGCTGTTGTATGCCTTCCTGGGAGCGCTGCTATGGATGCTGTGGCAGGACGTGCGCGTGGCCGCCGCCCAAGCCGCCACGCGCGGCCGCCGCTTGGGCCGGCTGGTCGTTCTGCAATCGAGCCTGCCACAGCTGCCGGTGGGCAGCGAGTTTCCGTTGATGCCGATTACGTCGCTGGGGCGAGCGCCGACGAACTCGGCCACCCTGCCGGATGACACTGCCTCGCTCGAGCACGCCCTGCTGCACGTGCGTGACGGCCAGTGGTGGCTGGAAGACCTCGGTTCGCGCAACGGCACACGCCTGAATGAGACCTTCATCCACCAGGCTTCGCCGGTGATGGCCGGCGACCTCATCGGAATTGGCCGCGTGGAGCTCAAGATCGAGCTTGAGTAGCCCAGCCCTGCGCCGCCAGCTCGGCGTGGGCCGCGTACAAGTGGGGGTGCAGGCGCCAACCCAGTCGGGAGCCTTCCCACACGGCCCACTCAACATAGATCCAGCACAGAGCCCGCAGGGGCGCCGCCCGGCGCGCGGCCCACAAAGCGGCAGGGTAACCCGTGACCACCGTCGCGAGATGGTAAGCCAGCTTGTCGGCCACAAATACCAAGGCTTCCAGATCGGAGGCGCCAGCGCGCAGCGTGCTGTGATACCGGACCGCGTTGAGCACGTCGCTGTCGGTCACCCCCCAAGGCCGTCCGCAGCACCTCAGCCGCGACCGGGCCGTGGACGACCGGCACGGTCGCTCGATCGGCGGCGGACGGCGGCACGCCGAGCGCGCCGGCAGCCGCGACGATCTGGCGCGGTGGGACCACGGCGGCAAGATCGTGAGCACAGCAAGCCAGGTCGCTGGAGTGCAGCGGAATGCCAAATCAGCGCGACAGGAGCCGGCCGGCGGGGGCGACGCGGCTGACGTGGCGCAGCGTGTCGGCCCGGCCGGCTGCGGATAGGAACTGGAGCACATCACCAGTCGGATCGCCGGTATCCTGCAGCGCGGTCAACCAGCGCCACGGCTCGCCTACTCGCCCAGCGGGAGCCATACCGTGAAAAGTGTGCCGGTCGCCGGCGTGCTGGTCACGGAGATCTCCCCACCATGCTGTTCGACGATCTCACGGCAAATGGCCAAGCCAAGCCCCGTGCCGGCTTCGCCGGACTCGACGCCCGTTCGGCCGCGAAAAAAGCGCTCGAACAGGTGCGGCAGATCGTCCGCGGGGATCGGCCCGCCGCTATTGTAGAAGCGGGCCTCCAAGCCCGGTTGGCCATTGCGCGCGGCCGGCCGCGCGCCCACCCGCACGCGGCCGCCCGGGGGCGTGTAGGCCACGGCGTTGGCCAGCAGGTTGGTGAAGACCTGAAGCATCTGCGCTCGATCCGCGTGGAATTCCAGCGAAGGGCCGTAGATGTCGTGGGCGAGCGCCAGGCCGCGGGCCTCCGCCCGGGTCGTGTGCAGCGCAATCACCTCCGCGATCAGGGCATCGGCCAGGTGTCGTCCGCGGCGCGGGGGCGCGATCTGCGCCTGCAAGCGCGAGAGGTCGAGCAGGTCATCAATCAGCCGCCGCAGGCGTTCGGTCTCGCGCTGCAGCGTGGGCAGGTAGCGCGGCAGCACCTCGGCACCGCGTTTGTCCAGCAGGCTCAGGTGCAGCTTGATATTCGTAAGCGGGGTGCGCAGCTCGTGCGACACGTTCGAGATAAACTGGTCCTTAAGGCGGTCAAGCTCCTGCAGGCGCGCGTTGGCGCTGGCTAGCTCTCGCGTGCGCGCTTCCACCCGCTGTTCGAGCGTTTCGAGCAGATTGGCGCGCTGTAGGGCGTTGCCGGCCACCTCGGCTACCGTCGTCACGAGATGCCGCTCGGTGGCACTGAAGCTGCGCGGGCGGTCTACGCCCACGTGCATGACGCCGATGATGCCCTCCTGGGTGTGCAGCGGCAAAGCCATCGCGCTGCGCACCGCCTGAAGAAACTCCCGCTCGCTGGCCGTCTCGATCACGGCGAGCGGATCGGCGTTGATGTCAACCGAGAAGTATGGTTCGCCACTGGCGGCGACCCGGCCCGTAATGCCCTCGCCCGGCTTGTGGCGCAGCCCGACTAGCCGCGGATTGGGCGGATGGCTGGCGCGCAGCACCAGGTCGCCGGTGCCGCCTTCGATCAGGAAGATGGCGCTGCCCACGGCCCCGGTGATGTCGCACGCCTTGCGCAGGAAGATGGGCAGCATATCGGCGGTAGTGCGCGCCGCCCGCAGGGCGCCCGTGACTTCGACCAAGATGGCCAACTCTTCCGCTCGGCGCCGGGCGTCGTCGAACAGCTGAGCGCGGGCTAGGCCCAGCGCCATCTGGCGCGCAGCTTGCTCGGCATATGCGATATCTTGGGCCGAGCAGCTGTGCTCGCCCCGAAACGCCACGACGGCCGCGCCCAGTTTCCGCTCGCTCAGCGTCAAGGGCAGCGCCAGACCCGAGTGCAGGCCGCAGGCGGCCAGGTGCAGATCCCGATAAGCCGGCGCGGCGCCATTGGTCACAACCAGGGCCTGGTTGGCGCGCAGCACAGTCTCGGTCAGCGTAGGATCGCCAGGTTGGATATCCGCAGCGAGGCCGATAGCCTGCCGCACTCCGAAGGCGGCCGCCGGGATCGGCACCGCGCGCGTCTCATCCCACAACATCAAGTAGGCGGCGTCGGCAGCCAGCATGGACGCCAGGTGCTCGGCCATCGTCTCAAGCAGGCGCCGGAAATCAAGCGCGCTGACGGCCGCGTGCGTTATGGCATTCAGGCATTCCAGATAGTGCGCCCGGCGAGCCTCGGCCGCGAACAGCTGAGCGTTCTGCAGGGCTAACGCCATCGGCGCGGCGACGGAAAGCAGATGCGGGCGCAGGGCAGCAGCGCCCATGTCAGCGCGCCGGCTCAGCAGCACACACACGCCCACCAGCGTGTCGCCCAGGAGCAGCGGTAGCGCTGCCACAGACAAGGCCGCTTCATCCGCGCTGCCGGCCGCGCGCCACCCGGCCAATTGGCGCGTCTCGGCGGCTTCGCGCGCCAGCCTGCCTGCCATGCCCCGAGCTGAACTCATCGGCACGCCAGAAGCGGCCGATAGGGAGATTAGCCCCGGCGCCGTGGCCGGCAGGTACAACTCAGCCCGCTCAGCCTGCAAGGTCGAGCACAACAACTCAAGTGCCCGGCCGGCTACCTCGTCTAGATCGAGGCTGGCGGTGAGACGCTGGCTGAGATGAAAGAGCAGCTCCAGCCTGCGCTTCTCATCGTCGAGCGTCGCGAACAGGCGCGCATTGACAATCGCCACGGCGGCCTGGTCGGCAAACAACCTCACCAACTCGATATCGCCAATGCCAAAGCGATGCGGCCGCCCATCCGAGATGGCCAGTACGCCGGTGGTGCGCTGCTGCCAGCGAATGGGCGCGGCTATGACAGATTGCACGCCTTCAGGCGCGAACTCGGCTGACGGCCAATTCAGGTGAACGTAGTCGCCTGTCAGCGCTGGTTGCCCGGTTAGCATTACCTGGCCAGCAATGCCCTCCCCTGGCTGCAGGTGCTGGCCGGCCATGTCACGCTGGTAGCCCACGCTGACGGCGCATTCGAGCGTATTGTCATCCAGCGCCAGATAGAGACCGCCTGCACCAGCCTCCAGCAGCGCCCTGGCGCGCTCGACGATGGTGCGCAGGAGTATCTTGATCTCAAGCTGCCGGCTCAGGTCGAGGCCAGTATCATGCAGGGCCGTCAGCGCGGCCACCCGCTTGCGCTCGCGATCGAAGAGCTGCGCGTTCTTCACCGCCAAAGCGGCCTGGCCGGCAAAAGTCGCCAAATGGCGCGCATGGCGAGAGTGATAGAAGTTCGGCTCGCGCTTGTCCAAGGCAAAGATCGCGATGATCTCTCCTTGCGCGATCAGGGGCGCCCCAATCCAAGAGCGAATGTGCGCGGCGGCTCTGACCGCGACCCAGCCGGGAAAATCGCGGGTGTCAGAGACGATCATCGGGGCGCCAGTGGCCAGGATTTGCCTGAGGTTGGCTGTTTCAGACACTGGAAGGCGCAGACCCTGGATCTCATCTTCGGAGCCGGGCCGCAGGCCGGCGTAGCCTTGCCAGCGCGCCGCGCGAAAGGCGTCGCCATCGCGCAGCAATATCGCCGCGGTGTCATAAGGCACCACGCGCGCTACCTGTTCCAGCAATTGGTCGAGCACCGTCTCGATCTCCAGGCTGGCACTCAGGCTCGCCCCGCTCTCGCGCAGCACCTCGGCCAACTGGCGCTGTTCGCGCTCGGCAGTGAAGAGCCGGGCATGCTCGATCGCAACGGCCGCCTGGTTGGCGAGCAGGCCGAGGGTTTGCTCATCCTCTGGCGTGAAGGCCGACGGCTGGTAGCTTTGCGCCGAAAGCATGCCAAACACCTTGGCGCCCGATCGTAGGGGGGCCGCCACCAACGACTGAACGTGATCGGCGCCGCCGACCTCCTGCGCCGCCAGAGCGGACAGCTGCGAGAGGCGCTCCACCCGCAGTGGGTTCCCCGCCTGGATCACATGGGCGCTGAGGGAGGCCGCGAACTGCTCGCGGCCGGACCCAGTCCGGCGGCCACGATCGACCACGTAGGCAAGCTCGACCTCCTGGCCGGCCTCATCCACCAGTGCGATCAAGAACACCTCGCACACCATCAACTCGGCTACGGCGCGATGCGTGGCGGCATAGACCTCGTCGGGGTCCAGGCTGCCCGCGATCTCCTGGCTGGCGCGGTACAAGACAGCGCGGCTCTCAGCCGCCCGCAGCGTGGCGCGCCGTTCAGCTGCCTCGGCCCGCAGGCGGTCAAGGGCGGTCGCCAGTTGCCCGGCCAGAGTCAGCAGCAGGCGCTCGTGGGTCTCGGAGAATGCGCCCGCAGTGGCGCTTTCGGCATTGACGACGCCCAGCACACGTTCGCCGGCGCGAAGCGGCACGCACAATTCGGATAGCATCGGCCGGCCGTAGCGCCGGTAGGCCGGTTCGAGGGCGGTATTGGGGACGTTCCAGGGCTGGCCGGTGGCGGCCACCTGCCCGGTCACCCCCTGCCCGATTGGAATCGCCGCGAGGGTCCCCGGTTCCAGGCCTTGATAGGAGGCGTGCAGCCACAGCATGCCGGCCTGCTCGTCCAGCAGCAGCACGCCAAAAGCGTCGGGAAAGAGTTGGTGGCCGATGATGGTTGTGGCGCGTGCAATCAGCGCGTCCTCGTCGGTCGCTTCGGCGCCGGCCATGGCCACCTGGTGAAGCACGGTCAACTCGCGCACCTGGCGCCGGGTGGCCTCGAACAGCCAGGCGTTCTCGATGGCCGCCGCGGCCTGGTCCCCCAGCAAATCCAGCAAGTGCAGCTCGGCCTCGGCGAAAACGCGCGGCGCCGGGTAGCTGATGTTCATCACGCCCACCACCCGTCCCTTGGCTCGCAGCGGCAGGCCGATGATGGCGGCCATCGGCACTTCCGGCAGGCCGCGGAAGAGGACATGCTCGCGCATGTTGCTGATGGCCAGCCGTTGCCCGCTGCGCGCCACGGTGTAGGTCAGGCCGCTGGGTCGCGGCGGGTTGGGCGCCGGGCCGCGCCGTCCACCGGGTTGGTGAGAAGCATTGTGGGTCAGGCGGCCGCCCTGGTAGATGAAGACATCCGCGCGGCCTGCCTGCGGCAGCAGCCGCAAGGCGCTTTCCAGCAAGGTATCGAGGAGCGCCCCAAGCTCAAGGCCCGCGCTCAGGCTCAAGCTCACCTGGCGCAGCGCTTCCAGCTCGACGGCGCGCTGCTCAGCCGAGACGCTGGGCAGCGCGCCAGCCGGGCCGGCAGGCTGAGTCGAGGCTGGCGCTGGGGTTAGGCCCTCCGGGGCCATGGTGGTCTCCTGACCGTGAAGTATAGCCGCGAGATCGGCGGTGCGGCAAGTCGAGCGGCCCCACCGTTTCCGCGTATAATGGAGCGGCATCGGCATCCATCCAACAGCTGAGGTCAATGTTGTCTCCAGCGGCAGCCACCAGCCCGCTCGCTCTTCTCCTGAAGCTTGGCCAGGCGTTCCACTCCACGTTGGAATTTGACCCGCTGCTGGTTTCCATTCTCAAGCAGGTGCAGAGCGCGGTAAGCAGCGAGGGCGCCTCGATTTGGCTGCTGGATGCTGACGGGCAACGCCTCAAGTGCACCCACGCCGTCGGTCCCGAGGCGGGTGTCGTGATCGGGGCTCAACTGCCGGCGGCCGAGCTACGCTCCAGTTGCCCCCGCATCGTTGGCGAGACGCTGCGCATCGACGCCGCCGAGGGCGATGAGGCGGCTCAGCGCTGCCTGCCCACGGCCCTTCGCCAACGCGCGCGGAATGCTATTCTCGCCCCCCTC
The DNA here is from genome assembly GCA_020845955.1 of Anaerolineales bacterium. Classification (GTDB taxonomy): domain Bacteria; phylum Chloroflexota; class Anaerolineae; order Anaerolineales; family UBA6663; genus JADLEU01. The sequence goes on from JADLEU010000162.1 coordinate 20,941, forward strand.
GGCGCCCGGGGCGACTGGCTGGGCGTCATCGCGTTCACGAACAAGCTCGAACAGCCAGCCTTCTCGGAAGATGATCGCGTTCTGGTGGCAGCGCTCGCTGGTCACGCGGCGCTGGCCATTCAGAATGCGCAGCTTTACGAGCGCCAGCGGCGCAGCAATGAGCGCCAGCAGCTCTTGGAACAAATCAGCCGGCATATGCAGCAGACGCTGCACATCGACAGCCTGATCCCCCTCGTGCTGCGCGAGGTCAACAAGGCGCTCGACGCCGAAGCTCAATCGCTGTGGCTCCTGAATCCGCAGACCAATATGCTGGCCTGCCGTTTTGCGACCGGCCTCGGCGCGGAGGCTATCAAGCGGGTACAGGTGCCGCTTGGCCAGGGGATTGTCGGTCGGTCGGTGGCCCGCCACGAGTCCATCATCAGCGAGGACGGGCAACGTGACACCCGCATCTTTCGGGCAGCCGACGCGCAAACCGGCTTCGTCACCCGTTCGCTGCTGTGCGTGCCGCTGGTCCGCCAGGGCCAGGCCGTTGGCGCAATCGAGGCGGTCAACAAGCACGGGGGACAGTCGTTCAGCGCTGACGATCTCGAACTGCTGCGCAGCATCGCCGACAGCGCTGCCCTCGCCATTGAGAATGCCCGCCTGTTCGCCGAGCTGGCCGCCAGCTACGACAGCACGCTGGAGGCCCTCGCCGCGGCCATCGATCTGCGGGATCGGGAGACCGAGGGGCATTCACGCCGGGTGGTGGCCTATACGGCCCGCCTGGCGCGCCAGCGCGGCCTGTCTGAGGCCGAGATCGCGGAGATCTGCCGTGGGGCCCTCATCCATGATATCGGCAAGATCGGCGTGCCCGATGCGATCCTGCTTAAGCCGAGCGCCCTGGATCCTCAGGAGCGCCGCATCATTCAGCAGCATCCCCAGGCCGGCTTTGAGATGCTGCTGGGTGTGCCCTACCTCAAAGACGAGATCCAAATCGTTCTGGCCCACCAGGAGCGCTGGGACGGCAGCGGCTACCCCTTTGGGCTGAAAGGTGAAGCCATCCCGCTGGGCGCGCGGCTGTTCGCGGTGGCCGACACCTTCGACGCCCTGACGTCTGACCGGCCGTACCGGCGCGGCCAGCCCATGGCGCGTGCGCGAGAGATCATTGCCGTCGAAGCCGGCGTCAAGTTCGACCCCGATGTCGCGGCGGCCTTCCTGGCCGTGCCCCTGAGCGAGTGGGAGCAGATCCGCGCGCAGGTGGAAGCCGAAGTCGCCCAGCGCCGGTCAGGACAGAGGGAACGCATCCGGCAAAGCCTGACGGCGGTGCTGCCGCTGAGTTCTTGACGCCCGGCGCGGGCGGCCAGTACAATAGCGCCTGATGCCAAATAGACAACTGCTGCCCTATGGCGGCCAGGCCGTGATCGAGGGCGTCATGATGCGCGGTGCGCACGGCATGGCCGTCGCCGTGCGGACGCCTGACGCGCAGGTCGTCATCCACACCCAGCCCCTCAGCCCGCTCTACCGCAACCGCTTCAGCCGCGTGCCGTTCTTGCGCGGACTGCTCGGCCTGTGGGATGCGCTCGGCCTGGGCTACAAGAGCCTGACCTTCTCGGCCAACGTCGCCGCCGACGGCGCAGCCAAGTTCGAGGGCCCGATGGCCTGGGGCACGCTGGCGGTCTCGCTGGCCTTGGGTCTGGGCCTGTTCTTCCTGGCGCCAGCGGGCGTGGCCCAATGGGGCGAACGGGCCTTCGGCATTCCTGCGGGATGGGGCAGCCTCATTGAGGGGATCCTGCGGCTCGGCCTGATTGTGGGCTACCTCTGGGCGATTGGCTTTATGCCCGACATCCAAAGGCTGTTTGGGTATCACGGCGCCGAGCACAAGACCATTCATGCCTTTGAGGCCGGCGCTGAGCTGACCCCGGCGTCGGTCGCTCGCTTTCCACTCGAGCATCCGCGCTGCGGCACGGCCTTTCTGCTGACCGTCGTCATCTTTTCGGTGCTCGTATTTGCGCTGCTTGGCCCCTTGTCGCTCTGGGCCCGACTGCTGTCGCGCCTGCTGCTGATCCCCATTGTCGCCGGCCTGGCCTACGAGTACATCCGCTTTACTGCCCGTCACCTCAGCCATCCGCTGGTCCGGCTGCTCGTCATCCCCAACCTGGCACTGCAGCGCCTGACCACACGCGAACCCGACGAGCGCATGCTCGAAGTGGCCATCGCCGCCTTTCGAGCCATGCGCGTCCAAGAAGAAATGCCTGTCTCGTAGCGTCCGCCGGGCGCTCGCTCTGCCCGGTTGATTTGTGGCTGCTGCCGGTCCGGGCGCCCAGCCGGAACGAATGTGATAGAATTCGCTAGTCGAGCGGCGCGGGCACGCGCCGACCCGGCAATCCGTGTCCCAACAGACCCTCACACCCATTAGTGCGGAGACTCCCATGCGAAGTAAAATCACCATCGTCGGCGTCGGCAACGTAGGCGCGTCCTGCGCGCTGTGGCTGGCGAAGCGCGGCATTGCCGATCTCATGCTGGTCGATATTCCGGCGGCGAAAACTATGCCGGTCGGTAAGGGGCTGGATCTGCTCCAGGCCGGGCCGATTGAGGGGTACAACGCCCGTGTCCGCGGCAACGCCGACGGCTCCTACGACGGCGCCGAGAACTCGGATATCGTGATCATCACCGGCGGCCTTCCGCGCAAACCCGGCATGAGCCGCGAAGACCTGGTCGGCGCCAATCAGCAGGTGATCGTCGACGTGCTGGACAAGGTCCTGCCGCGCTCGCCGAATGCCGTTTACATCGTGGTGACAAACCCGCTCGATACCATGACTTATCTGGCCGTGAAACACTCCGGTCTGCCCAAGCAGCGCGTCATTGGCCAGGCCGGCATCCTCGACTCGGCCCGGATGGCGGCGTTTGTCGCTCAGGAACTGGAGGTAGCGGTGGAGAACGTGCAGACGGTCGTGCTCGGCGGCCACGGCGACGAAATGGTGCCGCTCACCCGCTACTCGACCGTTTTCGGCCGCCCGCTGACCGAGTGGCTGGCGCCGGAGAAGCTCAACGCCATTGTCGAACGTACCCGTAAGGGCGGCGGCGAGATCGTCAACCTCTTGGGCACGTCTGCCTACTACGCGCCGGGCGCCGCCCTGGCGAAAATGGCTGAAGCGGTGCTGCTCGACTCGCGGCTGATCGTACCGGCCTCGACCTACCTGGAGGGCGAGTACGGGTTGAGCGATATTTGCTTTGGCGTGCCGGTCAAACTGGGCGCCAACGGTGTCGAGCAGATCATCGAGTATGACCTGACGGGCGAGGAGAAGGCCATGGCCGACAAGTCCGTCAAGATCATCCGCGAAACCATGAGCGCCCTGAAGATGTAGTGATCCAACTAGCAGCGGGCCGGCCACCGTTGGCCCGCGTTGGAGGAACCCGCATGACTGTCCAGACCCACGCCCTGGAAGCTCTCAACCTGAGCGGGACGCAGCAGCACTGGAATGTCTCTCCCCCGATCACGATCGAGCTTGCCCTGGCCCGGGGCGAAGGCGCGCTGTCGGCCGGCGGCAATTTCGTGGCGATCACCTCGCCCTTCACCGGCCGCTCGCCCGATGACAAATGGACCGTCAAGGAGCCAGGCAGCGAGGGCAAGGTCTGGTGGGGCAAGGCCAATCGGCCGATTGACCCTGAGCACTATCAGGCGCTGCTGCAAGACGTCAAAGCGTATCTCGACACGAAAGACCTGATCGTGCGAGACTTGTATGCCTGCGCCGACCCCGCCCACCGCCTGCGCGTGCGCCTGGTGTCGGAGAGCGCCTGGCACACTCTGTTTGCCAACAACCTCTTCATTCGCCCGACGCGTGAGGAATTGGCTACGTTCGAGCCCAACTTCACCATCCTGCACGCGCCGGAGTTCAACCCCGACCCTGACCGGCATGGGATCCGCCGGCCGGCTTCCGGCCCAACGGCCGCCGTGGTCTTGGATTATGCCAGCAACACCATCCTAATTGCCGGCACGCGCTACGCCGGCGAGATCAAGAAGTCGATCTTCACCGCGCTCAACTATCTGCTGCCCAACGCTGGCGTGTTCCCGATGCATTGCTCGGCCAACATCGGTCCTGCCGGCGACACGGCGCTATTCTTCGGTTTGTCGGGCACCGGCAAGACGACCCTGTCGGCTGACCCCACGCGCAGGCTGATCGGCGACGACGAGCACGGTTGGAGTGATGATGGGGTCTTCAACTTCGAGGGCGGCTGCTATGCCAAGGTGATCCGTCTCTCGGCCGAGGCCGAACCCGAAATCTATGCGACGCTCAGCCGGTTTGGCACCGTGCTCGAAAACGTCGTCATGGATCCTGAGACGCGCGAGCTGGACCTGGCCAGCGATGCCATCACCGAGAACACGCGGGCGGCCTACCCCATCGACTTTATCGCCAACCATGAACCCACCGGCCGCGGCGGGCATCCAGAGAACGTCGTTTTCCTCACCGCCGATGCCTTCGGCGTGCTGCCGCCGATCGGGCGGCTGACCCCTGAGCAGGCCATGTATCACTTTCTCTCGGGATACACGGCCAAGCTGGCCGGCACCGAGCGTGGCGTGACCACGCCGCAGGCGACTTTTTCAGCTTGCTTTGGGGCCGTGTTCCTGGCCCACCACCCGAGTGTCTACGCGGAACTGCTGCGCGAGCGCATTAACCGCCACCAATCGACGGTCTGGCTAGTCAACACGGGCTGGAGCGGCGGCCCGGCAGGCATCGGGCAGCGCATGAAGATCGCCCATACGCGCGCCATGGTCCGCGCCCTCCTCAACGGCAGCCTGCGCGACGTGCCAACCGAACCCGACCCGGTCTTCGGCGTGCACGTGCCGGTGTCCTGCCCAGGCGTGCCGCCAGATGTGCTCAAGCCGCGCAACACTTGGGCCAACCAAGACGCCTATGACCGCCAGGCCCGCGACCTGGCGCAGCGCTTGAGCGCGAACTTTCAGCAGTTTGCCGGCACCGTCGATCCGAAGGTCGTCTCCGCCGGCCCGGCCACCTCCTAACCAGCGGGGCCGCCTCCGCGGCGGCAGGGTCTGTCATCCCGCCCACGGCCCGGCGGTGACGGTCTTTGCCGGCCTCGTGCTCCTCCTCGGCCGTCTCGCGCTTCGGCAGCAGGCCAATAGCGCCGGATTCGGCGCGCTGACCGCCGATACCTTTGGGGGCGTAATCCTGGTAGAGGGTGAGCGAGACCCAGGCGAACTTGCCAAGAGCCCTGCCGCCTGTCGCCTGCTAGAACCAGCACCGAGCCGGCCGCCTGCGGCGCCAAGCCCATTGCCGGCCGGCACTGGCGATTGACACCAACGTAGATTATGCCCATCTCCTTCTGTGGTCAGGTCGTTGCCTTCATGAATTCCCATGTCCTGGTCTATGGTCCTGACGCCGATGCCTTTGGCGAGCCGCTATTCGGCCCACCGGCCTACCTTCGCCCGGCCTATCGCTTGTGGGCTGGCGGGGCGCACCTGCTGCCAAGCGAAGCCATCGACGATATCGGCCAGCACTTTCGAGACCGCGCGGCCTATGATTGGCTCGAAGAACGCGGCGACGCCTTCCCGCGCGCCGATGTGTTGGGCAGGCGCGCGGACGGGCGGCCCCAGAGCGTGTTCGTCAAGGAGTTGGACCTGGCTGACCTGACGCTCTACGCGGCTGGCCAGCCGTCCGGCTCGGTCGTCAGGCTCGACCTGGCCCTGGAAGCGCTCGCCATGCCCGACAGCCAGGCCCTCGCTCCGGTTGCGCCTCCCGCCGAGCTGGCGCTGTTTGAGCGCGCTCTGCCCTGGTACCGATTAGCGCCCGGCGCCTTCGGCGCGCTAGGCGCCGCCCTGGTGCAAATGGTGCTGGCTAGCGGCCGGCGCGACTTGTCGATCAGCTTTGACAGCCTCGACGACTTAATGGAGCGTTGATTCCGGCAAGAATTTCCGAATTTCTTGACCCTCCCACTCTAAGCGGGTAGAATCCCGCCACGGGAGCGAGGGATGCCAGTCAAGTTGGTTTATCGGGGCAAGGAATATGAAGCGAACGCCGGCTCGACCGTCCGCGATGCGGTTCGAAAAATCGGGCTGCAGCCCGAGACCGTGCTGGCCGTTCTGGATGGAAAGCTGATTACCGATGATACGGTGCTGCGGGAAGGGATGCAGATCCGGCTGGTAGCAGTGATCTCGGGAGGCGCCGGATGAAGTGTCGCAAGTGCGGCGGGGCGGCCGTTATCAACATGCGCCAGCACAAACTGGCGCTGTGCGCTGAGGATTATCTGGCCTGGCTGCCCGAACAGGTGCAGCGCTCTATTGAAAAGTACGAAATGTTTTCGCCAGCCGACAAGGTGCTGGTGGCCGTGTCGGGCGGCAAGGATTCTCTGGGCCTCTGGGACATCCTGGCCCGATTGGGTTACCAGGCGGATGGGCTGTACATCGGCCTGGGCATCCATGGCGGCTTCGGGTACTCAGACCAATCGCGCGCGCTGTCACAGGCGTTCGCCGGCGCGCGCGGCCTAAAGCTGCATATCGTCGAGGTCGAAGCGGCGTACGGCGCCACGATCCCCGAATTGGCCGTGATCAGCAACCGTGGGCATGGCCGGCCCTGCTCGGTGTGCGGGCTGAACAAACGATATATCATGAACCGGGTGGCTCACGACGGCGGCTACACCGCCCTGGTCACGGGCCACAACCTCGACGATGAAGTGGCCGTGCTGATGCAGAATACGCTCAATTGGGCCGGGGGCTACCTGGCGCGGCAGGCGCCGGTGCTGGCTGCCACGCGCCCTGGCCTGGCGCGCAAGGCCAAGCCGTTGTGCCGCATCTACGAGCGCGAGATGGCCGCTTATGCCATTGTGCGCGGCATCGATTATATCTACGACGAGTGCCCGCACGCCGTCGGCTCGACCACCCTCTACTACAAGGAGCTGCTCAACCAGCTCGAAGAGAAGCGCCCCGGCGCCAAGCTGCAGTTCTACTTGAGCTTTCTCCAGGCCAAGGAGGCCGGTCTCTTCTCGGCGGCGGCTTCCGAACCCGATCTGCACGCGTGCCAACGCTGCGGCCAGCCCACCACAGCCCCGGGCGAGTGCTCATTCTGCCGGCTGTGGGACAAGGTGCGGGCCGTGAAAGGCCTGCCAACGCGTCTCCCCGCCAGCATGTTGCAACCACACGTGGAAACCGAACCTTAGAACCAAAATGCCAACCGAGCCCCAAGACCTGGCCGGGCTAACCTTGCTCGGGCGCGCCGCTCAGCCCAGCAAGAAGCTCGAGACCTTTCCCAACCGCAACCCCGACCGCCGCTATACCGTGACCCTGGTAACCGACGAATTCACATGTGTGTGTCCCGCCACTGGCCAACCCGACTTTGCCACACTCACGATCCAATATGTGCCCGATCAGCGCATCGTCGAATCGAAATCGCTGAAGCATTACCTGTGGTCGTACCGCGAGGAAGGCGTCTTTCACGAGCACGTCGTCAACACCATCCTCGATGACTTGGTGGCGGCGCTTGATCCGCGCTCGATCGAAGTGACTGGCGCCTTCAAGGTGCGGGGAGGGATCGGCATTACGGTTGTCGCCGCTCACACCAAGCCAGAGAAACCGTAGTGCGCGCCTACCGCTACTTTCCGTTTGTTACCGCGATTTTCGTCACCGCGCTGCTTGTTTCGAACATTATCGCCGTCAAGCTGGCCGCCTTCGGCGCCCTGCCCGTCGGCGAAGGCGTGGTGTTGTTCTTGCCGGCGGCCGTCATCGTCTTTCCAATCTCTTATATCTTCGGGGACGTGCTCACCGAAGTGTATGGGTATGCCCGGGCGCGGCAGGTCATCTGGATTGGGTTTGCGTGCAATCTTCTGGCGGTAGCGGCAATCGCCGTCGCCGGTCTGCTGCCGCCCGCGCCGTTCTGGAACGCGGGCATCTATGCCACGCCGGGCGAAGCCCAGCAAGCCTACCAGGCCATTCTGGGCTTTACCCCTCGACTTCTGCTGGCCTCGTTCGTAGCCTACCTGTTTGGTGAGTTCCTCAACTCATTTGTGCTGGCCAAGCTTAAGGTGGCCACTCGCGGCCGGCACTTGTGGGCGCGCACCATCGGTTCCACCGTCGTGGGGCAGATGGCGGACTCGGGCATCTTCATTGCGCTGGCCTTTGCGGGCACACTGCCAGCTGCCGCGCTGACCCAACTCGCCGTCACACAGTGGCTGTTCAAGTCGGCCTACGAAGCTTTGGCCACACCCTTTACCTACCTCGTGGTCAACTTCCTAAAGAAGGCCGAAAACGAAGATCATTTCGATCAAGACACAAACTTCAATCCCTGGATGGTGGTGGAGTAAGGCATGAGCGCAACCAGCCCCCCCGACCCGATGCCGCCCCAACGCCGCCCGCTCGACCAGCCGGAAGGGGCGCTAGAGGCCGAACTCAACGCCGGAACGCCCTCCGGCGCGGCCCACCGTTCCGGCTTTGTGGCCGTGGTGGGGCGGCCAAATGTGGGCAAGTCGACGCTCATGAACGCCTTCCTGGGCCAGAAAATCGCCATCACCTCGAGCAAGCCCCAGACGACGCGGCGCACCCAGCTCGGAATCCTGACCCAGCCCGAGGCCCAGATCGTGTTTGTCGATACGCCCGGCATGCACGAACCGCGCAACCCCTTGGGCGAATACATGATTGAAGCCGCCAAACGGGCCCTCAATGACGCCGACGTGGTGCTCTTCATCGTCGACGTCTCGGCGCCGCCGGGGCCGGGCGACGAGCGCCTGGCCAGCCTGATCGCCGGCCGTCGCGAGCCGGGACCGGTCGTGCTGGCGCTGAACAAGAGCGACCGGCTGAAACCGGAAGACGTGATCGCCTTTACCACAGCTTATCAGGCGCTGGCGCCCGGCGCCGAATGGATGCTGGTTTCGGCCACTCGCGGCGACAACCTGGAGGAACTCCTCGGGCAGGTCGTAGCCGCCTTGCCCGAGGGCCCGCAGCTCTATTCGCAAGACGAAATCACCCAGACGCATTTGCGCGACCTGGCCGCCGAGTTAATTCGCGAGGCGGCCCTCAACTTGCTGGAGGAAGAAGTCCCGCACGGCGTCGCCGTGGAGATCGGCGAATTCCAGGAGCGCAGCGAGGGCAGCGCCCATATCAGCGCCACGCTCTACGTTGAGCGCGAGGCACACAAGGGAATCGTCATCGGGCGCGGGGGCAACATGCTCAAGCAGATCGGCACGGCAGCGCGCCAGGAAATCGAGGCCCTGTTGGGCGGGAAGGTCTTTCTCGAGCTCTATGTCAAAGCGCGGCCGAATTGGCGCAAGCAAGAAAGCGAAGTCCGGCGCCTGGGCTACCGCCCGCGCGAGTAGGCTCAGCCTGGCGCCACGCGGGCCGCGTTTGGCGCCGCCCACTTGAGGCCACCAATGCCTGAGGATTCGACTCTGGATTCCCCGTTTGCCTCGCGCTACGGCTCGCCCGAAATGCGCGCCATCTGGTCTGATGCGCACAAACGTGCCTTGTGGCGCCGGTTGTGGGTGGCGCTGGCCGAGGCGCAGTCGCGGGCGGGCGTGGTCAGCGCGGCCCAGGTTGCCGACCTTCGCTCTCACGCCGGCCAGCCAAATACAGCGCGCGCCTTGGAGCTCGAGCGGGAAATCGGCCACGATGTGATGGCCGAGGTGCGCGCTTTTGCCGAGCAGTGCGCCATCGGCGGCGGCATCGTACACTGGGGCGCGACCAGCGCTGACATCACCGACAACGCCGATGTGCTCCGCCAACGTGACGCGCTGCAGTTGCTGCGGCAGCGCCTGACCGAATTGCTGGAAGCCTTCGCCGGCCAAATCGAGGCGCACGCCGCGCTGGCCGGCATGGCCTACACCCACATCCAGCCCGCCGAACCCACCACGCTTGGCTACCGCCTGGCGCTGTACGCCCAGGACCTGCTTGAGCACTGGCACGCCCTTCACCGGCTTGGCGCCGCCTTGCGCGGCAAGGGCCTGAAAGGCGCGGTTGGCACGGCGGCCTCGTATCAAGAGGTGCTGGCGGGCACGGCAGTCACCCCGGCCGAGTTGGAGGCCGGCTTCCTGCGCGCGCTCGCGCTGCCGGCTTTTGAAATCGCCACGCAGACTTACCCCCGCGGGCAGGACTACTTGCTCCTGGCCACGCTGGCCGGCCTGGCGGCATCGCTCCACAAGTTTGCCTTTGATCTGCGGATGCTGCAGTCGCAGGGCATGGGCGAGCTGGCGGAGCCGTTTGGCGAGAAACAAGTCGGTTCCAGCGCCATGCCGTTCAAGCGCAACCCTGTCAACGCCGAGAAAATCTGCTCCCTGGCGCGCTACGTCAGCGCTCTGCCGGCCGTCGCCTGGGATAATGCCGCGCAGGCCCTCTTGGAGCGCACCCTGGATGACTCAGCCAATCGCCGGGCTGCGCTGCCGGAGGCGTTTCTGGCGCTGGACGAATGTCTGCGAACAGCGAGGCGGCTGGTGCGCGGCCTGGTCGTGGACCCCGCGGCCATGGCCGCCAACCTGGACAAGTATGGGCCGTTCGCGGCCACCGAGCGTGTGCTCATGGCGCTGGTGCGGGCCGGGGCCGACCGCCAGCGCGCTCACGAGCGGCTGCGCGAGCAAAGCCTGAAAGCCTGGGCGGCGGTCAAGGCGGGCCGCTCCAACCCGCTGGCGGACCTTTTGGCCGCCGACCCCGAATTGCTGATCTACCTCCAGCCCGTCCGCCTGCAGGAATTGATGGACGCCCGCAGCTATGTGGGCACGGCGCCCGAACGCGCGCGGGCCCTGGCCGCACGCATTCGCCGCGACCTGGCTCAAGCAGAGGCTGCCCCAGCGTAAGCGTGCACATCTTTCATCTGGAGCAATTTCACACTACGCTGGGTCCACACGTGCCCGTTCTGACCGTCGCCGACGGAGACACGGCCAACACGAGCAGGCACGGCAGCTCGCCAGCACGGAAATGGCGCGCCGGCCGCGGGCCGGCGGCGGCTTCAGCCGACCGCCGCAAAATACTCCGCCTCGATTTCCGGCCAGGCCGGGTTGTCGCGGCAGCGCATATAGCGCGCCAGCGCCGGATGTGCCTCAGCGATCAAAGCATAGATCTGGCCTGCCGTGCGCCGCACGGAGAAGTGCGCCGTGGAGGCGCCGCGCAGCTCACACAGGTGAAATGCTTCGCGCAGGTTGAGGGTCAGCAGTACGCGCCGGTTGAATCCATTTGGCACAACGTAGCTGGCTTCGTCGGGCCAATCCGCCTGGAGGCGCTGGTAAGCCTCGGCGGCGGCGTGCATGGCTGCTTCGTAGTCCGCGCGCCAGCCGGCTAATTCAAGGGAGCGCGGCACCGCGAAACCCAGGTCACACGTCAGGCGCTGCGGGCTCTGCGTCATCATACGGTGGCGCTTGATCTCGAAGTATCCTCCCTGATCCATCACCGCATCAAACGTATAGGTGATATGTTCCAGCTCGCGCAGGGGCACGTCGTACTGGCCCAGCCCGCCCAAGGCGCTGTCCAGCAGAGCCTGTTTGTCGCCGGGTGTCATTTCCACCACGGCCGCGCGGCATTGCTCTAATGAGCGGCTGCCATACCGGTAAAGGCAGGCCGCCAGGAAGTTGACCTCGGCGGCAGGGTCATAATCGATCAGCGTCACGGGCGCGCTAGGCGCGCCGGCGCTCGGCAGGCGCTCGGCAGCGGCGGTCAATTCGCGTGCCATCAGGGCCTGGTAGGGCGCCGCCTCGGCATACTTTACCAGCGTCGGCGCCTCCGCCTGAGCCACTCGTTTGACTTCTGCCCCAATCTCACGGACCTCGTCGAGCGGATGAGACAGCAACTTGCGGATAGCGCTCTCGAGCACGCGCGCGTTGGCCGTCATGCCGACATTGGCAAGCGCGGCGGCCGGCAAGAAGAAACGGCAGTTATCGACATACTTGGAGCGGATGCGGCCGTCCCAGCGCGCCTCGCTTTCGCCCTGGCGGCGCGGATGCTGCCGCTGCATCAGCTCGCGCACGGGCGCCAGCGAGCGGCGATAGCCCTCGAAGAGCTGGACCATCACCTGCCGGTAGCGCTCGGCCTGCGGGCTGGCCGCGATCACGCGCGGCGTATAATAATGCGAGAGATCCCACAATTGATAGCGCGTGGACTTCTCGGTGTAGGATGCCAGGCGGTTCGACTCCAGGCACTCGATGGCCAGTCTCGAGACGTTTTCGACCGCAATGTGCAGAACGGCATGCTCGGCCACCGAGGCGTGACCGTAGCCGACCACCCACCTCTCGTGAAATTGCGCCGACTTCTCGTCGCTCAGCGCGGCGGCAATGTCGCGAAACGAATCGGGGCTGCGCGAGGTCTTGGCAAAGGCCACCGCGATGGTCTCGGGGCTTAGGGCCTTGGGGCTGAGCAGGTAGATGTCGCGTTGAGGCTCAGGCATTGGGATCGCTCTAAGCCGCCGGGGGATTGCCCAGGATCTGGCGGGCCAGGCCAATGTCCTGGCGCATTTGCGCCAGCAGCGTATCGACTCCCGGAAACTTCATTTCGGCCCGCAGCCGGGTGACAAAGTCCAGGCGCACGCTCTGGCCGTACAGGTCACCCGAGAAGTCCAGCAGGTGGGCCTCGACGACCGGCAGCGTTTCCGCGCCGCCAAACGTGGGCCGGAACCCGATGTTCACCACCGCCTGGCCCTGCCAATCACCGGCAGCGGCCCGGCAGGCATAGACGCCAACCGCCGGGACGGCGTGCTCCTCCCAGACCGCCAGATTGGCCGTGGGGATGCCCAGCTGGCGCCCGCGTTTGTCGCCTTCGACGACCTCGCCTGCCAGGCGGAACGGCCGGCCCAAGTACCGCGCCGCCTGTTCGACGGCCCCGTCCCGCAACGTCTGGCGGATGCGCGTGCTGGAGATGACCTCGCCGTCGATCAGGACCGGCGGTGCGATGATGACCGTGAAGCCCAGCCGCTGCCCCTCGGCCCGCAGGAACTCGACGTTGCCCTCGCGATTGTGGCCGAGCGCGAAGTCTTCGCCGCACCACAGCTCGCTCAGGCGCGCCTGGGCCACCAGCCGCCCGACAAAATCGGCCGCGCGGATGGCGGCTACCGCGAGGTTGAAGGGGTGCGTCACCAGGTAATCGATATCGAGCCCCTTCAGCGCTTCGGTCTTTTCTTCAGGAGTGGTAATGTAGAACGACGGCCGCCGGCCGCGCACGACGACGGACGGATGCGGAAAGAACGTTAGCAGCACGGCCGCCCGCCCCGTGGCTCGCGCGCTGGCGACCATGTTGCCGATCAGGGCTTGGTGCCCGCGATGGACCCCATCAAACGCGCCAATCGTCAGACAAGCGGGTCGATCGAGCTTCAGATTGTCCAGGCTGGTGACAAGTTCCATGGTAGAGGCGAATTCCTGGTTTAGGTTATCGTTCGACGAAGACCTTTTCCGGGCGCCATTGGGCGGCGGCCGGATCGGCGCTGAGAACGGCGATGAACTCGCCGGCCGGGTCGTACGCGCGCCCGTAGCCGGCGGCGCCCGGCGCCGTTGGCACCGCCTGCCCGCGCATCACCCGCGCGGCCTCTTCGGCCGACAGCCGCACGGCGGGCCAGTCGGCCACGGCCGAGTCGGCCGGACGCAGGTAGCGCTTCCAATCGCCGGCGCCGAAGGCCGCCTGCAAAACCGGCAGCGGCACGGCCTCCGCCAGCGTAGCCTGGCCCGACGCCGTGCGGCGCAGGGCAGTCAGATGCGCGCCGCAGCCCAGCCGCTGTCCCAGGTCGTGCGCCAGCGACCGGATATAGGTTCCGGCCGAGCAGTGCACTGCGAGCACGCACTCCGGCGGCTCCCAGGCGGTCAGCTCGAGGGCGTAGAATTCGACGGGGCGCGCCTCCAGCGTCACCGGCTGGCCCCGGCGCGCCAGCTCGTAGGCCTTTTGACCGCCAAGCTTGATGGCTGAATAGGCGGGCGGCACCTGGTAGCCCGGGCCGCGCAGCGCTGCCAGTTCCGCCTCCACGGCCGCTCGGCCAGGCAGCGCCAGACTTTCGGCCACGACCTTCCCCTGCGCATCGTAAGTGGTCGTCGTCTGCCCTAGCCGCAGCCTCGCAACGTAGCGCTTGTCTTTGGCTGCCAGATACTCGCTCAGGCGCGTGGCCGAGCCGAGACAGATGATCAACAGGCCGGTCGCCAATGGATCCAGCGTGCCCGCGTGACCCACGCGGCGCTGGCCCGTGCCCCGGCGCACGGCGTAGATCATGTCGTGCGAGGTCGGGCCGGTCGGCTTGTCGAGCAGCAGAATGCCGCGCAAGTCTGGCATGGCTGAGAGCAGGCGCTGCTCAAGTCTCGGCCGGGACTCCGTTGGCCTTGAGCCGGGCCCGGGTCACCGCCAGGACGCGTTTCTCGACTTCCTCCAGGGTACCGGCCACCTCGGCGCCCGCCGCGGGCGCGTGGCCTCCGCCGCCGAACTCAATGGCGATGGCGGCCACATTCAAGCCCGGTCCGCAGCGCCAGCTGATCTTGACCTTGCCGTCGGCCTGCTCGACAAAGACGATCGCCACCTCAGCTTCGCGGATGGAGGCCACCACGTTGATGAGGTCGGCGTCGCCGATCCCCTGGAAGCCAGACGCCTTGCGAGCCTCCAGCGGTAGCAAAGCCCAGGCGATGCCGTGCTTGAGGTGCAGCCGGGCCAATCCCTGGGCCCACAGCCGCACGGCGCTATAAGACCGCTTGAAGAGCGCCAGGTCGTAGATCGTGTTCAGCTTGGCGCCGGCCGCCATGAGCTGCTGGGCAATCCCCAACGTCTTGATCGTCGTGCCGGACGTCCGAAACCCAAGCGTGTCTGTCACCAGGCCCGTCAGCAAGCACTCGGCCACTGGCTGGCTGAGCGCTAGGCCCAGATCCGGCAGCAGCTCGGCCACCAACTCGGCGGTCGAAGCCGCGGCGACCTCGATGATATTTAGCGCGCCGAAGCCAGGGTTGGTGACATGGTGGTCAAAGACCAGATCGGGCTGGCGGTCTAGGGCCGCGCCCAGGGCGCCCATCCGAGCGAACTCCGACACATCCAGCACGACGACACAGTCAAAAGCGCCGGCGGGCTTGGCCGTGATCTCGCCGGCCGAGGGCAGGTAGCGAAACAGATCCGGCACCGGATCGGCGCAGGCCATCACTACAGCCTTGCCGGCCGCACGGAGCGCCAGGCCGAAGCCCAGCAGCGAGCCGATGGCGTCGCCATCAGGATTGACGTGCGTAATCAGCAGCACGCGGCTGGCCGCCGCGAGCAGCGCGCGAGCAGCGGTCAAATCAGCGGGGGTCGTCATCAGGCGGTTTTGCCTCCGGCGGCGCAGGTGATGCGGCGGTGCGGCTGGCGGCCTTGAGGTCATCCAGGAGCTGCGCGATGTGCTCGGCCTTTTCGGGCGACGGGTCCCAATGGAAGATCAGCTCCGGCGCCCGGCGCAGCTGCACCCGGCGTGCGACTTCGCGCCGGATGAAGCCCTTGGCGTTGTTGAGCACCTGCATGACTTCCCTGCGGCGGGCCGCATCGCCCACGGTGGAGACGAAGATATTCGCATATTCCAGCTCGCGGTCGACGTTGACCACCGTGACCGTAACCAGCGCTAGGCGCGGGTCATTCATCTCCTGCTGGATCAGATGGGAGACTTCGCGCTGCAGGCGGTCGGCCACTCGTTTCTGGCGGAGTTGAGACGGCATGCCTCAAGCGCCGCGCGCTAGTTAACGCGCTCCACAACGTAGCATTCCAGGATGTCGCCCACCTTGAAGGCGTCGAAATCCTTCAGCGCCACGCCGCATTCGTGGCCCTTCTGGACGTCGCGCACATCTTCCTTTTCGTGCTTGAGCGACGCGATCTCACCGTCGAACTCGACTTTGTTCTGCCGCAGCACCCGCAGCTTGGCGTTGCGGCGCAGCTCGCCTTCGCGCACGCTGCAACCGGCCACGTTGCCCAGCTTGCCGATTTTGAAGACCGCGCGCACCTCCGCCCGGCCCAGGATCACGGACTTGTATTCAGGGCCAAGCAGGCCCTTAAGCGCCTTTTCGATATCTTCGGTCACACGATAGATGACGTCGTACTGCCGGATCGAGACCCCCTTGGCCTCAGCCAGGCGCTGGGCAGAGCCGTCGATGCCCACCGAGAACCCGATGATGATCGCGTTGGAGGCCGCCGCCAGCATCACATCGTTTTCCGTGACGTTGCCGGTCTCGGCATACAGCACGTTCACCCGGGGTCCATCGCCGGTCGACAGCTTCTCCAACTGCGTTACGATCGGTTCCAGCGAGCCCTGCACGTCGGCCTTCACGATCAAAGGCAACTCCTTGGCCAGCCCAGCCTGGAAGCGCGCGAAAACCTGGTCCAGGCTTAGGGTCTCGCCCGGCTTCGCCTCGGCCGACTTCTGGTCCAGTTTGCGCTGGGCGACGATCATGCGCGCCTCGCGGTCGCTGCCGACCACGCGGAAGAGATCGCCCGGTGCCGGCAGGCCTGACAATCCCAGCACCGCCACTGGCAGCGACGGCGGCGCCTCGCGAATGGCCTGGCCGCGATCGTTGAACATGGCCCGGATCTTGCCGCTGGTCGTGCCGGCCACGATGGTATCGCCGGCGCGCAGTGTGCCGTTCTGCACCAGCAGCGTGGCCACCACGCCCTTGGCCTTGTCTAATTCGGCCTCGATGACGGTGCCAGCCGCTACGCCTTCCGGGTTGGCCTTGATGTCGGTGTCGTCGGCGATCAGCAGAATGGCCTCCAACAGGTCTTCGATGCCAATTTTCTGCCGGGCCGAGACCGGCACCACGATGGTCTTGCCGCCCCACTCGTCGGGCGCCAGGCCAATCTCGGCCAACTGCTGCTTGACTAGGTCGGGGTTAGCATTGGGCTTGTCGATCTTGTTGAGGGCCACGATGATGGGAACCCTGGCGGCTTTGGCGTGGGCATAGGCCTCGCGCGTCTGCGGCATCACGCCGTCGTCCGCCGCCACTACCAGGATCGCGATGTCGGTCGCCTGCGCGCCGCGCATGCGCATGGCCGTAAAGGCCTCGTGGCCAGGGGTATCCAGGAACGTGATCTTGCGGCCGTTGTGCTCCACCTGGTAGGCCGCCACGTGCTGCGTGATGCCGCCCGCCTCGCCGGCAGCCACGTTCGCCTTGCGGATCACGTCCAGCAGCGAAGTCTTGCCGTGGTCGACGTGGCCCAGGATGGTCACGACCGGCGGACGCACGGCCAGGCTCTCGGCGGCTTCAGCCTCAATCACGCGCCGCCACTCTGGCGACTGGACGGCTTCTTCTTGTTCTTCTTCGGGGACGGGGACTGCTTCGGGCTTGGCTTCGTAGCCAAGTTCCTGGATCACGATCGCAGCCGTGTCGTAGTCCAGCTGTTGATTGATGTTGGCCATGACCCCATTGCTCATCAAGTGCTTGATGATGTCGATGGGGCTGGCCTTGACCAGTTCGGCCAACTGCCGCACGGTTATGACGCTCGGCACTTCCACAACTTTGCGCCCGTTCTCGCTCATTCACACCTCCTATGCGCTGCACCAGGAGCGCAGCCGCCTGCGAGGCGAGCGAGCCCGGACCGGAAGGCCGCGCGAGCGCTAGATTAGCTGCGCCGGGTTTGGCACCCTCGCCTCATCGTGCTGGGCGGCGGTCGTAGCCGCCGTCAATCGTCGTCATCGCTGTACTGTTCGGCCTGAGCCCACAGCCGAGCTCGATCAGCCTCGGTTAAGCCCGCCTTCAACGCCTGTTCAAGCGCCCGGCCCCCTAAAGCCACCTGCCAGCAGCCGAGCCGGTTGTGCAAATAAGCGCCGCGCCCAGCCGCCTTGCCCGTCGGGTCAACCTCCACACTGCCGTCGGCCCGGCGCACCAGGCGCACCAGCTCGCGCTTGGGCTGGACGGTTCGGCACCCCACGCACGTGCGCTGGGGGGCGTGTCGCGGCGTCGGCGTCCGCTTGGGCCGACGGCGAGCCGGCGGGGGTTGCGAGCCGCTCACGCGGGACGCCCCGAGGCGCCTGCAAGCCAGGCCTTACTCCTCATCCAGAACGCCGAAAATGTCATCCTTGGCGCGGCCCGGCTTGCGCTTCTTGCGCGTAATGAACATGCCCAGGTCTTCGTCGTACGTAATCTCAACCGCCCCCTTCTTCTTGCCCTTCTTCTTGCCCTTCTTCTTGCCGTCGTCGCTGTCTTCGTCGGCGTCTTTGTCTTCAGCGTCTTCGTCGAGTTCTTCCTCGATCGCGATGCTTGCCGGCTCAACTTCCACTGCCGCCTCGGGTGCGGCTTCGACGACCGCGGCCTCGGCTTCCGCCGCCGCGGGTTCGGCCGCCACTTCGGCTGCGGCCGCGCTGGGCTCGCCGGCGGCTTCCACTACGGCCGGCGCAGGCGCTTCAGCCGCAGCCGGCTCGGCTTCGGCCACAGCCGACTCAGCTGGCGGGGCTTCGACCTCAGCTTCCGGCAGCTGCACCGCGGCCAAGGCAGCCTTGAGATCCTCCATCATCTTGGGCCCGAAACCCTCCAGGCCCAGAATGCGATCTTCGTCGAGCGCCAGCTGCTCCATGACTTGCCCCACCGTCTGGAAGTCGGCCTCCGCCAAGACGCGCTGCGCGCGCTCCGAGAGGCTTGCTTCGGTCAAGGGCACCTGGTAGGCGACAGCCGGGATGGTGGCCTTGATCTCGGCGACCTTCTCCTCCTTGGCCGCGCGCTCTTCCTGGCGGCCCTTGGCCACCCGCTTCTCGACCAACTCGACCAGCTTGGCCAGCTGCTGATATTCCTCGGGCGTGATGGGCTTGCCCTCGGCCTTCTTGGCCAGGGCAGCGCCGGCCGACGCCACTAATTCAGGGCTGGAAGCCGCCGTCTCGGCGAAGGCGGGCTCTTCCAGCAACTTGCGGTTGGCGTCGGTGGCCGATTCGGTCAAGCTCTTGATGTCTATGCGCCAGCCGGTCAGCTTGGCAGCCAGCCGCGCGTTCTGGCCCTCGCGGCCAATCGCCAGGCTGAGCTGGTCGTCGGGCACCACCACCATGGCCGTACGGCCGGAGAGCGGGTCATCGTTGAGGTAGACCGCCGTCACGCGGGCCGGGCTCAGCGCCTTGGCGATGAACATGGCCTGGTCGGGGTTCCACTCGATGACGTCGATCTTTTCGTCGCTCAGCTCGCGGACGATCGATTGAATGCGCACGCCGCGCATGCCGACGCAGGCGCCGACCGGGTCCACCCCTTCCTGCACGGCCGCCACCGCCACCTTGGAGCGCTGACCCGGCTCGCGCGCGATGGACTTGATCTCGACGGCGCCGTTGTAGATTTCTGGCACCTCGTATTCCAGCAGCCGGCGCAGCATGCCCTTGTGCGAACGCGAGACGATGATCTGCGGCCCGCGCGTAGTCTTACGCACTTCCAGCACGTAGGCCCGCACCTTTTCGTGCGCGTGGTAGCGCTCGCCAGGCACCATCTGATTGCGCGGAAGCGTAGCCTCCGTGCGGCCCAGCCCCAGCGTCACCCCCTGCGCCGTGACCGATTGCACCGTGCCGTTGACGATGTCGCCTTCCCGCTGGATGTACTCCTGGTACTGGCTCTCGCGCTCGGCCTCGCGGATGCGCTGCAGGATAACCTGCTTGGCGGCCTGGGCCGCAATCCGGCCGAAGTTGCGCGGCGTGGCCTCCACCGTCACCATGTCGCCCAACTGTGCTCCTGGGTCGACCAGCCGCGCCTCCTCCAGCGCCACCTCGGTGTTGGCCTCCAGCACATCTTCGACGACTTCCTTCTCGGCGTAGACCTTGATCCCGCCGGTCGCCGGGTCGACCTTAACGACAACGTGCTGCGCCGCAGAGGCGTTGACTGCCTTCCGATAGGCCGTCACCATCGCGTTCTCGAGCGCATCAAGAATGACTTCTCGCTTGAGCTTGCTGTGCTCGGCAATTTCATTGAACGCTAAGGCAAATTCGCTTTTCATGAGCTAGGTGCTTCTCCCCACTGCAGAGCCGGCGCCATTTTCAGCAAAGCCGCCAGACCAATACCGGCCGAGCCACCGCCATATATACGCAGAAACGTGGGGGCTGCCCACGTTTCCCATCCACCCTTATCGACATCTAACAGTGATGATTTTAGCATTACGCGCAGTTTTAATCAAGTCCGGCCCCGCATGCCCGCATGGCCGTGGACCGGGCCAGGCCTGGCCCCTGTCGCCCGACCCACCGGCAGCGGCGCGTGTCCCAAATGCACCCGCTGTGCTATCATGGCCGGACGCGCGCCCCCGACTGCTGATCAGGAGACTGCCATGACGATCCCGCCGGTTGTCTTTGGCCTGGGTGGCTTGATCCTGGGTCTGCTGCTGACCTTCGGCTTTCCCATTCAGCGCGGCCGTTACCGCAACCAGATTTGGGATTTACTGACCCTGGCGCTGTTTGTTGTAGCTGGGTGGGGTCTGGCGATCTGGGATCCGCTGAGCAATCTGGCCGCAGGATTGATCGTCGGGTTGGCCGCCGTCGTGATCCGCGACTTCCGGCTCTGGCTGGCGCGCTTCCACAGCCAGTCCTACCGGCGCAGCCACCGCTATTATTGGTATGGTCGGGCGCGCAATTGGTACGGCGGGCGGCGCCGCCGGCGCTCCTATCGCTAGGCAGCCCCACAAAAAGCGTGAGAGCCGCCGATTCGCTGGCGGCTCTCGGGATCAGCGCGCCCCGCCATGCCGTGTGCTGCCAAGTTTTGAACCTGCTTTCGCAGGGTGGGGACCGCCCGGCCGGGTCTGCCTTGGCCGAAGCCTAACGCATTCCTGGTCTGAGATTAGTCCCCAAAGTAACGGTGTTGGCTCAAAACGGCACGACAGCATCACGCTCACAGCAGGGACGACCTTACATATACCATGACTTGAACGAAACCGCAACGCGGGGCGGCCGGCACTGTTCACCATGGACGCGGTCAGGCTGGTTCCGTCTCGGTTACCGCGATGTGCAGCTCGGCGAGCTGCTGCGGGTCAACCGGCGAGGGCGCCCCAGCCATCACGTCCATCGCTGCCTGGTTCTTCGGGAAGGCAATCACTTCGCGGATGTTCGGCTCGCCGGCTAGAATCATCGTCAGACGGTCAATGCCTGGCGCAATGCCCCCATGCGGGGGCACGCCGTACTCAAACGCTTCCAACAGGTGCCCGAAACGCTCGCGCGCGACCTCCACATCGAGGCCGATCAGCCGAAAAACCTTTTCCTGCAGATCGCGGCGGTGGATCCGGATCGAGCCTCCGCCGACCTCGAAGTTGTTCAGCACCAGGTCGTACTGCTGGCCGCGCGCTCGCCCCGGATCGGTATCGAGCCAGTGCTCGTCCGCCTCCATCGGCGCGGTGAATAGGTGATGGCTGGGATCCCAGCGCTGCTCGGCCTCGCTCCAGTTGAGATACGGGAAATCGACCACCCAGCAGAAAGCCAGCAGGCTGTCGTCGCGCAGCTGCAGCCGGTCGGCCACTTCCACGCGCAGCCGCGCCAGCGCTTCGTACACCACGGCTGGTTGGTCGGCGACGAACAGCAGCAGGTCACCCGGCTCGGCCTCCAGCCGACGAACGAGCTCGGCTAGCAGGTCGGGCGACAGGAACTTCGCAAACGTCGACCGGTGTCCGCCGGGGGCCTCCACCGCAAGATAGGCCAGTCCTTTGGCGCCGAAGCTCTTCACGAACTCAGTCAGCTCGTCGATCTGCTTGCGCGTGTACCCGCCCAGTCCCTTGGCGTTAATCCCGCGCACGTGCCCGCCGCGCGCGACCGCGTCGGCGAAGACTTTGAAGCCGCTTTGCGGCGCCAGGTCCGTGATGTCCTTGAGCTCCAGCCCAAAGCGGATATCGGGGCTGTCTTTGCCGAAGCGGTCCATCACTGCCTGGTAGCTGAAGCGCGGCCAGGGCTTGGCGAAGAGCCGCTTCTCAGGCACGAGCTGCTCGACCATAGCCGTAAATACGTTCTCGATCAAATCCATCACATCTTCGCGCGTGACGAACGACATCTCCAGGTCTAGCTGGGTAAACTCCGGCTGGCGGTCGACCCGCTGATCCTCGTCGCGGAAGCAGCGCGCAATCTGGAAGTAGCGCTCCACGCCAGCTACCATCAGCAGCTGTTTCAATTGCTGCGGCGACTGCGGCAGCGCGTAGAAGCTGCCCGGATGCACCCGCGAGGGTACCAGATAGTCGCGGGCGCCCTCGGGCGTGGTTTTGAACAGAATCGGCGTCTCCACCTCAATGAAGCGCTGAGCGTGCAGGCTGTCGCGGATGAACTTGACCACGTCGGCCCGCAGCTGCAGGTTGCGCCGCATGCGCTCGCGGCGCAGATCGAGGTAGCGGTACTTCAGGCGCAGGTTCTCGTCCACCGTCTGCTCCTCGTTGATCAGGAAGGGCGGCGCCTTGGCGGCGTTGAGGAGGTCGAGCTGCTGCACCTCCAGTTCGACGTGGCCGGTCGCCAGCTTGGGGTTCTCCTTGCCGGGCAGACGGGCGCGCACCACTCCCGTGACGCGCAGTACGTACTCGTTGCGCACCCGAGCGGCGCTGGCATGCGCCTCGGGCGACAGCTCGGGGTTGGCCACGACCTGCGTCAGCCCCCAGCGATCGCGCAGATCGAGGAAGATCAGGCCGCCGTGGTCACGGCGCGCATTGACCCAGCCGGCCAGTGTGACTGTCTGGCCGATATGGTCGGAACGAAGCTCGCCGCAGGTATGCGTTTTGTACATGATAGACCTCCTCGCAGCAAGTCGGTGGACCGGCGTGCATGGCGGCAAAATGAAACCGCCCGGCACATCGGCCCGGGCGGCTATCGGCATCGGCAATCTGCGCGGATCAGCAGGCGTGTCGGCGCACCCGGCGGAACTGCAAGGGATCGTCGGTGTGCTTAGGGTTCGCGCCGGTCAAACCCATGAACCTGGCTGACATCGTGGCGCGAGTATAGCACGGCTGCGGCCCCAGGGTCAATACTCGGCCAGCGCATAGATGCGGTACCCCGAGTTTTCGTACACCAGCGGCAGGGCATAGTCGTGAGGCTGCTCGACGACCAGGTAGTCGGCGCCAAAGGTTTCACCCAGCCGGGCAAAGTCGCCCGCCGACAGACTATAAAACGCGGCTGCGGTGAGCCGTTTGTTCTCGAAAAAGTCGCCTCGGAACTGCCCGAGCGCGCCCGGCGCCAGCGCCTCGAACCGCGGCTGCCAATAGGGCAGATAGTCTGGCGCAAAGGCCGCCTCCAGCAGCTCGGACAGCGTAGCCACGGTCGAGCGCTCGGAAAAGACACGCCAGTCCGACTGATACAGCCACCAGATGTGCGGCGGCGTAATGAAGCGGGCCTCCAGCGGCGTGTGATCGCGCGCCCAGACTTGGGCGTCTTCCCAGGCCGTGTCCGGTCCGTACAGGTGCAATCCAGGTGACCACACCTGGTAGGCAGCAGCGATGACGATGGTGCCCGCGACGGACAGCAGCAGCGTGATCCAGGCCGCTGCCTGGCGCCAGGCCGGGCTGCGCACCAGCCGCTGCAGCGCCCAGACCAACAGGGGCACAACGGGCAGCGCCGAGAACACCAGCGCGCCGGCCAGGACGGCCAGATCAGCCCGTGACTGCGCCCGGCGGCGGTATTGCTCTGTGACGTACCAGGCGAAGTACAACAGCCCGAAAATCAGGACAAACAGCCCGGCACGGATGATCTGCGACTGGATGACGATGGTGATCGGCAGCCATTGGGCCGTCACCACCTGGACGGCCAGGATGATCAGCCCCGCGACGACAAAGATCGTTACGGTCTGGTCGCGCGGCGTCGCCCGCCTAGCCCGGCGCGCCACAGCAAAGAGCGCCAGAGCCGCCAGCCCGCTGACGGAGATCAACAGGATGTGCGGATAGGGGGGAAACAGGTAGAACAGGTTATATAGTGTGCCACGCGCGATGATGGCGAACCACTCGGGCCGCACGCTGAAGTCTACCGGCGAGCCAGCGAGCTTCCAGATCAGCACCGGCGCGGCGGCGATCACGAACAGCAGCAAGCTCAGCGCCAGGCTGCGCCACCCGATCTGGCGCAACTGGACTACGGCCGCCAACAGGAACATGGCCAGCACGAACTGGGCCGAAATGACGTGCAGGTTGTACATCACGCCCAGCAGGGCAAACGCCCCCACCCAACGCCGCCGGAGAAACAGGTCGATGGCCACAAGCAGCCAGGGCAGCACGAAGGTGCGGTTGAGCAGGCTGAACTCGATCACGGGAAAGCCCGCAAAGCCAATGTGGGGCCAGACGAACACCACCACGGTCAGGAGCGCTGCCAGCGGGCTCTCGAACAGGGTCAGGCTCAGCGCCCAGAGCGCCCAGAAGGTGCCGTAGGTGGCGGCCAGATGGACGCCGAAGAGCGCGATCTCGAGCACGCCCGCCCGGTAGAACGGTTGAAAGAAGAACCAGAAGTAGGAGTAGTGCTGCGTGCGCAGCTCTAGAAATGGGTCGTTGGGGAAGAGCTCTGGCTGAGCGTATTTCTTCAGGAAAGGGATGTGGATTGTCTGATCGAAGGTGCCAAAGTGATAGCCGACAAGGACGACGGTTGCGAGGGTGGCCACGAGAAAGAGCGCGTGCCGCTGCCAGGGGGTGCTCGCGATGCGGTTGGCAAACGCTTCTAGCATTGACGCTCCTCAAGCCCGCGCCGGGACGCCGCGCGAGCGCCAAACCTGCGCATTGTAACTGCTCCGGCTCAGCCTGCAAGACGGGTTGCCGCTGAAACCGGCGCCCGAGCCAATTGACTTTCCTGGCATCCTCCCTATACTCGCGACTTCGTGTAGCGTTGACACCAACCGGAGTGGAACGATGAGTGAAGCGGAGTTGCCCGCCCTGGCGGACCGGCTGGCAGTGAGCGTAGATCTGGCTGTATTCAGCGTCCGCGCCCACGACCTGCAGGTGCTGCTCGCCCGCCGCGGGGCCGCGCCGTTCCGCGGCCGCTGGGCCCTGCCGGGTGGTTTTGTGCGGCCGCCCGAAACGCTCGATGACGCGGCCCGGCGCAGGCTCCCCGAAGTAACGGATGTCCCAGGCGCTTATCTGGAGCAGCTTTATACTTTCGGCGCGCCGCGCCGCGATCCGCGCGGCCGCGTGATCAGTGTTGCTTACTTCGCCCTGCTGGCCGGCGCGGCCCCGCCGCGCGGCACCGAGGACGCCGAAGTGCGCTGGCACTCAGTGAATAACCTGCCCGAGCTGGCCTTCGACCATGCCGAAATCCTGCGTTACGCGCTGCGCCGGCTGCGCTATAAGCTCGAATACACGGCGGTGGGTTTCGAGCTGTTGCCAAACGAGTTTACGCTGACCGAGCTGCAGACCGCCTACGAGATCGTCCTGGGCGAGAAGCTCGACAAGCGTAATTTCCGTCGCCGGATTCTGGAAGCCGACATCTTAGCTGAGACCCCACGCTACCGCGAGAGCGAGGGCCAGGGCCGCCCGGCGCGGCTTTATCGCTATAAGCGCAACGCCGTTATGGAGGTCAAAGCGCGCCGCCTATTTCCGTGGGGGGTGAAGGAGGCATCTGATGAACGCCAACGACATGATTCGCCAGAGTGAGCCTTTCCTGCGCTATGTCGCCGAGTGGGAAGACAAACTCCCCGTGCTGTCGCTCGCCGAGCTCTGCGCCGAGCCTGGCCGCGTGGCCATTGTCTCAGTCGACGTCATCAACGGGTTCTGCATTTCCGGCCCGCTTGCGTCGCCCCGCATCCAGGGCATCATCGCACCGGTTGTTGACGTTTTCCAGCGCGCGCACGCGGCCGGCGTGCGCCGGCTGGTGCTGATTCAGGATACGCATGAGCCTGACGCGGTCGAGTTCGGGCAATTCCCGCACCATGCCGTGCGCGGCACGCCCGAGGCCGAGGCGGTGCCGGAGATCCAGGCTTTGCCCTTCTACCGGGCTATGACCACCATCACCAAGAACTCAATCCATCCAGCGCAAAACACCCGCTTCGGCGAGTGGCTGCAGACCCACCCCGAGGTCGAAACCTTCATCTGCGTGGGCGACTGCACCGATCTGTGCACCTATCAGCTGGCGATGCATCTGCGCCTGCGCGCCAATGCCCATCAGCTGCGCCAGCGCATCATCGTGCCGGCCAACTGCGCCCAGACGTTTGACCTGCCGGTGCCGGCCGCCCAGCAGTTGGGCGCCGTGCCGCACGCCGGAGATTTGCTGCACTTGATCTTCTTGTATAGCTTGAAGCTGAACGGCGTGGAGGTGGTGCGTGCCTTAGAATAGCGGCCAGGCGTCTCTAAGGCGCCGCCCCGGCCCAGCCAGGGGCGGGCGCCGGCAGGTCAAACGGTCACTTGAACGAGAACAGATTCTGCATCTTCATGACCAAGGGCAAATCACCGCGCACCTTAATCCGACCCTGCATGAAGGCGTGCATTGGGTGGAGTTCGCCGTTGATCATGGCCACATAATCCTGGGCGGCGGCGCTAAACGTCACACTGGGGTTTGGCGCCACGCCCGGGTTGACCGTTAACTGCCGGTCGGCAATGACCGCATTCCACTGCCCGCCCCCATGGCCGCTCAAGTCAAACTGGATCGTGGCCCGCAGATCGCCGGCCTGCTCAGGCAAGAAGCGGCCGGGCATGGCGTCGAAGACTTCTTGTGGTGAACTGACTCGTGCCATTCTCGATCTCCCAAGTTCGCGCAATCGATTCTAGCGGGGGAGCCTGAGGCTGTCAAAGCTCGCTCATGGCGATTTCGACCGGCAGCCGGCATCGGCCAGAAGGCGTCTAGCCTACGGCTGACCTGATCGTCGTCAACGCCCGAGTCTTTACCGCCGAACCCGGCTCCAATGCGCCGTCGGCCGAAGCGCTGGCCGTGCGCGGCCGGCAGTTGGCCTGCCTCAGCACTGCGGCCGCAGCGGCGGCCTGGCCAGCGGCAAGTTGGGTGGGCCCGCCGATTACCGGGCGCTGAGCTTCGCCTGGCAGGCGCTGCGCGGCGCGTGTATACCGAGTTCCAGGAGCATATCAAAGGCCAGCTGCGGCCCGGCTACCTGGCCGACTTTGTGCTCCTCTCGGCAGACGTTTTCAGCCTGCCGCCCGAGGCCCTTCTGGAGGTCAGACCGCTGCTGACCATCTGTGACGGCGAAATCGTCTTTGAAGCCTGACCCTTATGGTATAATCCTGCTACTTAAATACTGGCCTTGATCGAGAGGAGTAGGCGGCCCGGCACTGATAGAGACGGCGGGCCACCGGCTGGAAGCCCCCCCAGACTGCCGCCGCCGAAGGTCGCTCGTGAGCTCGCCGTGCAACAGCCCGCCCAAGTTGGACGCGGACTCAGTAAAACGGCGCGGGTGCGCCCGATAGCGCGCGCAGAGTGTCCCGCCCGCGGGTGGGAAACTGAGGTGGTACCACGGAAGCGGCCGGCGCCCTTTCGCCCTCAACGGCGAAAGGGCGGTTGTGTTTAAGGGCGCTCGGAGAGGCATATGTCACCGTTGCAAGCACTGCCGGGACTTGCCCATATCCTGGCCACTGACTCCGGCAAGGGCGGCGTGGGTAAGGCAACCGTCACGGTCAACCGCTTCGAGCCATCGGCCAGCCCACGAGGTCCGGCAACGACAACGGATGGAGGTCAATAACGCATGCCGTCTCTTCCACTGCCTACAGCCCGCCGCTCGGCCTGGTTCGCAGGGGCCGCACTCGCGGCCCTGGCGCTGCTTGCTGTCGCTTGCGACCGGTCCACACCACTTACGGCGCTGCCCGGCCAGTCCCCGGCGGCCGTAGGAGAGACTGAGCCGGCATCGACCGCTCCGCCGGACCCGACGGGCGCGCCGTCGGCCAATGCCGGCTCTGCCGTGGGCAACTGGGCGGTCGAGATCGTACAGGGCGGCGCCGCCCTGCCCGAAGTCAACGCTGCGGTCGGATTGGCGCGCGCGCCGTTTACGCTGCGCGTCCACATGCCGGCGCCTGCGCCGCTGAAGCTCAACGTCTTCAACACCGACCAGAACTTTCAGGCGCTGCAGCCCGGGTTCAGGTTTACTGACGACTGCCTGTTGGCCCTGTGCACCGGCATGGACGTGGCCGAGGAGCGGCTCAACCCTGGAGCCGAGGTGTTCGTGGACGTCGAGTTGACTCACTACCTGTATTACCAGGCGCACGACGATCACCGCTGGAGCCGGGTTGACCTGGCGGGCGGTGATGCGGTGCTGGAGCGCGATGTGGCCGTCTTGAGCGGGATCCCCGTCGAACAGACGACTGATCCCGCACTCTACTTGTTGTTCTACCTGGACCAGGGCAGCCCGCAGCAGATCGACCCTGGCGAGCTGAAAAAGCTCGTGCTGCTATTCGAGTGAGGACTCGGCCACCATGTCTGACGCGACCCTGCCCAAGACCTACGACTTCCGCGCCACCGAACAACGGCTTTATGCCTGGTGGGAAGAGAACGGCTGGTTCAAGCCCTCCAACGATCCCGCCCAGGCGGGCTTCGATCCAAGTCGCAAGCCTTTCGTGATCCCCATTCCGCCGCCCAACATCACCGGCGAGCTGCATCTGGGCCACGCCATGTTTGTCGCGGTCGAAGACCTGATGATCCGCTATCATCGCATGCGCGGCGAGCCCACCCTGTGGGTGCCCGGCTCGGACCACGCCGGCATTGCGACCCAACTGGTGGTCGAACAAGAACTGCTGCGCTCCGAGGAAGTCACGCGCGAGGAGTTGGGCCGCGACGCCTTCGTGGCGCGCGCCTGGGAATGGAAGCGCAAGTACGGCAGCATCATTTACGATCAACTCCGGCGGCTGGGCGCTTCTTGTGACTGGAGCCGCGAGCGTTTCACCCTCGACGCCGGCCTGAGCCTGGCCGTGCGCGAGGCCTTCGTGCGCCTGTACGAGAAGGGCCTGATCTACCGCGGCCCGCGCCTGATCAATTGGAGCCCCGGCCTAAAGACCGCCGTATCGGACCTGGAAGTGGAGTATAGCGAGGAGCCCGGCCAGCTCTACTATTTCAAGTACCGCCTGAAGGGCTCCGACGCGTATATCCCGGTCGCCACTACCCGGCCAGAGACGATCCTGGCCGATACCGGCCTGGCCGTGCACCCGGCCGACGAGCGCTTTCAGCGCTTCATCGGGCAAACCGCGCTGGTGCCAATCCTCGACCGCGAAGTGCCCGTCATCGCCGACGAAGCCGTCAGTCGTGATTTTGGCACGGGTGCACTCAAGATCACACCGGGCCATGACCCCACCGACTACGAGATTGGGGCCCGGCACGGCCTGCCGATCATTTCCATGTTCGACCGCGAGGCGCGTGTGACCGAGGCGGGCGGGCCTTATCAAGGCCTGGACCGCTTCGAGGCGCGCCAGCGCTTGTGGGCCGATATGCAGCGGGCTGGACTGACGATCAAGAGCGAGCCGTATACTCTCAACGTGCCTCGCTCCCAACGCGGCGGCGAGATCGTCGAGCCGATGATCTCCACGCAGTGGTTCGTGACCATCCAGCCCCTGGCCGAGGCCGCCCTGGCAGCCGTGCGCGACGGCCGGATCCACATCGTGCCGGAGCACTTCGAAAAGGTGTACTTCAACTGGCTCGAGAACATCCGCGATTGGTGCATCAGCCGGCAGCTTTGGTGGGGCCACCGCATCCCCGTGTGGTATTGCCCCAAGGGCCACATGACCACCGGCCGCACCGATCCCACCGCCTGCGGCACCTGCGGCAGCACCGAATTGACGCAGGACCCGGACGTGCTCGACACCTGGTTCTCCTCGGGCCTGTGGCCCTTCTCGACGCTGGGTTGGCCCGCCCCCACCCCTGACCTGGCCTACTTCTACCCCACCTCAGTACTCGAAACCGGCTACGACATCCTGTTCTTCTGGGTGGCGCGCATGATCATGTTTGGGTTGGAGTTCACGGGCCAGCCGCCCTTCCACACCGTCTATCTGCACGGTATCATTCGCGACGGCGAAGGCCGCAAGATGTCGAAGACCCTCGGCAATGTGGTCGACCCGCGCGTGTTGATGGACGACTTTGGCACCGACGCGCTGCGCTTTACGCTGCTGACAGCCGGGACGCCGGGAAACGATCTCAACCTCAGCCTGCAGCGTGTGGAGTCCAACCGCAACTTCGCCAACAAGCTCTGGAACATGGCCAGGTTCGTGACCGGCAACCTGCCGGCCGGCTTCTCGCCCGCGGCCCCCCGCGGCGCGGCCGCCGGGCTGAGCCTGGCCGATCGGTGGGTCCTAGCCCGGCTCCACCAGACGATTGCCGATGCGAACCGGCTGATGGAGGCCTACGAGTTTGGGCAGGCCGGCACACTGGTCAGCGAATTCCTGTGGGGCGATTACGCGGATTGGTACATCGAGAGCGCCAAGGTCGTGCTGGCGGGCGCTGGCGAGGCCGACAAGGATCACACCCGGCAGGTGCTGGTCCACGTGCTCGACCAGGGCCTGCGCCTGCTCCACCCCTTCGTGCCCTTTGTGACCGAAGCGATCTGGCAGCATCTTCCCAGGCCCGCCGGTGAGGTCCCGGCGCTGATCGTTGCGGCCTGGCCCGCAGCCGGCGCCATCGATGCCGAGGCCCTGGCGCGCTTTGGCCACCTGCAGGAAGTAGTGCGCGCTATCCGCAACGCGCGCTCAGAAAACAAGGTCGAACAGGCGCGCCGCATCGGCGCAACCCTGGTGGCCGGCGATCAGGTCGATTGGCTCACCGAGCAGCGCCCGTTCCTGATCGCCCTGGCCCGGCTGGACGCGGCGCGCCTCCGCATTGTGGCCCAACTGCCGCAGGCGCTGCGCGACCGGCAGTCCATCGCGCTGGTCATCGGCGCCACCGAGGTCTACTTACCCCTGGAAGGCCTGGTCGATCTGGCGGCCGAGCGCCAGCGCCTGGCCAGCGAACTGGAGACTTTGGATCGGCAGATCGCCAAGAGCGCCGGTCTGCTTGGCTCGGACTTTGCCGCCAAGGCGCCCCCGGTCGTGGTCGCGAAGGAGCGCGCCAAGCTCGAAAGCCTGCAGGGCTCGCGCCAGAAGGTGGCTGAGCGGCTGGAGGCCGTCAAGGCCTA
>JADLEU010000163.1 GCA_020845955.1 Anaerolineales bacterium
CTGGCCGGCAAGCTCACGGTCGAGCAGTGGTTCTTCGGCCAGGTGATGCGCCGGCTGCGCGGGCAGGGCAACCCGCAGGTGATCCGCCAGGCCTTGGCGGCAGCGTTAGAACAACATCGGCAGGGCATGTAACAGCGCTGGCCCCGCCGCCATTTATTCTGGGAGGGAGTCTATGGCACCAGAGTTCAACCCGCTTGAAGTCGCCCAGGCGCAGTTCGACCATGTGGCCGACCAACTACAGCTAGCCAGTGAGGTGCGCCAGATTCTGCGCTGGCCGCTGCGCGAGTTTCGGTTCCAGATCTCCGTGCACATGGACGACGGCAGCAACCGGGTGTTTTTTGGCTTTCGGGTGCAGCACAACGATGCCCGCGGCCCGTGTAAGGGCGGCATCCGCTTTCATCCGAACGAGACCCTGGACACGGTGCGTGCCCTGGCCATGTGGATGACGTGGAAGTGCGCCGTGGCCGACATCCCGCTGGGCGGCGGCAAGGGCGGCGCGGTGGTCGATCCGTCCACCCTGTCAGTTGGCGAGAAAGAACGCCTGTGCCGCGGCTGGGTGCAGGGCATCTGGAAGAACCTGGGCCCGCGCAACGACGTGCCCGCCCCCGACGTGGGCACCACCCCGCAGATGATGGGCTGGATGATGGACGAGTATTCGACGTTGGTGGGGCAGTACACCCCCGGCGTCATCACCGGCAAACCGGTGGGCAGCGGCGGCTCGCTCGGCCGCAAGGAGGCCACCGGCTTTGGCGTGATCTACACCGTGCGCGAGGCCATGAAGCATCTGAAGCTGGATGCGCACAACTGCACGGCCGCGCTGCAGGGCTTTGGCAACGTCGCCCAGCACGCCGCGATCGGTTTCATCGAGCAACTGGGCGGCAAGGTGCTGTGCGTGTCGTGCTACGACCGGAACGACAAGACCTCCTACACCTATTTCCGCCCGGACGGCATCAACCCGCGCTTCCTGCAATCGATCACCGACCAGTACGGCACCATCGACAAGGCGCAGGCCAAGGCCTCCGGCTACATTATCGAGCCGGGCGATGCCTGGATCGAGAAGGACGCCGACGTGCTGATCCCGGCGGCGCTGGAAGGGCAGATCACGGCCGACAACGTCGGCCGCATCAGCCCGCGGGTCAAGATCGTGGCCGAAGGGGCCAATGGCCCCACTTCGCGCGAGGCCGACGAGGTCTTCAAGCAGCGCAACCTATTCGTGATCCCCGACTTCTTGTGCAACGCCGGCGGCGTGACGGTCTCGTACTTTGAGAGCGTTCAGAACGACGCCAACTACTACTGGGAGCAAGATGCCGTTCTGCGCCGCCTGGACCAGAAGATGACCACCGCCTTCAACGGTATCCATGGCATGGCCCAGTCGCGCGATGTCTACATGCGCGACGCGGCGTACATGGTGGCGATTGACCGGGTGGTGAAGGCCATGGATCTGCGCGGCTGGCTGTAGGCGCCGGCTTCGTCACTGAGCTAGGGAAGGCCGCCAACGCTGGCGGCCTTCCGCTTTGCTGGGGCAGTCTCCCGCTTCGTGTCGAAGCGCCGCATGTCCGGCATCCCGCTGGAAGAGCTGCAACGCTCCTGTGTGGGCCGGTCCGGCCTGGCCCGCTTGTAGGAGAAGCTGCAAACCAGCCAGGCCGACCTGATGCCCGTGGAGCAACTGCAGGTTGCCCAGGCCGAAGGGCGCGGATGAGCGCGCCGGCTGGATCGCGGAGTCGGGCGAGTGCGCCCAGCAGGTGCTGGAGATAGCGCGGCTGAGCGGCGGCGCGGCCGGCATAGGGGCGGGCTGGCGCAGTTGGGCTGCCTGCAATTTCGACTGGGGCACTGTGCGGAGGCCACCGCCCTGGCGGCCGAGACGCTCACGCAACTGGCCAGCCATCCGGATTTAGTGGACTGCTTGTATCGCGGCTATCGCGCACAGCTGGCGCTACGCGCCAGGCCGGATTATCACAGCCTGAGCTTTGATAACAACGGTGTGGACGGGCTGTACTACGACGGGGCCCAGAGGCGCGGCCAGTTTCGGCCCGTCTCCCGGTCTGTTTGGCGCGTGCCGATTCGGGCAATTCGTGGCAGAATCCGGTGAAAAGGAAACCGCGCCCATGCCTGATTTGCCCGTCGAAACGCCCAAGATCCTGGCGCTCTACCTCCAGATCGCCCAATATCCCATCCTGGCGCGCTTTATCCGCCAACGGATGCGCGAGGAACTGTTCAGCCGCGGCATCATCACGCCGGGGACGCTCGAGCAGGAAGCGCGCGCCAAGGCCATCGACTCCCAGTACCGCGAGGGCCTGAGCAACCCTTATGCCGAGGAGGACGATCAGGCCTGGCAACAGCGGCTGGCGCACGTGCGCGATACGCTGACCGACTTCTACTTTGCCTATAACCTGCCGATCGATCTCTTCCAGCGCATTGTCCACTCGCTGATCACCGAGCGCGGCACCCGGCCGGCCGGCGACGTGCGGCTGACGTTCAACCCCGAGTTGGCGCCGGTGGACCTGCTGCTGCGCCAGGTGCATCTGTACGAGGCGCTGTCCGAGGCTGAGCGCGCCAAGGTGCGCCACCACCTGGAAGAGATCATCGTCGTCCTGATCCGCACCATCATCAGTGACCAGCTCAGCTTCGTGCGCGTGGCCAAGGCCTGGTTCACGGTAGCCGATTTCGAGTTCATCCGCGCCCGCCGCATCGGCACCGGCAAGATCGGCGGCAAGGCCGCCGGCATGCTCCTGGCCTGGAAAATCTTGCAGCGGGCCGCGCCCGAGGTGGCGGCGCAGATCAGCCTGCCGCGCTCGTACTTCGTCGGCGCCAACGTCTTCTACGACTTCAAGGCCATCAACACGCTGGAGCATAACCAGAAATACAAGAGCGCGGAGGACATTCGGGCCGAATACCCCGCCATCGTTGAAGCCCACCTGCGGGCCCGCTTTCCCGAGGAAGTCGCCGACCGCCTGCGCGCCATCCTGGAGGAAGTCGGGCGCACCCCGCTGATCGTGCGCTCGTCCAGCCTGCTGGAAGACAACTTCGGCACCTCCTTTGCCGGCAAGTATTACAGCTACTTCTGCCCCAACCAGGGGACGCTCAAGGACAACCTGCGCGACCTCACGGTCGCCATCCGCCGCATTTACGCCAGCGTGTACAACCCCGATGTGCTGATCTACCGGCGGCGCATGGGGCTGCTGGACTACGACGAGCGCATGGCCATCCTGCTGCAGGAAGTGCAGGGCACGGCCCACGGGCGCTACTTCTTCCCCGACTTGGCCGGCGTGGCCTTCAGCCACAGCTCAATCGTGTGGAGCCCGCGCCTGCGCCGCGAGGAGGGCGTTGTGCGCCTGGTGCTGGGGCTGGGCACGCGCGCCGTCGAGCGGGTGGCCGAAGACTATCCGCGCATGGTCTACCTCAGCCACCCGCAGCTACGGCCGGAGCGGTCGCCCGAGGCCGTGGAGCACTACTCGCAGCACCTGCTGGACGCCATCGACCTGGAGCGGAATACCTTTGCCGCCGTCCCGGTGCGCGCCGCCATCGACCACACCTACCCGGCGCTGCGTTGGGTGGCCTCGCTCAAGGACGCGGAGGCCGAGACCCTGCTGCCGCTGCAAAGCCTGGGGCCGCAGGTGGCGCCCGACCGGCTGGTGCTGACCTTCGACCACCTGCTCCAGCGCACCGATTTCGTGCCGTTGATGAAACGCACGCTGACGACGCTGGCGCGGCATTACGAGCAGCCGGTCGACATGGAGTTCGCCGTGACCCTGGCGCCCAACGGGCCGGATGGGACCGGGCGCCCGCGCATCGAGCTGCACCTGCTGCAGTGCCGCCCGCAGAGCAGCCTGCGCGCCCGCCGGGTGGCGCCGCTGCCTCTCAGCCTGCCCCCGGCCGACAAACTCTTTTTCACCGACCAGATGGTCCCCGAGGGCGAGGTGACGGGGGTGGAGTACATTGTCTACGTGGACCCCCAGCGCTACAGCCAGGTGGGCAGCCTGGAGGAGCGGCTGGAAGTGGCGCGCGTGGTCGGCCGGTTGAACAAGGCCCTGGAGGGACGGGCCTTTCTGCTTATCGGGCCAGGGCGCTGGGGCTCGGCCAATTATCAATTGGGCGTGCCCGTTTCCTACGCCGACCTCTATAACGCGCGGGCGCTGGTGGAGTTGTCGGTGGCGTCGGAGGGCTTGGCGCCGGACCCATCCTACGGCACGCACTTCTTCCAGGACCTGGTCGAATCGGAGATCTACTCGCTGGCGGTGCAAACCGACGGCGGGGGCAGCCAGTACTTGAACTGGGATTTCCTGGCGCGCGCGCGCGACCGGCTGGCGGCGGTGCTGCCCGGCCAACCGGCCATCGACTGCCTTAAGGTGATCGACGTGCCCGCCGAGCGCTACGGCCAGCACGTGGAGGTGCTGATGGACGGCGAGAAGGCGCTGGCCTTCTTTGCAGATCCGAGGGACACGAACACAAACGGCTAGCTTGACCAAATGGAGCTCTGCGAGAGGGTTGGGCGCTGGCCAAGGATGGTTGTCCCGCGAGGTCTGAGTGGCTGCTGAGGCGCGTGACGAGTCCATTGTTCTCGACTATAAAAATGACTCGGCGTATAATGCCCGCTCGGCATAGCATCAGCGGCTGCCACGCGCCGATCACTCACCTCAACGGAGCTGACCCGTCATGAAAGTATCCTGCCTGCAAGAGAACCTGGCTAAGGGCCTCAGCGTGGTCTCGCGCGCCGTCGCCGCGCGCAGTACCCTGCCTGTGCTGGGCAACATCCTGGTGGCCAGCGATAACGGCCGGCTGCGCCTGGCGGCCACCAACCTCGAGCTGGGCATCACCTGCTGGATCGGTGCCAAGATCGAGGAGGAAGGCGCCACCACGCTTCCGGCCAAGACGTTCGTCGACCTGGTGAACACGCTGCCGCAGGACAAGGTGGAGCTGGATCTCAACGCGCGCACGCAGACGCTCAGCCTGACTTGCGGCCGCACGCGCGCGCACATCAAGGGCATTGACGCGCAGGAATTCCCCCTCATCCCCGTGGCCGACCCCCTGCAAAGCCCGCGGGGCGGTGTGGACAGTGCCATCGAGCTCAACGTCGAGGACTTCCACGAGATGATCACGCAGGTGGCCTTTGCCGCTGCCACCGACGAGGCCCGGCCGATCCTGACGGGTGTGCTGGCCCGCATCGACGGCGGCCAGCTCAAGCTGGAGGCCGCCGACGGCTTCCGCCTGGCAGTGCGGACGGCGCACCTGTCGGCGCCGGCCAGCGCGCCGCTCCACGCCGTCATCCCGGCCCGCGCCCTGGCCGAGCTGGCCCGCATCATCGCCGCCGATGAGCCGGTCTACATGAGCCTGCCCACCGGGCGAGGCCAAGTGATCTTCCATCACGGCAGCGTCGAGCTGGTCTCGCAGCTCATCGAGGGCACATTCCCCGACCTGACCGCCGTGATCCCCAAGAACTACACCACGCGCACGGTGCTGCCCACCGACGAGTTCCGCAAGGCCTGCCGCACCTCCGACATCTTCGCGCGCGAGGCCGCCCACACCGCCCGGCTGAAGATCAAGCCCGGCACCGACCTCACGCCGGGGCACATCAGCATCTCGGCCACCTCGGCCGAGACCGGCGA
>JADLEU010000164.1 GCA_020845955.1 Anaerolineales bacterium
GCCGCGCCCCAACGCGCCGCGCGGCCGGACCCGGCGGGCGCGGCGCGCGGCGCCAAGGATAGCAGTAGCAGGCCCGGCGCGAACAGCACCAGCCAGGCCGGCAGCGCCAGCCGCCCCAGGCGGCCAACCATCCTGAGCGCATCGCGAGCCACGTCGGCCCACAGATAGGTGTACGTCGTCGTGAAGCGCAGATCACCTGGCAGCCGCACGCCATCGTGTTGCAGATCTCCGCCGGTGTAGCCATCTAGGCCGTAAGCCCAGGCGCTTAACGCGTTGCCGCGCGTCCCGCGCAACGCCAGGGTGTACACCTGGCCGGCCGAGCGCGGCTGGGGCGCGAAGCGCAGCGTCAGAGGGGCATTATGGGCGACAGTGGTGAAGGTCTCGGCGGCGATGATGCACCCGGCAGCGTCGCGCAGTTCGACCGTCAGCGCTGCCGGCGCGGCCGCCACGCCCGCCGGCGCTTCGTACCGAACCGCCAGCAATTCGACCGCCGACAGGCCATTGTGCGCCGGGCGCAGGGTTTGCGTGAGCTCAGCCTCACCCTGCGGCAGCGGCGCGGCTTGGTTCAGCCGCGGTTGTTCCACGTCGACGGCCGTCAGCGCCGGCACGATCGCCAGCCAGATGGCCGCTACGACGGCGGCCAGGCAAACAGCCGCCAGAAGCACATGATTGGCGCGGGGGGACACGCCGCGATTGTACACTGTGCCGCGCGTTGGGCTTTTGAACCTGTGGCCGCCCATCACGCTCTCTGTGTCAGATTGCCGGGCAATGGAGATCCCTCACCCGGCACTCGCTCCGCCGCGCTTGGCCCCATCGCTCTGCTCAGGGTGCTCCGCAGGGCGCTGCGCGAGAACGCCAGGTACGGGATGGAATGGCCAAAGGATCTCGGCCAACTCCCAAAACCGACTGTAAGGGTAACCAGACCCCGGTATGGGGTTGACAATTCCACGTGTCAGGTGATCGGAGCCAGCGGGTGGGGACCGTTGAAACAGGGTAAAATCGACAGGATGGATCCCCGTTCGGTGGAAGGACAAACGCCCGGCACGTCGAATAGTGATGAGCGGCCCGAACTGAGCGAACGCGAACGTGAAATCTTGATCCTGGTCGCCACCGGCGCCAGCAACAAGCTCATCGCCCAGCAGTTGGTCATCAGCCCCAACACGGTCAAGGTCCACCTGCGCAACATCTTCGCCAAGGTAGGCGCGGCCTCGCGCACCGAGGCCGCCCTGTATGCCATTCGCGAGGGATTGGTGCTGGTGACGAGCGACGCGCCGGTGGTGGCCGCCGACGAGGGACCCACGGCTCAGGCCGAAGCAGCGGAAGCCACCCCCCAGACCACGTCACTTGCGCCGGGGCCTCTACCCGCCCCCGCGGCGGGGCCGCGGCCGGCCTGGCAGCGATGGGCGTCGCCGCTCGTGATCGCCGTGGCGCTGGTGAGCGTCCTGGCGCTGGTCTATGTCCGCGTGCGCCCGCTGGCCGCGCCGACCCCCACGTTGGCGCCGCCCACGCCGCTGCCCCGCTGGATTACGCGGGCCGACATGCCGACGGCGCGCACCGGCCTGGCCGTGGCCACCTACGAGAACCAGATCTATGCCATCGCGGGCGAGACCGTGAACGGCATTGCCGGCACGGTCGAGCGTTATGACCCGGCCACCAACACCTGGACGACGCTGAGGCCCAAGCCCCAGCCCGTGACCGACGTCGGCGCCGCCGTCATCGGCGGCCGGATCTACGTGCCCGGCGGGCGCCAGCCGTCGGGCGCCGTGACGGACGTCCTCGAAGTCTACGATCCGCGCCAGGACGAATGGGACACGCGCGCGCCGCTGCCCGTGGCCCTGAGCGCCTATGCGCTGGCCGACTTCGAGGGCCACCTGTTCTTGTTAGGCGGCTGGGACGGCCAGCGCTACGTGGCCTCGGTCTACGAGTATAGCCCTGACCAGGACGAATGGACCGAGCGCGCGCCGATGCCCACCGCGCGCGGCTTCTCCGGCGCGGCCGCGGCCAGCGGCCGGATCTACGTGATGGGCGGCCAGGACGCCGCCGGGCCGCTGGCCACGAATGAGGAATACGCACCGGAGCAGGATGGCGGCAGCACGGCCTGGCAGGCGCGCGCGCCGCTGCCCCAGCCGCGCTGCCGCATGGGCATAGTCAGCGTGGCCAATATTGTCCACATCGTGGGCGGCGAGGGCGGCGCGCAGCCGATGGCGCCGCTGGAGTATTTCCCGCAGTCGAACGAGTGGAAGACTTTCGAGACGCCCGCCGGACCTTCCTGGTCAGGCCTGGGGCTGACGGTGGTCGAGACGGTGTTGCACGCCATCGGCGGGCGGCAGTCTATCACCGCCACCACGCAGCACCAATCGTACCAGGCGATCTATACCGTCTCCATCCCCGTTATCCCCTAATCGAGGCAGTCACAGCTTCTGCTTGCCAGTGCCGACCCTGAACTGCCCGCGCTTTCTCCTAGCAAAAGCCGGAGCCACACTCGCGTCTGCGGCAAGATACCGGTCCCCAGCTGCCTTCCCTGATGGGGCAGCGTCGCCAGCCTCGCGCCGGCAGGTCGCGCCATCAATCCCGCACCGTCAAAGGCCGAGGCGTACTAGGCGCGACATGCGACATAGGTCGCGCTTGCTCTAGTGGACCGGATCCTGGCCGACACAGCGGCGGAGTCCGCAACCAGACGCTTGTCGTGATTAGCACTTCGGCGAAGTGCCATATGTCCAACGCCGGCACCCTGTCCAACAAGCCTAGAACCGGGCCGAAATGTTCATCTGCCTCGATCCAGGCTAAGAATGGCCGGCGGCTCTTGCGCTTGGGTTTCGTGGTTCGGCGCGCTGCGCCAATGGAGCCGCACCGCACTTTCCCTTCCGGAGAAGGTAGACGAGGTTGTCGTTACGGCAGTGGCGCCAAGCCGGATCGTAGTTATAGGAGCCCAACGCGTGTTCCGCGCCAACTGAGGAGCCCACGCCAGTAGTGAAGCAAACTTATCACGCCAACAGCCACAAAAGCCGTGCAAAACACAATGGGCAGAAGATAGTAACGGTCCCAGTCCAGGGGAGTCATCAGGGCGGGGCCGGCGCCACTGGCAGCGCCGAGAAGCAATACCTGGCACGCCGCCTGCGAGCGCCGGCGTCCCGGGTGCCTCTCGAACGCATACCTCACAGTATGCCAAAGCCCGGCGATGGCCAGGAGTGCGTTGACTGGGCCGGCAGCTCGAAAACTAAAGGTAGCGTAGTCCTGGAATATCCGCCGTGGCACTGCGGATCCCCAAGTCCGCAGGTCGCCAATGTGATCTTGAGGGAATACATCCGCTTGAGTGCGCATTTCCGTTGTGCGCTGCAGCACCATTTCGCGGGTGTTACTAATGGGATCTGGATATAGATACGGGTTCAGGCCAACGAACACGGTCGCCGCGCCGGCGGCGCAGAAGGCAGCGCCCCCGATGGCTAGCCAGAATTGCCTGGACTGGCGCTGCGCCCGCCATCTCGCGCAAGCCAGCAGCCAGGCAAGCTCGCAGGCCAGGAGAATCCCGATGCCGTTCAGCTTGGCGGCACCGGCGAGGCCGCTCGCCGCGCCGGCTATCCCGATCCACCCGAGCCGTCGTATCCAGCGGACTGGTCTCGATCTGGCCGTAAGGTTTTGTAGCCAACTTCCGCGCACAGCATACCCCGTAGCCACCAGAGCTGCCAGCAGGCCAAACAACAGCGTTGATTCGCCCATTGCGCGGTCGAGCGTGTATCTCAGGTATCCGCTTCCCGCAAAGAGCAGCATCGCGACTAGGCCGGCCCAACGACCGGCGACTTCCGCTACCAGACGAAATAGGAGTGCGGCCGAGACCACCGCCAACATCGCCATCGGCCAACGTGACCACCAGAGCAGGCCCGCGCTGGGAACAGCGCCGCGCGCTTCGTTGGCAGCTTCGTCGAGGAAAAAGTCCCACACAACGTTGAGTTCGTTGCTCTGATAGCCTCCCATGAGCCGGCCGACTGCAATCACGTAGCGCGCCAACGGAGGCTGCGTTAGGGTCCAGTAGTTGGTCTGCCAATGCGGCGAAGCGGTGTCACCGGTGACAAAGGCCTCGAAGTAGTAGCTGGTCGCAATCCACTAGCTCTCGTCTGGATGAAACTGCACTTCCTGGATTCGCCACGTAAAGGTGAGACAAACCACCAACGCGCCCAGAAATGGCAGCGCACGTTCAATGGCGCGACGCCTCACCGGGTTTAGCTGATGAGGGCTGCTCATGAGGTTATGACCGAGACGACCGCGGCCGGTTGGGGCTATTGGTAGGGATCGCCGACGATCTCTCCGGTGACGGCGTCGACGTTGAACAGCGGCGGCGCGGTCAGATCGGCCGCGTCGAACAGGCTCCACACCGGGTTGGGCTGGCCCTCGATGTGCAGCAGCCGGTAGTCGAGCAGCATGCTCGGGTGCCCCTCAAGGTAGGCCTGGCCGCCGTTCTCCAGGAAGAGCCGCACCGCCTCGTCGCTGCTGATCACCAGCGCTTCGATGTCGACCGGCAGGTATTCGTACGGCGCCTCGCCGATGATGACCGGCTGGGCCTCGGTGACGCCGTTGACCGTGCCGTTGACGACCTTGACGTAGTATTCCACCGGGCTGCCCGGCACGCGGAACATGTAGAACCAGCCTGGCAGATCGGACGGCAGGCCCAGGTTCTGCTCCATCAGCCGCGTCACCACCACCTGGTAGAGCACCGCGTCGGGGTTCCACTTCTTGGCCTGCTCCAGGGCTGGGGGATAGGCCTCCAGCGCGGTCGCGCCGCGCCCATCGTCGATGCCCACTCCTTCGGTGGCCTGTGGCGCGGCCGTTGAGCCTGGGGCGGCGGTCGGCGTGGCCGTGCCCGCCCGGGCGCAGCCCGCCGCCAAGGCCAGGGCTGCAAGCCATAACACCCATACATGGTGTATTCGCCTCATCGCTCTCATCCTTGCTTTGTCCTAACAACTAAGAGAAGCCACCGACCGTAATCGATGGCTTCTCTCGAATTCTACCACGCTCGGCCAGCCGGCCGGCGCTCAGGCGTTGGCTAGCGGGCGATACAAGTGTACGCCAGCAGGGTGTCGCCGTTCTGCGGGGTGATGCGGTTTTCCTGGACCACGGCCACCAGCGGCTGGTTGTTGCTGGACGTGATCACGGCCGAGACCGACGACAGGTTGGGCAGCACCGAGCCCGCGCTTGCCAGCTCGATGATGTTCACCGTGCCGTTCGGGGCCACGCCCGGGAAGACGCGGTTCTGGCCCGAGGCGTAGGTGATGGTGATGTCGGTAGCCACGCTGCCCACGTTCTGAACCGTCTGGGCGCTGAAGAAGTCGTAGAACTCCTTAAGCACCACCGGGCAGCTCGTGCCGGTGCCGGTAGCGACGTTGGCGCCGTTGTAAGAGGCCAGCGTCTTGCCGTCGTTGACGCTCACCAGGGCCACGATCGTGGCGCCGTTGAGCGACTCAACCTTGGCCGAGAAGACGCCCGCGACGTCGCCTGACGGCAGGGAAGCGTTGTTCGGCTGGTAGTATTCCTTCGACTGGCCCGGCACCAGGCTGTCGTTGACGACCGTGCCGTTCGAGTAGGTGATGCGGATGCTGGCATCGCCCGACGCGTTCAGGTTCTGCACGGTCAGCGCGCTGTTGAAGTCGTAGTAGTCCTTGTACAGCGCCGGCGCGTACAGGGAAGTGGTGGAGCCGGTGTTGAAGGCGTTGTAGTCTGAGAACTGGCCGAAGGTGGCCGCGTTCCAGATGTTGGCGATGCCGGCCAGGTTGCGGTCAGACGTGACCTTTACTGACAGCAGGCCGTTGGTGTTGCCCGAGGGCACGTTGCCCAGGTCCTGCAAGGCGAAGACGCGGCTGGCGTTGCCCGGGATAGAGGCATTGTCGACCGTGGTCACCACCGCGCCGGTGTTCTGGTTGTAGAAGGTGATGTCGACGTTCGTAGCGGCGGTCGCCTCGGCGTTCTGCAGGACGAGCTCCGAGAAGAAACCGTAGTAGTCCTTATACAAGCCGGGGAAATACAGCGTGGTCGCGATTTCCGAGTCCTGCACGCCCTGGTATGCGCCCGAGGTCAGCGGGCCGCTGGAGGTCGCGTTCGCGACCACCTGCAGGGGCTGATCGCTCGACACGACTACCGAGTACTGCCCGCTGGCCAGGCCGGGGATTTCGGCCGGGACATAATACGAGCGGGAGCCACCTGCCGGGATCACGGGGGTCGCGTTGAAGGTGGTCGCGGCCGCCCCGGTGGCGTCGTTGAAGGTGATCGTGACCGTGGCATCGCCCGAGCCAGTATTCTGGATGTTGATGCTGCTCACCCAGGTGCCCGGCGCCCGAGTGGTATCCGTCTGCGCGGCGGCGGTCCCGACATAACCATAGCCAAGAACCATTCCGAGTATCAGTAGGCTAACCAAGAGTTTGCGCATGGTGCTCCTCCAGAGCCAGAAGTATTGACGCTACAATACGCGAGTTGCCGGTCGGCTGCAATAATTCTTCCGGATACAATTGGGTCAGACTGGCCTGCCCGCCCCTAATCCGAAAGTATTGTCAGCTGGATTCGGCCGAAAAACGCCGTACCGCGGCCAGCAGGTCGCCGGGTGCGCCCATATCGACATATTCCCCGTCTTCAAAGGGCAGGACTCTTACGTTGAGCCCACCGTCCACGGCCGCCTGGAAGACTTGACCTAACACGACCTCCCGGCTGGGCGACGACAAGTCTGCCAGGTAATTCGACATAAAGTTTGTAAAGTTCGCGTTCCAGCAACCGATGCCCCACATGTAAGTTAAGTCCGTTTGGGCTGGCTTATCAATGGTGTAGATCAGCCGCCGATCCTGGTCGAAGGAGGCCATGCCAAAACGTTCGGGCTTGCTGGTGGGGAACAGACCCAGGGTCAGGTCGGCGCGTGCGCCGTTATGTGCAGCAAGAAGGCAGGGGAAGGCGTCGACCGGGAAGAACACCGTGTCGGGCATGCCGAACAGCACCGTGTCGTCGTCCCCCAGCCAGGGATGCGCCAGGGCCAGCGCAAAGGGCATGCCCCAGGCATTTTCTTGGACAACATAAGAAATCGGGATGCCGAGCGCCCTGCCCCCGAAATAGCGCAGGATGTCGAGCTTGTCACGGTTGATGACCATCACCAGACTGTCGGGCTGGGCCTGCGCCATACGCTCCAGAAGATAGACGCCCACCGGCTTCGGCCGCCAAGTGACGCGCCCGTCGGCCTCCACGGCGTGGAAGCCGATCGGGAACAGCTCCTTGCTCGACGGCAGGGGCGCCAGGCGCTGCGACAGCCCGGCGGCGGGGACGACGCCCACAATCCGACCCATCAGGCTTGCTCCTTTACTTCGGCCGGCGCCGCGGCAGTCTCGGCGGCCAGTTGGCCTTTCCACACCAGGCCCAGCAGGGCCGAAAGCCCCAGCCCCCAGCCCACCCCCGCCCCGGTCAGCACGAGGCGCACCACCAGCGCGATGAGGAGCGCCGCCGGGGCCGGGTAGAACCGGGCCAGCAGCCAGGTGAGGGCAAACTCGCGCAGAACGCCCAGGCCGCCCAGGGTGTAGGCGCTGAGGTAGGCCACCACGTTCGACAGCGCCCAAATGCGCCACAGCTCCGGCATGGGCAGCAGCGGCACGGTGCTGAAGGCCCGGATGGTCCAGCCCAGGAACGGGCCGGCGATGACCCAGGTGAGGGTGTACAGGCCGAGCCA
>JADLEU010000165.1 GCA_020845955.1 Anaerolineales bacterium
AGGTCAGGGGCCAGTGAGTGCGCCGGTCGTCTGGCGCACCCGCCGCAGTTACAGTCTGCGGCTAACCATTCATACGCCACGCTTCGTGGCACACGCCGGTCGCCATCTCGCTCATGGCGATCCCGGCGCCATGCTGCAGGCAGATGCGGCCCAGTGCGATGGCCAGGTGCTTCTGAAACTCGGTCAGCCCGGTCTCGTTGCGGCCGGGAAGCCGGCGCCCGCGCGAGAGCGGCTCGAAGACCGCCCACTCCCAGGGTTCCGGCTTCATGTCGTACTGCGGCACGTTGCGGGCCTGGACGATCTCGGCCAGTTGCGCCACGTAGCGGTTGAGCAGGTCGCCGATGGCCTCGGGCGTGTGATGCGTCACGAGCGCGCCGCCCGCCTCGAGCGTGGTGAGCAGGTTCTCGAAGCGCTCCTCGATCTCGACCTTGCGCAGGTG
This sequence comes from Anaerolineales bacterium, assembly GCA_020845955.1. GTDB lineage: Bacteria > Chloroflexota > Anaerolineae > Anaerolineales > UBA6663 > JADLEU01. Next base: position 440 of record JADLEU010000165.1, read on the forward strand.
GCGCTTTTTTTCGTCGTCCTCGTCGCGGCTGAAGTCGAACTCCTCCAGCTCGCCGCTCCGCCGTACGGTGTACTTGCGGACGTTGCCCTTGAGCAGCAGTGCCCGCCCGTTCGGGTCGCGCAGCAGGTTGGTGCCCAGCAGCCCGCCGCTGACCTGCATGGCGATGTGGCCCTTCTTGGGCGTCATGGCGGGCTCGATCACTGGCGGTGCGACCTGCGGGGCCAGCTCGATCCACTCGCGGCCGGCATCGAGACGAGCGGCGGCCTCGTCGGCTTCGCGGAGCATGTCGTCGTCGGAGACGACCTGGTACTGGAAGCGGAACGGCGCGCCGTGCCGGCCGCGCATGGGCGAAACCGGAATGGCATACTCGCCGTGGGCGGGCTGCAGGTGGGGCATGCCGGCCAGAACCGGCCGCCGGACCTTCTTGCGAGTGCCATCGGCGTCTTCGATGCTCTCCATCCACTCTGCGACGACCTGGCCGGTGGCCCATGCGTCTATCACTTCCCGCATCGCATCGCCGGTGGGCGCACGGTATTCGGCGCGACGCAGGCCGAAGGCCACGATCTGTTTGAAGACCGGGTAGTCGTCCTCGCCCAGCTTGAAACAGCGCAGCTCGCCGTACCAGCCCAGCAGGTGGCGGGCGATCTTCTCGTTGGCCAGCCGCCCTTGCGGGATGATGTAGATCAGCACGCCGCCGGGTACGAGGCGCGAGGTGGTGTTCACTAGAAACGTTTCCTCGAGCCGGGTGCCGCCGCCGGTCTCGGTCTCGCCGTCATACGGCGGATTCAGGAGGCAGAGACTGAAGGTCTCGTCGGTCAGCACGGCATACTCGTAACCGGTGTTGATAACGTGTGTCAGCTCTTGCCGGGCGTCAGCGGCGCGCAGGTCGGACAGTTCGATGCCGTAGGTCTCGGCCGGCCCGTGCGCGGAGGCGATGGCGGCGAGCGCCTCGCCCTTTCCGGCGCAGGGATCGAGATAGCGCCGCAGGCCTTCGCCACTGAGCGACAGCCAGGTGAGGACGCGAGACAGGCTGGTTTCGGGGGTGGGGAAGTAACCCATCTTGCTTTGGCCTTCGATGCGCATGGCATACTCCTTTCATTCGGCCGGCCGGGAGACGCGGTAGTGCCCGGGAGCGCGAACCACACTCCCGGCCGGCAGTCGGATACGTTTTGGTGAAGCGGGATGGACTCAGGCGTGGACGGCTGCCGGCGCCGCGACGGGCAGCGCGGGGATTGCGACCTGGCAGTCGCCTTCGAGCGTGATGCGGCCGTGCTTCACGCCTTCCGAGATGATGTCCGCCCAGGGGGTATCGGGCTGGATCACGTAGCCTTCGGGCGCTGGGCCGCCGGTCACGAGCGCCGCCGCCCAGCCTTCGGCCCGGGCCTGGTCTAGCAGGTACGGCCCCCAGCCGATGCGGATCGGCAGGTGCGTGCCCTGCTCCAGCATGGCGGCCAGGGCCGTGGCTGGCGCGAGCTGCTGGGTTACGCCCTGGCTGTCGGTCCAGCGCCAGGCGCCGGCAAAGAACGGCTTCTTGCCGAAGGTGGCGGCGTCCAGCTTGACCATGGCTGGTGCCACCAGTCGTAGGAACTTGGGTCGCGCACGGCCGGCGATACGCGGCGCGTCCATGGTTTTGCGGAGGTAGCGGCTGTTCAGTCCCCGCGCGGTGTACGCCTGGCCGGACTCGTCGTCGCGCAGCTTCAAGAACTCGCGCGTGCCGTTGACGAGGGAGGCCCAGATGGCGCCGATGACTTTGGGATGCTGGGGGGCCAGCTCGAGCCAGACGATCGTGTCGCCCTGGTCGAGGGGCGCGAGAGCGAAGCTGCGGACGACGGCGGAGACGCTGTTGTTGGTGATGCGGATGGACATTGTGCGCTCCTTACCGGATGCCTTCCGGGTGCCCATCGTCGCCGGAGATCAGCGGCAGGCCGCGCAGCAGCCGGTAGGCGTTGGACAGCCGCCGCCAGGTCTTGCGCGGGGAGATGCGCTGCAGATGGTGGGCCATGTAAGCGCGACCTTTGGTCTCGGTCTGGGTGATGCCGCTGCGGTGGGCCAGCCACGCCATGCGCGAGCCGAAGACCTCGGCTTCCAGCCCGCAGCACGGGCAGCGCTCGGGCGGCGGCAGGCTGGCCGCGGCCTGGCCCCCCTTAGACTGGTGGCCGTCGAAAGGCTTGATGCCGCGTTCTCGCTTGGTCTGCCAGGCGCGGCGGGCGGCGTCGCTGCGCAGTGGGTCCTTCTGGTTGTCGCTGGACATGGGTTTTCTCCTGGAAAATGAAAAGCGCCGACAGGGCGGGGAGCCCTGCCGGCGTTTGGCGAAACGACGATGGATGGGAAGCGAATTACTTGGGGGTGTGGTCGGGGTAGTACTTGGCTAGGATGGCCCGGGCGACGGTCGTCAGCGCCTTCTGGTAGGCCTGGATCGCGGCACGCTCCTTCACTTCGGCGCGGCGCAGCACCAGGCGCAGCCGGCGCTTGCCGGCCCGGTCGCTCTCACGGCGGATGGCGCGGCGCAAGCTCTCGCAGATGCCCTGTCGGCGCATCAGCTCCTGGAAGCAGCGGGCGGCGTGGGTCACGTCGGGCTGCACAAAGGCGTGCGGCCGGCCGGGTGGATCAACTCGACCCACAGGGGGCCTTCGGCTCTGGGCACAGGGTGGTTGGTTCATGGCAGTCTCCGGGGATAGGCGTGGCGGCATGAGCCGCCCGGACTTGCGCGTATTCGATTGATTGAACGTTGGGGAGTGGGGCTACTGCGGGCTGCTTGGGGGGAGCGGGTGGGTCAGGCTGGAGACGGTGACGCCAGCCTGGCCGAAGCCCTGGGCCATCAGGTTGCGGGCCCACAGGTTGGCGAACATCCGGAGCTCGCGCAGCAGCGCTATGTGGATCGCGGGCCGGTCGCCCACCATGGTGTGGATCTCGGCATAGCGGCCGACCGGGTCCTGGGTAATGGACAGTGGTTCCCAGGTCGGCCACGAGAAGGTCAGCTCCGGGTCGCGAATCGCGTCGTCGTTGAGCTCGCCGTAGTGGGCGACCGAGACCACGTTGCCCTGGCGCTCGATGACCAGCGGCATATAGGGCGGGTTCTCGATCCGCAGGTGAAACTCCGTAGCGGTGTTGAAGGCCTTGTCCAGGTTGTGCCGGCGCAGGATCTCCAGCACGGCGGTCTGCATCAAGTTCACGGGAGGCTCCTTTCTCAGGTCTAAGTGACGGCGGACGAAACAGCGGTAGTAGCGCCAGCAGCCATCGAGTGGCGCCAGGCGGCGCAGCGGGATGCTGAGCTCGGCGACAGGCGCGAAGCCCTGGCGGTGCGCTTCTAGCCGGCGCAGGCGGTATTGGCTGGCGGACAGGAACCTGGTATGGCCGAGTCCGTCCGCCAGGATCACGATGCGGGCCTTCTTCGGGTATCCCTGGCGCATGGTCAGCCTCCGCAGGCCGGCTCGGGCTGCCACTGCTGTTCGCCGGCCTTGACCCAGCGGGCGCACTCGAAGCGGGCGTTGAGCGGCTGGACGCTGGCCGGCAGGGCGTAGTCGCCCGCGCGCACGTCGTAGCCCAGCGTTTGCAGATGCGCGCGGACGATGTCGCGCAGCACCGGCAGGCCGGCGTAGATCGAGCGGTCGTCGCCGAAGCCGGGGCCATCGGTCATCCAGATGATGACGTGGCCTTCATACAGCCACACCAGTTCGCCCTGCGCGTTGACACCCTGCAGGGACAGGCCGATGGTCTTGCGCGGGATGGCGGTCTTGCCATTGGGCAGAAAGCTCTCGACGGCGTTGAGCCGGACCACGGCAGGCTTGCCGTTGGCGGGCGGGATCTCCTGGACGAAGGCGGCCAGGGAGGGGACGCGGAGCACACGAGTCGGTTTCATGGAGTTGTCCTTTCCAGGTTGACTAATAGACGCATGGGTTTACGACAAGGGGTTGTAGCCTTCGGCCCGCCAGCGGCACCGGGTTGCCTGCGCCTGCTCGCGCGCCGTGCGGACGTCGTCCACGGTGACGCCTGGGTAAAGCACTTCACCATTGGCGCTGACGACTGGCGGGATCACCCAGCGTGGCTCGCCGTTGAGCGCCTGCCGTGCGCGCAGGATTGGTCGCAGGCGGGCTTCCCAGTAGTGCAGGGTGCCGCTTGAGCGGCAGGTCCAGCCCAGGCCATGGGCGGCGAAGTCCAATGGTGGGTAGGCGTCGCAGGCGCTGCCGCAGATGGGGCAGGCATCGGGGATGGCGGGCCAGTAGTCGTCTGGGTATTCGGGCGCGCGCTCGCCGCCAGCTTCCAGGTACTCGCGCACGCGGAGTACTGACGGGCAGGCTGGCCCGAGCGCGCACTGGCAGGTCTTGCGCTTGGTGACGTGGTGGAAGCGGGGCCGCACGCCCTGGCCCCAGTCCACGCGATAGGCATGCTCAACGATCGTGACCTGCGCCGGCCCCCAGTCGCTCAGGCCTGGCAGAAGCGGCTGGATCGGCGTAACGACGACTTCACGTTGAGGGCGAAGTTGGCGGTCCAACATGGTGCCGCCCTAGTCGTAGTAATCGCTGACCGTGCGGTCTTCGTACGCCATCTCCAGGAAGGCATCGGGCTTGGGAGCCGGTGGGGGCTGAAGGACCTGCTTCACGGCGGCCACGGCCGCGGCGTGCTGCCTGGGGTCCAGGCCCAGACCGAGCGACCATTCCGTTTCCTCGACGACGCGGGTCGGGAAGTTGGCCGGCAGCGCTTCGAGCTGTGCGGCGTAGTAGCCGACGGCGTCGAGCGCGACCTCGTATTCCATGTCGTCCAGCGTCAGGCCGGCCGCGGCCAGCAGCGCATCCAGCATCTGTTGCTCGAGCGATCGAGCGCGGGTGTAGCCCATGAGGATCTCCTTTCGTGTCTGAACGGCGGCTTAAACGGCGACAGCCCCAGCGGGCAGGTGTCCGGTGGGGCTGTCATGAGAGTGGGTTATTCGGTTGTTGAGACTATTGGGTTGTTACGGGTCCTTTCTCGCGCCATTTGGCGGATAGCGGGCGACGGCGGACTTGGGGATAGCGCCGAGATAGCGGCTCGGACGCGGGTACACACGCCGGCCGCCAAGCTCTCGCGACCGGGCGCTGACCAGGTAGAGCAGGTCACAGGCCCGGCTGAAGGCTACATGCGCCAGCCGGCGCTCGCCTGCCTCGCCGGCACCGTCCACCGCCTTGGCCGCCGGCAGCAGGCCCTCTTCCAGCCCGACCACGAACACGACCTTGAACTGCAGGCCCTTGGCGGCGTGGATGGTCAGGAAGGTGACGCCCTCGTCGTCGGGGCGCTCCAAGTCGGCTTCGATCTGCGCCTGGATCGCCGCCAGGAACCGGGCAATGTCCGGGTAGCCTTCGGCTTCGCGCCGGAGCTCGTGGATCGAGTTGAGGCGAAGCTGGCCATCCAGCTCATCCGCCAGCCGGGCGCGGTAGCCCGTGTCTTCGAGGACGCGGTCGATCAGCTCGGCAGGCGGCAGGCTGCCAGCGACCTTCCGCAGCGCCTGTGCCAGGTCCCAGAATTGCTCGATAGCCTGGACGGCACTGAGCCTGAGACCGATGGCGTCCGGTTCCGACATCGCGTCGACCAGCCGCGCCCAGGTGATATGCGCTTGCGCGCCGCGCAGCAGCCGCACTGTTACCGGTCCCAGGCCGCGCGGTGGGGTATTGATGACCTGGTCGAGCGCTAGCTCGTCGCCGGTGGTGGCCAGCGCCAGGTAGGCCAGCACGTCGCGCACCTCACGCCGGTGATAGAGCCGCTGTCGGCCCGGCAGCACGTAGGGCACCTGCTGGCGCATGAAGGCGTGCTCCAGCAGCACGCTCTGGCGGTTGGTGCGGAAGAGCACCGCGATCTCCTTCAGCGGCGTGCCGGCCTGCGCTAGCCGCTGCGCTTCGCCCGCCACATACGCCGCCTCGTCGTGCTCGCTGGGCACGCGTACGTCGCGGATCAGCTCGCCCGCGCCGCGCCGGGCGGTCAGGTCCACATCCGGATACTGCCCTGGCCTGACCAGCGCGCCCGCCGCCGCCACGATCTGCAGCGTCGAGCGGAAGTTATCTTGCAGGCATACGAGCGGCGCGTCGGGGAAGTCGGCTCGGAACTGGGCCGAGAGGCGCGGGTAGTGGGCGTGGCGCCACTCGTAGATGGACTGCGCCGCCGAGGCCGCCACCACCAGGTTCTCACCCGGCCCCGCCAGCAGCCGCACCAGCGCGTACTGACCCAGGCTGGTGTCCTGGAACTCGTCCACCATGAGGAAGCGGTAGCGCTGCTGCAGCTCGGCCAGCAGCCCGGCATCCGCCCGCAGCAACCGCGAGGCTTCGAGCACCAGGTCGGCGAAGTCCAGGGCGCGGGCCTGGGCGAGCAAGGCCTGGTAGCGCTCGTACACGCGGGCCAGCGCCTGCTGGGCGGGTGAGCCAGGCACCGTGGCGAACGCCGCTGGCCCGAGCCCCTGTTCCTTGGCGTCTTCCACGAGTCCGGCGACGAAGGCTGGCGGCCAGACCGTCTCCGGCAGGCGCACGTCGGCCATGGCGCGCCGCAGGACGCGGAACGCCTGGTTGGGATCGTAGATGGTCAGGGTGTGATGCTTACGGTCGGGCTGACTGGCCAGGAGGCGGCGGGCGAAGGCGTGGAGGGTGAGGATGGGGAGGTCGTCGGTATCTTCGTCAAGCAGGAGTTGCAGTCTTTCGCGCAGCTCCAGCGCGGCCCGGCGGGTGAAGGTGAGCAGGAGCACCTCGTAGGGCCAGGCGAGGCGCTCTCTCACCAGGCAGGCGTAGCGCTCCAAGAGGAGCGTGGTTTTGCCGGTGCCATGCCCGGCCTGGAGCTCCAGTGGCCCGGCCACATGCTGCACGACACGCTCGCGCGCCGGGCCATCGGTGGGTGGCACAATTCATCACCTCCTTTCTGGCGGGGGAACGCAAAGGGCCGCCCAGATGGCGGCCCTTCGTACCTATGGAACGCGATGGCCAACTGGCTTCAGGCAGCCAATCGCTCGTCTACCCGATGCCGCAAGATCAACAACTCGTCCCGGCTTAGGTTGTCCAGAGCTGATAGGAAAGTGGACAGGGGAACCTCGAGCTGAACGGCCGGCTCCGCCTTGATCAGGTTTTGCCGCAGGACACTCGCGACCCGGCGAGCATCCTCCTGGGCTTCCACCGCGCTCATCACTTCCGCCTCGGGTTCGTGTACGGACTTGGGCTTCATGGCAACTCCTAAACGCCTCGGGCCATATGATACACCTGTTCGATGAACTCCCGGCCATAGTGCGTGCCTTGTTCACGGCAGCGCTCGAGCCGGTCCCTCAAGGATTCCGCTGAAATCAGGCCCGCCTGAACCGCCAGCAACAGCACACCCGGAAACCCAGAGATCGTCAGGCCGCGCTCACTCGCGACCGTCCGCGCCGCCCGTTCGTCCAGTAAGAGTATATCGTCTCGGTACTCAGGGCGCAGGGCCAACACAATGGCCTGCGCCTCACCCATGTGACCGGCCGCTACCGCACCCTTACGACCAGCCTGCCCAACAATCTCCCGGGCGAGAGTCCTGGCTGCCCTGGTCTCCTTCGCGGTCAGTTTCAGGGTCACCATCTTGTCCCCAACGGCCTCGACTTCCGGCTGCCAGCCGTGGGACGCCAACTCCTGTGCGCAGGCTTCAGGAATATGGACCTCGGCGAAGATGCCGGTGAGCAATGAAAGGCTGTCCGACTGGAAAGCGGAGATAAGAGGCCCTGTGTCACTGATCCCGTAAGTAGCTCCGGGTTTGCGAGACGCCAACTTCGTGCTAGGCATGGGCCGAGTTCATCATCTGTCGGGAAGCGCTGATTGACGTGCGAGCAAATCCAATCTGTAGCCTATTGTGCCACAAAGGGACCCCAGTAGATTGTACTGCGCATCTATCTGCTCGCTGAGACCAAGCGGAAAGTTGGTGGTGCGAGGTTCGCTGCCCCGTTGCAATCGGAGAGTTGCAAGGCCAAGACAGCACGTAGGAAAAAAGAACAAAAGTGACTCGCACAGTAGCACACTGGCCGTGGCGATGTCAATGGGGCGCCGCAGGGCCATGAGTAAGAGGTGTATCGATCAGCCTCAGAGGGTTGCAGATAGTGAAGGTCACGTTCCGCGAACATCGTGGAATAGCCTCATCTCGCTTGTGGATTGCCATATAATGGCGATGCAACCCAAGTCCATCAAACCAACTGGCGTCTGGGTGCCGACCTTCTACACAGTAAGACGCAGAGTGACCCGACAGGAGAGACCGCCATTGCTTCCCGCTTCCCGCCGTACCAGTTAGTACACATAAAGGAGGGTTTAATCAGTCGTGACTGATTTCGCCTCGGCGTTGTCCAATATGAACGGGCGAGCGAAATCAGTGCCGGGACTGATTTCGCTCAGGTGTTCGGGCGGGCCGACAAGCAACTCAATCATGAG
>JADLEU010000166.1 GCA_020845955.1 Anaerolineales bacterium
AGTAGCCGCACGGCCTAACCGCTATTCAGTTGTTAAGGTGCGACGCTGGCTCCGATGAGCCGGGCGCGCTGCGGCATTGGGCGGGAGCGGTCGTTGGAGCCGAGGCGCGCTATAATTCCAGCCACGCCCCCAGGAAGGCGAGACGAACGGCTTTTCCGTTCGATCTCGTTTTTCTTTTCGTAACGGCGATGCTACGCCGTTGCGTGGCTCTTGGTTTCATTGAATGCGCTCAATCAGGCTCTGCAAGGTGTTACGCAATTCGTGATTGGCTGCTGTCGACTGGCTATTGGTATACGCATAGGTGCCAGCGTCTTCGTGGTACCTGAGCTCGAAGGTTTCTCCGTCCGGCAATGTGTACGTCGCCCTCCTCCACCAAATGCCGTTATATTGGTCAATGGGATTGTTCCGCTGTTCGGCCAACGCCTTGACTACCACTTCGAAGTCCTCGAACGCCTCAAGGCCAACTAGAAGAAAGTCCAACCTCCCCTCGGGGGTTGTGTACTCCTTGACTGCAATTTCCATATTCATCGGCTGTTATGGCTCCAGACCCATGAGCTTGTTGACACTCTCCCTGGATCGCTGCGAAGCCTCAATAATATATCGCCAGATATCGTCGCCTGAAAAGCCCTTAGCTTGAGCCCTTGCGATGATCTGATCCCAACTCAAGTTAGCCTCCTCTCTCATGAGCCTCGCGGCCTCATCCCGGTCAGCCATCAACTCCCTTGCCCAGGTCCGGATTTGGTTTCTGAGGTCAAATGCCAGGCGCGCCTGCTGCTCCAGTGATAGGTTCGGGTCAATTGCCCCTTTGATCGACTTTTCCATGGCCAGGTACCATTCGCGCGCCGCTTTGTTGTCCAGCGTCCCGGGCTTTAGGTAATCAAACACCTCATCGACATGTTTTCCCAGATTGCTAGGAAGTAGTGGGAGGGCCGCAAAAATGATGGCCCAACTATTGCACTGGCCAGCAATGCAGTCCCGAGCGGTAAGCGCCCAGTCAGCAGGCTCCCACGCAACGCCAGCCGCAAACTCACCCAATCCGACCACGAGCGCCTCTGCTCGCGCTGCGTTTGCCCGTTGCTGTTCAACGCCCCACGGGCCATACCAGGCAGACCCGAACATCGCTTCAAACGGGTTTATCCAATCCCCCGGACATTCCAGTTCACATGGACGATGGCCGGTCGGGTCGGTATACTTAAGGGGATTGGAGAGGGAGAACGAGTACCGATTGAACGCCTGCGGATTGCCCGGCTCCGGCACGATCGAGTCGGCGCTCAGGAACCGCCCCGAGGCCGATCACTTATATTAATCATCCTTAAAGGCTTCCCGGGCGGCGCCTGAGCCTCCTGGAAAGTAGAATGGCGGATGCGACTCCGAGCCACACTACTCTCACAGGAGGTTCTTCATGCTAGCCGAGATCGAGCGTTTCCTCAATTGGCTGCGCCGGCGCAATGGCACGGCCCACACCTGGCAAGATTACCAGTGTGACCTCCAGCAGTTCGCGGCGGCGGTGGGCGACCACCCGCCACAAGCAATCACCTTCCACGACGTTGACCAGTTCGTCATGCAGCAAGCCCAGCGCGGGATGGGACCGAGCACCATCAACCGCCGCCTCGCCGCCATTCAGTCGCTGTACGCGTTCCTATCAGACGAGGATCCAGCGCTGGTCTGCCCGGTGCTGCCCCACCGGCACGGCCTGCCCGAGCCAAAGCGCCTGCCGCGCCCAGTGCAAACCGAACAGCTAGAGAAGTTCTTCGCCGTCATCACCGATGTGCGCGATCGGGCGATGTTTATACTGATGTTAAGGTGCGGCCTGCGCCGGGCCGAAGTTGCCGGCCTCCAACTGGTGGATCTGTATCTGCAAGAAGAACGTCCGCGCCTCGTGGCCCGCGGCAAGGGCGGCAAGGAGCGCTCGGTGTACTTGTCACCCCAGGCCGAACGTGCCCTGCGCGCTTACCTGGCCGAGCGCCGCCAAGTCGCCAGCGAATTCGTCTTTCTCAGTTACCAGGGCCGCGGCCTCTCCACCACCGCCATTCACTACCGGCTCATGCGCTATCGTGAGCAGGCGGGCGTGAGCCTCACCGCTCACCGGCTGCGCCACACCTTCGCCAACGACCTGGTCAGTGTGGACGTGCCCGTCACCACCATCCAGAAACTGCTCGGTCACGCCTGGCTCGACACCACTCAAACATACGTCGCGGCTAACGACCGCCAGGTACAGGCCGACTACTTCGCGGCCAGCAAGAAGCTGGAGGGCTGGCAGCACCCACCGTCAGGTGACCCACCGACAGGCCACGGCCCCCGCCGGGCCCTGGCCCCAGGGGGTGCGCCGTGAACACCAAACCCGCTACGCCCGCCGCCCGCTACGATCGCTCGCTGGCCCTGGCCCGCCACCGGCGCCTGCCAGCAGGCACGTCCCCCCCACAACCCACGCACGCCTGGCCGGCGGAGAACGTCGCCTTGCTGGCGCACTACCGCGACTGGCTGCTGGCCAGCGGCGCCAGCCCCTACGTGGTCGACCACCTGTACGTGCCCGTCGCCGGCCACGTGCTGGGGCTGGCACTCAAACCCCACCCCAAGCTCGACCTGGAGCGTGATCTCCAGCGCGCCAACGACTACATTCAGGCCAAGCAACTCAGCGCCGAGTGGACTGACATGAATCGCAATGCCGTGCTCAAATTCCGCCAGTACCTGCGCCAGCAGCGCGGCCAGTGCGCCCCCGCCTTCAAGACCCCCGACCTGACCCGTTACCAGGCCGGGCTGCCGGCGTGGTTGGTCGAGCAACTCACCCGCTTTCAGCATCTGCGCCAGGCCGGCTGGCGCCCGGCGCATCGGGACCAGGCCATCCTGAATTTCTGGAGCCACCACACGCGGTTGTGGCGCTGGCTGTTCGCGCACCGCTCCGTCCGCGCATTCAGCGACGTGAAACGCCAGCACCTGCTGGACTTCATGGACCACCGGCTGGCGCAGGGCTTCTCACCCGTCGGCGTCAACGGCGACCTGCGCAACTTTCACAGCTTCCTGTTCTTCTTGCAGGATCAAGGCTGGGCGGTGCCCCAGGCGCTGCTGCGGCTGCGTGGTCTGGCCGAGCCCGACCGCCTGCCGCGCTTCCTGACCGACGCGCAGGTGGCCCAGGTGCGGGCCGGCCTGGAAGCGCGCGCGGCCGCTCCACCGCGGCGAGTGCAGCCGCGCGACACGCTGCTGGACCGGGCGGCCTTCTATCTGCTGTGGCAGGGCGGGCTGCGACTGGGAGAGCTCGAAGACCTGCGCCTTTCGGACCTGGACCTGGCCGGCCGGCAACTGCTGGTGCGCCAGGGCAAGGGGCGCAAGGATCGGGCCGTTTTTCTGGCGGATTCGGCCATTTCGGCGCTGAAGGCGTACCTGGCGGTGCGCGGGAGCGGGCCGAGCGACCATGTTTTTCTGTACCGGGCCGAGCCGGTGCACAAGGACTTGATCCACTGCCGGATCCGCTACGCCGGTGAGCGCGCCGGGGTGAAGGTGACCGCCCACATGCTGCGCCACACCTATGCCACCCAACTGCTCAATGCCGGCTGCCCGGTGACGTCGCTGCAAAAGCTACTGGGGCACCAACGGCTGAACTCCACCCAGATCTATGCCCGCGTCCACGACCGCACGGTGGCCGACGACTACTTCACCGCCATGGCCCAGGTCGAGAAAC
>JADLEU010000167.1 GCA_020845955.1 Anaerolineales bacterium
CCCGTGCCGCGCGGGGGCTACCGGGTCGGTGTGCCGGCCCCTGGCTTCTACAAGGAGTTGCTCAACAGCGATGCTGCTGCGTACGGCGGCAGCAACATGGGCAACCGCGGCGGCTTGCCTGCCGACGAAATCCCCTGGCAGGGCCAACCGTGCTCCTTGCTCCTCACCCTGCCTCCCTTGGCCGTCATCTACCTCAAGCCCGAGACTCCTCCTGGCCTGCCAGGGCCGCCTGCCATGGCCTGATCAGCCGCTGTCTCGCAGTCGCGAGCCACCGTGGGCCGCGCGGACTCACGCCCGCTTCAGCGCGGCAGCGGCGGCCTGTGCCACTACGCCCAGAGCTGCCGGTCCAACCGTACCCACCCGGGCCGCGGTGAGCTGCCTCCAGCCCGGCACAATTCGTGGCTGGGTCCACCGCTGGCGCCTACCGACGCCACGCTGCGCTCGTTGTCCTGGCTGGACGCGCGAGGCTCAAACACGATTTGCGCCGTCACGCATCTTCACCGGCCTCCTGGCCCAAAGTCGCGTGCCGCTGCTCCTGACCGGGCGCCGCTTTGGCCAGGCGGCCCACCGCCTCACATTCCACCACCGCGCGTCGCCAGCCAAACGATCTGCGCCTATGTCCATAGCGTTGCCTGGCCTATCGCGATACGCTCACAAGCGGCCACCGTGCTACAATCAGCCGGCTAGGCCAATCGTAGAGACGCTCGTGCCGCGGCCAAAGGCCCGCCTACGGATGGAGCGGGCCACCGACACGTCTGCCTGAATGCCTTCGTTGCCGCACCGGGCCGTGCGCGCTGCCGGCCGCACCTTATGACTATCCGCTTTCACAGCCCGTTGTATTGTAGCCTGCTTGGCCAGCTGAAACGCGATCTGCCATGCGCCGCAGTCGGGCCAGCCGCCTGGCGGGTCAAGGAGCCGCGCCCGTGATCACCACCCGCGTCCGCGATCTCATGCGCTCCAATCTTATTTCTTGTCCACCGAGCACGACCCTGGGCGAAGCGGCCAGCATGCTCGCCCGGCACCGCGTGCATGCCCTGATTGTGGCCGACGCGACTGGGTTGCCCCTTGGCATGTTGTCGGATCTGGATCTTCTGGGCGGCGACTGGATCTCCAATAGCGCTCGGCTTTCCGCCGTGCGCGCCATGACCGCTGGCCAGGTCATGCAGTCCCCGGTTGCCGCCATCGACGCCAGCGCCCCAGCCAGCGAGGCCGCTGCCCGCCTGCGCGCCGAGGGCATACATCGGCTGGTCGTCACCGATATGGACCGTCCGGTAGGCGTCATTTCCGTCGCCGATCTGGTGCGCGGGCTCGCGCCGCGTCACGGCGAGCGGCGCACGGTCGCCGACGCAATGGCCCGCGGCTACCTCACCTGCCGAGACGAGACCACGATCGCCGCTGCGGCCCGCGCCATGAGCGACCGTCGCTCACGGTCGATTGTGGTGGTCAGCGCCCGCGGTCAGCCGCTGGGCATGGTGACCGGTTTCGACCTTCTGGGCTGCGCCCAGGCCGGTGACACGGCCACGCTCGTGTCGCAGGTCATCCACCCTCCGCTCACCATCGGGCCGGCGGCCAGCCTGCGTGAGGCTGCCGACCTGATGCTGCGCCACCGCGAGCATCGCCTGCTTGTGGTCGATCCCGCGGAGCCCGACAGCGCGCCCCTTGGCGTACTCTCCACCGCCGATCTCATTTTGGACTTGGCACTGCCAAACTTGGCTCGGCACGCAACCTAAGCCGACCTGACCGCTGGGCGCAGCAAGCATCAGGGCCGGCTCAGGGATCTGCCCGAGCCGGCCCTCTCGCAAACCGGGAGAGCTAATCGACGCGTCTCGGTGGTAGGCTGAATAGCAACAGCAGCAAACCCACGGCGATCAGCACCAGCGGCCAGACCAGGTTGAGCCGTGGTCCGAACAAGAATGCCAGCAACCTCAGCGCCCCCAGCGCGCCAGTTGACCGAACGTGGCCGCCGCGCCCAGGAACAGGACGCCGCTTAGCCGCACGCCCAGATCAACCGTCACGTCGCGTCCCGCCACGAGAAACACGAGTAATGCCACACTGGCCAGGACTCCTGCCGGCATCAGCGCCCACCAATTCCGGATGGGCGACAACGCGTAGACAGCGGCAAAGGGCAGCGCCACAATCGGCAGGGCTTGTACGCCGATCACCTCACCTGGTGTCCGCGGGTAAGGTAGCCGAGATTCTGGGCTAAGAGCAGGCCACCCCGGCCAATCAGGGTGATGGCCCAGATTGCGTTTACGCGTTTTGAGTTCATGGCCTTCCTCTTTCAGGCAATACGGCCGCTGCCGCCTGAGTAAAGTCTAGCCAAAACCCTGGACTTGGCATCGACCAAAGGATAGGCTGAAGGATCCGCGTGTTGACACATCCTGTTACGCCAGGTACAATCCGGCCGCGCGCCTGGATGGCAATATTCGGGCGCCCTTTTTTACTCCCGACACTCGCAAGCCAACTTTCCATAGTCTACGGAGTGGAGAATGCAAGGTCTCAGCCAGTTTGAACAGATCGCGATTTATGCCGTCCTCGGCGTGGCCCTGTTGGGCCTGGCCTATGCCATCTTCCTGCGCAGCCAGATCTTGCGTGAAGACAAGGGCAGCCAGCGCATGCAGGAAGTCTGGAGTTGGATCAAAGAAGGCGCGGATGCCTACCTGCGGCGCCAACTGCGCTCCATCTTGCCCCTGATCGCGATCTTGACTGTAGCGCTGTTCTTCTCCGTGTACATCGTGCCGCCCACGCCCGAGGCTCTCAAGCGCTTCGAAGGCACCGACGAGGCCACTATCCGCCTCATCATCGGTCTGGCGCGCGCCGTCGCCTTTGTCATGGGCGCTGGCTTTTCGCTGACGGTGGGCCAGATCGGCATGCGCATGGCTGTGGAGGCCAACGTGCGCGTGGCCTCGGCTGCCCGGCGATCATTTGGCGATGCCCTGCGCATTGCCTACCGTGCCGGCACCATCACGGGCATGCTGACCGATGGATTGGGCCTGTTGGGCGGCACCATCATTTTCATCATCCTTGGCATCGCGGCGCCAGACGCGCTCCTGGGCTTCGGCTTCGGCGGCACCCTGCTGGCGCTATTTATGCGCGTGGGCGGCGGTATCTTCACCAAGGCCGCCGATGTGGGCGCCGATCTCGTCGGCAAGGTCGAGGCTGGCATCCCCGAAGACGACCCGCGCAACCCCGCCGTAGTGGCAGATCTCGTCGGCGACAACGTCGGCGACTGCGCCGGGATGGCTGCCGACATCTTCGAAAGCTACGAGGTCACCATCGTCTCGGGCCTGATCCTGGGTCTGGCGCTCTGGCACATCACGGGCGAACTGGAGTGGATCATCTATCCGCTGATCGTGCGCGGCATCGGCGTGCTCTCATCCATCATCGGGACGTATGTTGTGCGCGCCCCCGCCTCCGGCGGCAACGCCATGCAGGCCATCTTCCGAGGCTTTCTCTCGTCGGCGACTATCTCCGCCGTGCTGTTCCTCGGCGCCGGCTTCTTCTATCTCAATACCGCCGCGATGGCGCCCTGGGGCGGTTGGTGGCGCGCGCCGCTGGCCGTGGGCGCTGGCGTGCTGCTGGCCATCATCATCGACCGCCTGACCGAGTACTTCACAGGCACGCACGGCGCGCCGGTGAAGGAAATCAAGAAAGGCGCTGACACGGGTCCTGCGACCCTCATTCTGCAGGGCATTTCGGCTGGGTATGAATCGGCCGTCTGGGCTACCATCGTCATCGCCCTCACGATCGTCGCTTCAATCTTTATCTTCGGCACCATCCCTGGCATCAGCGCCACGGACCGCGTCACCTTTGTCTTGTACGGTGTCGCAATGACGGGCATCGGCATGCTCACCCTGACAGGCAACAATGTGGCCATGGACTCGTTTGGCCCCATCGCCGACAATGCCAACGGCATCGGCGAAATGGCCTGGTCGGGCCAGGACGATGAGGCCACTGTTCGTGCCCAGCAAATCATGGCGGACCTCGACGCGGTCGGCAATACCACCAAGGCCATTACGAAAGGCGTCGCCATCGGCTCGGCCGTGATCGCCGCCGTTTCGCTCTTCGGCTCCTTCCTGGTGGACGTCGGCCGCGCCCAGGCCACCCTGGGCATTCGGGCGGAAGAGCAAATTACTGCCGTCGGCATTCGGGTTGACGTTCCACAGGTGTTCGTCGGCATGCTGGTCGGCGGCGCGCTGCCATGGCTCTTCTCGTCCTTCGCAATCCAGGCCGTGAGCCGTGCTTCGGCCCTGATCGTGCAGGAGGCGCGCCGCCAGTTCCGCCTGGGCGTTCTGGAAGGCAAGGTCAAGCCCGACTACGCCCAAGCCGTGTCTATTTCGACCACGGCCGCGCAGAAGGAGCTGGTGGGCCTGGCATTGCTGGGCATCGTGACCCCCATCGTGATCGGCCTGATGCTCCAGGTCGAAGCGCTGGGCGGCTTCCTGGCCGGCATCATCGTCTCGGGCCAGCTGCTGGCTGTCTTTATGAACAACGCCGGCGGCGCCTGGGACAACGCCAAGAAGCTGATTGAGGACGAGCCCAAGCGGCCGTCCGAGAACTTGGGCAAGGGCTCCGACCGCCACAAGGCGGGTGTCGTAGGGGACACCGTGGGCGATCCCATGAAAGACACCGCTGGCCCGGCCCTGAACCCCATGATCAAGGTGGTCAACTTGGTTTCCGTCATCGTGGCGCCCATTGTGGTACAGTACTCGGGCGCCAGCGGCGGAACCCTGCTGGCGATCTGGATTGCCATCGTCGCGCTCTTGGCGGTCCTGGGCTGGGCCATCATGCGCTCGAAGGCGCCCGCGCCTGTGCTTGGGCAGGGCTAAGCGCCACCGAGCCGCCTCTCGGTTTTGCTGCAAGCGCCTTGGGCACCGCGCGGTGCCCAAGGCGCTTGTCAATTTGCTCGACACGCCTCCGGACCTGATCATGTCGGTTGCCCTGCTCACCTCGCCCATCTACCGCCAGCACGATTTTCCTGATCACCCAGAGAATGCCCAGCGGCTGCGTGCCCTGGAGGCCGCCATCGATTCACCAGCCCTTGGGCTGCGCGAGTTCTTGGTGTCACTAGCCCCGCGCTCAGCTACGGTCGACGAGATCTTGCTCATCCATTCGGAGCGCTATGTCGACGCATTGCGCCGCGCCATGACCCAGGCGCCTGGTTTCGTCGACACGGCGCCCACCTATGTTGTGCCTGCCTCATTCGATGTTGCTCTGCTCGCTGCCGGCGGCGCGATCCGCAGTGTGGAAGCTGTATTGAGCGGCGAGGCTGGCGCTGCCTTTGCCCTGGTCCGTCCTCCAGGTCACCACGCCCGCTTCGAAGAGCCGATGGGTTTCTGCCTCTTCAACAATGTGGCCATTGCGGCGCGCTATGCGCAGAGAAATCTGGGGATGGAACGAGTACTGATCGTCGATTTCGACGTGCATCACGGCAACGGCACCCAGGAAGCCTTTTACACCGATCCCTCGGTGCTGTTCATCTCCACTCACCAGGAGGGCATCTATCCCCTGACTGGCCCGGCCGACGAGATCGGTAATGGACCGGGCGCCGGCACGAATATCAATCTGCCGCTGC
>JADLEU010000168.1 GCA_020845955.1 Anaerolineales bacterium
AGGTCGCCCACGTCGACGGCCCGATGCGGGACCAGTTGGGCGCAGTCTACCAGGATGTGTGCGCCCGCCGCGTGGGCCTTCTCGGCCAGCCGCCGGGCCGCGGTGATGTGCCCGGTGACATTGCTGGCGCCCGTCACCGCCACCAACGCCACACGGCCGGCATGCGCCGCGAGCTTGCGGTCGAAGTCGCCCTCGTCCAGCTCACCCGCCGGTGTCACCCCCACGTGGACAACGTGGGCGGCCGCGCGGAAGGGCAGGTCATTGGAGTGGTGCTCCATCAGCGACACCAGCACGACGTTGCGCTCAGGAGTGAAGGGGAAGCGGTGCGCCAGCTTGTTGATGGCCTCGGTCGTGTTCTTTCCGAAAACGCACACGTGCTGGCCCGGACGCCCGCCTACGAAGCGCAGCACGATCTGGCGGGCCTGTTCGTAGGCGCGTGTGGCCAGTTGGCTCTTGAAGCCCGCGCCTCGGTGGACTGACGAATACCACTCGCTGAAGGCCATCACCGCTGCCTGAACAGCCCGCGAAGGAGGCGTGGAAGCCGCGTTGTCGAAGTTTATGTAAGGTCCAAGGCTGCCATCCAGGCGCGGCACTTGCTGCTCAACAGAAAACAGGTCTCTGAAGGAGGCGCCGCGATGCTGGTGAGCGAAGGTTAGGGGATTGTTATGTGTTAACATTGGTTAAGGAAAGGGAAAGAGATCTTAAAAGTTCCGACGTCCTATTGCGCATAGTGGGGGAACTGGTCTATACTGTGGACGCTTTTGGGGAAAAGTGGGGGACAGTGGAGCGCCGGAGCCATTTTGTGGCCCGGCGTTCCTGACTTAAGAGGGCGTTAGAACGCATGTTCATGGGGGAGTTCACCCACGCGATTGACGACAAAGGCCGGCTGACAATCCCCGCTAAGTTTCGCGAGGAGTTGGCCTACGGAGCCGTCATTACGCGTGGGTATGACAAACACCTCGTCCTCTATTCCGCCGAAGCGTTCAAACGGGTTACCGCCCGCGCCGAGACGCTTTCGCCCACCAATCCTGAACATCGCGCGCTGCTCCGGCTAACATTCTCCGGGGCCTGTGAGGCCGTGCCCGACCGCCAGGGGCGCATCCTGGTGCCGCCTTACTTGCGTATATATGCGGACCTCGACAGCGAGTGCGTCATCGTCGGCGTCGGCCACGCCATCGAGGTCTGGAGCACCGGCGGCTGGTCGCAGCAGCTTCAGTCCCTGAACGATCCGAGCGTGAATGCGCAGCGTTTTTCTGACCTGAATCTCGCCCCCGGCTTGGGCTGACCGGGCGGCAATGGTCGGCGGCGGCAGTGCTGGCGCCAGCCGGCACGTACCCGTTCTTTACCAGGAAGTGTTGGCCGGGCTCCAGCCCAGACCCGGCAGCACCTTTATCGATGGAACCGTCGGCGCCGGGGAGCATGCGGCCGGTCTGCTGGCCGCCTCAAGCCCGGATGGACGGCTGCTGGGGCTCGACCGCGATCCCGCGGCGCTGGCCGCAGCTCGCCAGCGCCTGGCGGAGTTCGGCTCGCGGTCGCGGCTGGTGCAGGCATCTTATCGCGACATGGCCGAAGCCGCCCTGGGCATTGCCCCGGTGGACGGCATCCTGCTCGACCTGGGGTTGTCATCGCTGCAGTTGGCTGATCCGGCCCGCGGCTTTGCCTTCCAGGCAGTTGGGCCGCTGGACATGCGCTTCGACCCGACCGCCGAGCTGACCGCGGCCGAAATCGTCAACACCTGGCCGCTGGACGCGCTGGCCGACATTATATACCGGTACGGCGAGGAGCGGCACAGCCGGCGGATTGCGCGGGCTATCGGGGCCGCCCGGCCGATCGCGACCACCCAGGGGCTGGCCGCCGTGGTGGCGCAGGCCGTCGGCGGGGGCAGGCGGGGGGAGCGCATACACCCGGCCACCCGCACTTTTCAAGCGCTGCGGATGGCCGTCAACGACGAGCTCGGCGCGCTGGCGGCGGTGTTGCCCGTGGCTGTCAGTCTGCTCAAGATCGGCGGGCGGCTGGCAGTGATCTCGTTTCACTCATTGGAAGACCGCCTGGTCAAGAGCTTCTTCCGGTTGCAGGCGCGGGGAGAAGCGGTGGATCCAGGCGTGCCTTACCCAGTGCCCTTCGCGCCTGTTTTGAAGCTGATTACGCGCAAGCCGCTGGCGGCCCGTCCGGAGGAGGTTGCTCAAAACCCCCGGGCGCGCAGCGCAAAACTGAGGATCGCCGAACGATTGTAAGCTGGCGTCAGAATCCGCAAGAATGGCCTGGTATGGACCTTGCATGGACGGCGTTGGACGGGTACCCACCTCTTGGCCCTAGCGGAGACTGACACGATGATCGATACGATGCGCACCCACTATACGGCTCCCCTGGCACGGGCCTTCAAGGAGGCGCCCTGGCGGACGCAGACCCAGGCAGTGGCGCTTGTGTCGATATCGCTGTTGGTGGTGGCGATCGTGGGCAGCTTCTACCTGACGGTGGCCTCCCGCGCCGCCACGGCCGGCCGTGACCTGCAGCGCCTCGAAGCGCAGAAGACCGTGCTGGCCCAGGCCAACGACGAGCTGCGCGCCGAGTTGGCCGACCTGCGTTCGGTAGAGCGCCTGGTGCAGCGCGCGTTGGCGCTTGGGTTTCGGCCGGCCAATCCGGATCAAATCCATTATGTCCGGGTGGATAATTATCCCTACACGGCGCAGACCACGCTGCCTCCGCGGGCCGTGGTGCCTGAGGCAACGCCGGCCGCGCTGGCTCAGGCCGCCGACTGGCTGGCGCAGGCGCTCCAGGGCCTGATGCTGGGGCCGGGGCAGGAGCCCTGAGCCATGCTCACCGATACGGTTTACGTCCGCCTGCGCCTGGTATTGTTGGGCTTTGCCGCCGTGATGGCCCTGGTGGTGGTGCAGCTCGTGCGCGTCGATTTTGGCAGCCACACCGTGACCTATTTTCGCAACCTGTCGGACGAGATCTCGCAGCTCGAGCGCGACTTTGCGCCGTCCCGAGGCCGGATCTACGATCGAACTGGCGAGCTGCTGGTGACTAACGACATCCAGTATGAGCTCGGCATCTCGCCGCCCTACGTGTTAGTCCCCGACGACGTCGTCAACACCCTGTCGGACCTGTTGGACATGTCCGCGCCGGATGTCCAGGCCGCCATCGACAGCGACCAGCGCTACGTTCTGCTGGCTCGCCCGGTCAGCGCCGAGGTCGGCGCGGAGATCAAGCGCCTGGCCGATCTGGGCGATCTCAATCTGGGCGGCATCGATCTGACGCCCATCCCGCTCCGCTCGTATCCCGGCGGCACCCTGGCCGCCCAACTGCTCGGTTTCGTGGCCTACAACCTCGAGGGGCAGCAGGTGGGTTACTTCGGGGTGGAGGGCTTCTACAACGAGCTGCTGGCTGGCCGGTCGGTGCACGGTCTCAAGCGCATGGTGCCGTTCGAGGTCGAGCCCGATCCCGCTCCCGACCAGGGCACTGACCTGTTCCTGACTATCGACCGCGATGTTCAATTCCTGGTCGAGGTCACGCTGGCCGGTGCGATCGAGCAATACGGGGCCGAGAGCGGCACCATTATTGTGATGAACCCGCGCAGCGGCGAGATCTTGGGGATGGCGTCGTGGCCCACCTACGACCCCAACCACTACGTGACCTCGCCGCCCGCTGACCCGGCTAACCCCGCCGTGAGCGGCCAGTTCGAGCCTGGCTCGACCTTCAAGGTCTTGACCATGGCGGCCGCCCTCGACAGCGGCACCGTCACGCCGCAGACGCCCTTCCTGGATACCGGATCAATCGAGGTCGGCGGCGTGATCATCAACAACTGGAACCGCGGCGGCTGGGGACCGGTGGACATGCAGGGCTGCATGGAGCACTCCCTCAACGTCTGCCTGGCCGCTATCGCCACCTGGCTGGGCCCGACGACTTTCTACAACTACATGGCGGCGTTTGGCCTGGGGCATATCACCAACGTCGATCTGGCCGCCGAGAGCCCCGGGCGGCTCAAGCTGCCGGGCGACAGCGACTGGTTTGACTCTGACCTGGGCACCAACTCGTTTGGGCAGGGCGTGGCCGTCACGCCGCTCCAGCTCGTCACGGCCGTGTCCGCCGTGGCCAACGGCGGCACCATGATGCAGCCGCACATCCTGGCCGGGGTGCAGGATGGCGGCAGCCAGCACGCCACGCAGCAGCAGGTGTTGGGCCGGCCCATCCGTCCCGAAACAGCCGCCCTGCTCAACCAGATGATGGCCACGTCGCTTGAGGCGGGCGAAGGCTCGCAGGCCCTGGTGCCCGGCTACCGCATCGCGGGCAAGACCGGCACGGCCCAGATCCCAACGCCCGGCGGTTACGAGCCTGCCGACAGCATCGGCTCGTTCATTGGCTGGGGCCCGGTGGATGACCCGCAGTTCATTGTGCTGGTGAAGCTCGACCGGCCCTCGACCAGCATCTGGGGTTCGGAGACCGCCGCGCCGGTCTTCAGCCAGTTGGTGCAGCGGCTGGTGGTATTGCTCGAGATCCCGCCTGACGACGTGAGGCACGCCTTGCAAGCCGGGAATTGATGCTCACGCTCGGCCATGTGGTAGAGGCCCTCACCGGTTATCAGTCGGCGGGCGGGCCGCAGGTCATCACCGACGTGGTGATTGACTCGCGGCTGACAATTCCGGGGGCGATGTTTGTGGCGCTGCCCGGGGAGCGGACCGACGGGCATGCTTTCGTCGCTTCCGCCTTTGACAAAGGAGCTCAGGCCGCGCTGGTGCAGCGCGATCTCGGCGAAATGCCGGACGTCGCTGCCCTGCGCTGCCAGGTCTTGGACCTGCGCGAGCCCGTCACCTACGCCCAGCTTACGGCGCTGCAGTTGCCCGTCTGTCTGCGCGTGGGTGACACGCTCAAGGCGATGCAGGCCCTGGCCGTCTACTGGCGCCGCCGGGTGCCGGCCCGCGTGATCGGGGTCACCGGCAGTGTCGGCAAGACGACCACCAAAGAGTTGATCGCCGCCGTGCTCAGCACGCGCTATCGCACCTTTAAAACTGAGGGCAACTACAACAATGAAATCGGCCTCCCCCTGATGCTGCTTAAGCTGAGCGAGGCACACGAACGCGCCGTGCTGGAAATGGGGTTCTACCAGCCCGGCGAGATCAAGTTCTTGTGCGATCTGGCCCGCCCGCAGGTTGGCGTGGTCAACAACGTCTATGCTGTCCACCTGGAGCGCGCCGGCAGCATCGAAAACATCGCCCGCGGCAAGGGCGAGCTGGTGGAGGCCTTACCGCCCGCGCCCGAGGGAGTGGCCGTCTTGAATTATGATGACCCTCTGGTCCTGCCGATGCGCTCACGCACTCGGGCGCGGGTGTTTACCTACGGCCTCGATCCGGCCGCCGACCTCTGGGCTGGCCAGATCGAGTCGCTGGGCCTGGGCGGCATTCGCTTCCAGCTGCACTACCGCAACGAAGCACTGCAGGTGCGGGCGCCGCTCCTGGGCCGCCATTCCGTGCACACCTGCCTGCGCGCGGCGGCCGTTGGGCTGATCGAGGGCCTTACCTGGCAGGAGATCGTCGATGGGCTTCAGGCCGTGGGCGCGACTCAGCTCCGGCTGGTGGCCGTTACCGGGCCGGAGGGCAGCCTGATCTTGGACGACACCTACAATGCTTCGCCCGAATCAGTGATCGCGGCGCTGAACCTGCTCAACGACCTCGACGGCCGTCACGTGGCGGTGCTGGGCGACATGCTCGAGCTGGGCGCCTACGAAGAGGTCGGCCACCGGCTGGTCGGGCGGCGGGCGCGCGACGTGGCCGATCTGCTGATCACGGTCGGCCCGCTGGCCCGGATGATCGCCGCTGAAGCGCGCGACGCCGGTCTGGCGGCGGAGGCCGTGGTCGAGCTGGCCGACAGCGAGCAGGCGCTGCTGTTCCTGCGCCGCACGATCCGGCGCGGTGATGTCGTGCTGCTCAAGGGCTCGCGCGCCGTCAAGCTCGATCGGATTGTGCCCGCGCTAGAAGTCCGCCCATGAAAGACGCCACGATCGCGCTGGCCTTGGCCGGTCTGACTTTCCTGATCACCGTCATCTGGGGCGGGCCGCTCATCATCATCCTGCGGCGCTTCCGCATCGGCAAACAGATCCGCATCGACGAGCCGCAGCACCACCAGACCAAGATGGGCACACCCACCATGGGCGGCATGATGATCGTGGTGCCGGTGCTGCTCATCAGCCTGCTGCTGAATGTGGTCAACCTGGTGCGCGGCAACACCTCCGGCCGCTCGATCTTGCTGCCGCTGGCAGTGCTGACGGCCTATACCCTGCTGGGCGCCTGGGACGATTGGCTCGGCCTGAGCGGGGTGGCCCGCGGCGAAGGCATGCGCGGCCGCAGCCTGCTGTTCTGGCAGTCGCTGCTGGCGCTGGGCGCGGCCCTGGGCCTGTACTTCGTCCTGGGCATCGACACCCTGGCCCTGCCCGGCGTGCCGTTTTACTACGATCTGGGCTTGTTCTACATCCCGGTGGCGATGTTTGTCATCGTCGGCGGCTCGAACGCCATCAACCTGACCGATGGGTTGGACGGCCTGGCCGGCCTGCTGTCGGCCACCGCTTTTGCTGCCTATGGCGTCATCGCCCTGCTGCAGGGCCAGGTGTTTCTGGTGCGTTTCTGCTTCACGCTGGTTGGGGCGCTCTTTGCATTCTTGTGGTTCAACGCCCACCCGGCCGAGCTGTTTATGGGCGGCTCGGGTTCCTACTCGCTGGGCGCCACCCTCGGCGTGGTGGCGCTCATGACAGGGCAATGGGTCCTGCTGCCGCTGATCATCATCATGCCCATCAGCGTGGCGCTCAGTGTCATCATTCAGGTGGGGTACTTCAAGCTGACCCGCCGGTTGACCGGCCAGGGTAAGCGGGTGTTCAAAATGTCTCCGCTGCACCTGCACTTTGAGCTCCTGGGCTGGAGCGAAACCCAGGTGGTGCAGCGTTTCTGGCTGGTCGGGCTGCTCGCCGCGATGGTCGGGGTTGGGCTGGCGCTGCTGTAGCCCTGGCCCTTGCGGCGCGCTCGGCGCCTGCGCCGCTGGGCCCCGGCCCGCGCGGCCCGGCCACTGTGATTTTACGTCAGGAGAGGACGGATCATGGACATTGGCATGTTGTGGTACGACGACGACGTCAGGCGGCCCATCGGAGAAAAGGTGACCCGCGCCGTCGAGCACTACAAGTCCAAGTACGGCGCCGTGCCCACGGTCTGCTTCGTCAACCCGGCCACGCTCAAAGACGGTCCCGACTCGGCCGGTGGGGTTCAGCTGCGGTCGGCCCGCAACGTCCTGGTCAACCACTTCTGGATCGGTGTCGGAGAAGCCAGCGCCACCGGCCGCGGGCCGGGGGCCCGCGGCAAGACGAATGGCGCTAACCCAAACTATGGCGCCAACGGCAAGCCTGGCGCCAACGGCCACCGGCCGCGCGCGGGCAGCAAAGCCTGAGCTGTTGACCCGGCGTTGTCGTGACCCACGCCTTTGCGGGGCAACGCGTTGTGATCCTGGGCCTGGCCCGGCAGGGCGTGGCCCTGGCGCGTTTCTTGGCCCAGGCCGGCGCGCGGGTGTGCGTCAGCGATCTGCAGCCCGCCGAGAAGCTCGCCGGCCCGCTGGCCGCGCTGAGCGGCCTGCCGATCGAGTTTGCGCTCGGCGGGCACCCGCTCAGCCTGCTCGACGACGCCGACCTGCTCTGCCTCTCGGGCGGCGTGGCGGCCGGCGTGCCGCTGGCGCAGGCCGCGCGGGCGCGCGGCATCGCGCTCAGCAACGATGCGCAGATCTTTCTTGAAGCCTGCCCGGCTGGCGTCACCGTGGTAGGCATCACCGGCAGCGCCGGCAAGACGACGACGACGACGCTGGTGGGGCGCATGTTGGCGGCCGCGCCCAAGATCGCTGGCCAATTGGGCGAAGCGGCTCCCGAACGGGCCGTCTACGTGGGCGGCAACATCGGCAACCCGCTGATCGCCGAGGTGGGCCGCCTTCAGCCGGGTGACGTGGCGGTAATGGAGCTTTCGAGTTTTCAGTTGGAGATTATGACGCGCAGCCCACGGATCGCGGCCGTGCTCAACCTGACCCCGAACCATCTGGACCGGCATGGGAGCATGGCCGCCTATGCCGAAGCGAAGAGCCATATTTTGCGCCACCAGGGAACCGATGGTGTGGCGGTCGTGGGGGCCGACGATGCCGGGGCGCGCGCGCTGGCGCCGCTGGCGCCCGGCCGGGTGGCCTACTTCAGCGCTGAGCAGCCGGTGGAGGCCGGGGCATTTCTGCGCGACGAGACCCTGTGCTACCGGTGGGAGGGCCGCGAGGCGCCGGTGATCCACGTCGCCGGCGTCAAGCTGCGCGGCCGGCACAACCTGTTGAACGCGCTGGCGGCCGTGGCCATCGCGGGCGCGGCCGGCGCCAGCCCCTTGGCGATGCGGGCCGGCTTCGCCGGTTTCCGCGGGGTAGCGCATCGCCTGGAGTTTGTGCGCGAGTGGGGCGGGGCGCGCTGGTACAACGACTCGATCGCCACGGCCCCCGAGCGGGTCTGCGCCGCGGTGCGCGCCTTTGACGAGCCGCTGGTGCTGCTGCTGGGCGGGCGTGACAAGCAGCTGCCCTGGGAGGCGTTGGCGTCTCTGGTGCGCGAGCGGGCAAAAGCCGTCGTGCTCTTTGGCGAGGCCGGCCCGCTGATCGAACAGGCGCTGTCCGCGGCCGGGGTGCCGCTCGCGCGGGTCACGCGCTGTGCCACCCTGGCCGAGGCTGTGCCGGCGGCCGCGCGGCGCGCACGCCCAGGCGATGTGGTCCTACTCTCGCCCGGCGGCGCCAGTTTCGACGAATTCCGCGATTTCGCGGAGCGCGGTGAACGCTTCAAAGCGTGGGTGCGAGCTTATTGAGGCAGCGTTGTCGATCAGCAAGCATGCCCAGGTCGCCGGTGGCTGGCACGGAAGTTGCTGGTTGGGTTTTTCCGGCGCTGCGGTCCAGCAGCTTCCAATCTTCGTCAAGTCCTGACCGAGAAGGGCCCTATGGCAACCGTTGAGCTTTCTCAAACCGAGCCGTCAGTCCGCAAGAAGATGTTTGGCCTGCCCATCGATGGCATGCTGATCGTGGTCGTGGGCGCTCTGGTGGGCTTTGGCCTGCTAATGGTCTATTCGACGACCTTCGACTGGTCGTATCAGGCCTACGACGACGCGGCCTACATCTTCCTCCGCCAGGTGGGCTGGCTGGGCGTCGGGCTGATCGCCATGACTACCACCGCCCTGATGCCCTATCGCTGGTGGCGCCGCCTGGCGGTGCTGCTCATGGGCATCACCCTGCTGCTGCTGATCCTGGTGCTGCTGTTCGGCAGCACCCGCTTCAACGCCCAGCGTTCGTTCTTCAACGGCTCGGTTCAGCCCTCCGAGCTGGCGAAGTTCGTGACCATCCTGTATCTGGCGGTCTGGCTCGATTCGAAGAGCGACCGGCTGCACCAGCTCGGTTACGGCATCGGGCCCTTCGGCATCATCGTGGGCGTTATCACCGCCCTGATCCTGGCCCAGCCCGACCTATCGGCGGCCGCGACGGTCGTCATGATCGCCGCCATCCTGTTCTTCGTCGGCGGCGCCGATATCCTGCAGATGCTCATCGTCGCCATTGCCGGCACCCTGACGGCCGTCGGTGTGCTGCAGTTCTACGACACGGGCCGCCAGCGCCTGTCCGATTACCTGGCCGGAGTGCAGGATCTGACCCAGGCCTCCTGGCACGTCCAGCAGGCCGCCATCGCCTTTGTCAACGGCGGTATTTTCGGCCGTGGCCTGGGCGAAAGCCATCAGAAATTTGGCTTTCTGCCCACGCCGCACACGGACTCGATCTTCGCCATCGTGGGCGAGGAACTGGGGCTGGTGGGATGCGTGCTGCTCATCGGGCTGTTTGTGGCCCTGGCCTGGCGCGGCTTTCGGATCGCCGGCGGGGCGCGCGACCAGCTCGGCGCGCTGCTGGCGGCCGGCATCGTCTGCTGGGTGACCCTGGAAGCCATCATTAATACTGCCGTGATGGTGGGGATCCTGCCCTTCGCTGGCAATGCCCTGCCTTTCATCAGCTACGGCGGCTCCAGCCTGGTCGTCAACCTGTCTGCCATGGGCGTGCTGCTGAGCATCTCGCGGCGCGAGCAGCGCGACGAAGCCATCCCGCGCCGGACGCGCAACAGCGGGCTTCTGCGGCGCATGTTGGGCCAGGAGAGAACCCGACTCAATGCGACTCATGATCTCGGCCGGCGGGACCGGCGGGGGCGTGTTTCCCGCCTTGTCAGTCGCTCAGATGGTCATTCGTGAGTGGCGCCTGCTGCCGTCGGCTGCTGCCCAGGCGTCGGCGCCCGCCCTGGCTGGCGAGACCGGTCTTCGCCAGCACCCGGTGTTGTGGGTCGGCGGCGTGGGCGGCATGGAGCAGGTGATCGTCGCCCGCGCCGGGCTGCCCTTCGCCGCGATTTACGGCGGCGGCGTCCACGGGGTCGGGTGGCGCTTGCCGCTTAATGCCCTTAACCTGGTCCGCGGCCTCTTCCAGGCCTGGCGCCTGATGCGGGCCTACCGGCCGCAGGCGCTGTTCGTCACCGGCGGCTTTATCACGGTGCCGGCCTCGCTGGCGGCCTGGCTCAATCGGGTGCCGGTGATGGTCTATCTGCCCGATATTGAGCCGGGCCTGGCGGTGCAGCTGATTGGCCGCCTGGCGCGCCGCATTGCCGTGACCGTGGAGGCCTCGCGCCGATATTTCCGGGGGCGGGCCGCCGATGTCGTCGTCACCGGTTACCCGGTGCGGTCCGAGCTGGCCCGCTGGGCGCAGGCTGGCGGGGCGCGGGAGGCGGCGCGGCGGCGCCTGGGGATTGACCTGGGCCGGCCCACCGTGCTCGTCACGGGCGGCAGCCGCGGCGCGCGCAGCCTCAACCGGGCGGTCGTGGCGGCCTTGCCGGATTGGTTGAGGGATTTTGACGTGATCCATCTGAGCGGCGAGCTGGATTGGCCGGAGGTGCAGCAGGCGCAGGCGGCGGTGCCCGCGCAGCTGCGGGCCCACTACCACGCCTTCGCCTTCCTGCACGAAATCGGGCCGGCCCTCGCGGCCGCCGATCTGGTGGTCTCGCGCGCGGGCGCCTCGACCCTGGGTGAGTACCCGCTGTTCGGCCTGCCGGCCATCCTGGTGCCTTACCCGCATGCCTGGCGCTACCAGCACGTCAATGCCCAGGCGCTGGTGGCCCGTGGCGCGGCGCTGAGCTTGGAGGAGGCGGCCTTGCCCGAGCGTCTGGCCCCCGAAGTCCGCGGGCTGCTGGAAGATCGGGGGCGCCTGGCGGCGATGCGCGCGGCCGCGCGGGCGGCCGCCCGGCCAGAGGCGGCAGCCCGCCTGGCCGGCGAGCTGCTGCAGCTGGCTGGGACCGGCGGGGGCGAGACGCAGCCATGATGTCCTTGACGGCCGTTTTCTGGATGTACGTCATTTTGTTCGGGGTGATCGGCGGTTTTCGCGGCTGGGCCAAGGAGTTGCTGGTCATTTTCAGCGTGCTGCTCGCCATCGCGGTGGATACGGTGTTGCTGACCTACGTGGAATCGGTGCGCATCATCATGACTGCCCGGCCGGGCATTACGCAGTTCGCCATGCGGGCCGGGCTGCTGCTGACCCTGGCCTATTTCGGCTATCAGTCGCCCAATCTGCCGGCCTTTTCCAGCGGCAAGTTCGCGCGCGAAAAACTGCAGGACTTCCTGCTCGGATTGGCGCTGGGCCTGGTCAACGGGTATTTCATCGCCGGCTCGGTGTGGTACTACATGCACCAGGCCAACTACCCGCTGACCTACGTGACGCCGCCAACCGACCCGGTCCAGGTGGCCAACTACATGAAGTACATGCCCCCGGTGCTGTTGGGTATTCCCAACATTTACTTTGCCATCATTGCGGCCTTTGTCTTTGTCATCATCGTCTTTATCTAACATGCATGTCCATTTCGTCGGAATTGGTGGGGCCGGGCTATCGGCCATCGCGCGGGTCCTACTGGAGGCCGGTGAGCGCGTGACGGGATCAGACGAAACGGCCTCACCCTTCGCTGACGCGCTGGCCCAGCATGGCGCCCGCATCTTCGCCGGGCATGCGGCCGAGCACATCGATGGGGCCGAGTTGGTCGTCATCTCCGCGGCGGTTCCACCTGACAACGCGGAAGTCCAGGCGGCTCTGGCCCGCGGCGTGCCGGTGCTCAAACGCGCCGATATCCTGGGCCAGATGATGCAAGGCCGGCTGGGGATCGCGGTGGCCGGCACGCACGGCAAGACCACCACCACCGGGTTGATTGCCTTCCTGCTCGACCAGGCCGGCCAGGACCCGACCTTTATCGTAGGCGGGTGGCTGGCTGACTACGGCGCCAACGCGCGCGCCGGCTGCGGCCGCGCCTTCGTGGTCGAGGCCGACGAGTACGACCGCATGTTCTTGGGCCTTAAGCCCACGGTGGCGGTGGTGACCAACGTTGAACACGATCATCCTGACTGTTATCCGACGCTCACTGACATGCAAGCTGCGTTCCAGGCCTTTGTGACCCTGCTGCCGCCTGACGGCTTGCTGGTCGGGTATGGGCGCGATGCGTTCGTGCAGCATCTGGTGGCCGAGCGCCGGGCGGCCGGCCGCCCGGCGCTGCGCTACGGCCTGCAACGCGACGACGACTACCGGGCCGATTCGCTCCAGCTCAACGGAGCCGGCGGTTACGACTTTCTGGTGGTTAAGAGCGGCGCCACCCTGGGACTGGCGCGCAATCGGCTGCCTGGCGAGCATAACGTGCTCAATTCGCTGGCAGCCTTGGCCGTGGCCGATTTCATGGGGGTCGACTTCAATGTTGCTCGCAATGCCCTGGCCGAGTACCGCGGCGCCGGGCGGCGCTTCGAGGTCAAGGGCGAGGCCCACGGTGTGACGGTGGTGGATGACTATGCCCATCACCCCACCGAAATCCGGGCCACGCTCACCGCTGCCCGCCGGCGTTTTGGCGGGCGCCCGCTGTGGGTGATGTTCCAGCCCCACACCTTCTCGCGCACGCGCGCCTTGCTGGCCGATTTCGCCGCCAGCTTTGGCGACGCCGACCACGTGATCGTGGTCGACATTTTCCGCTCGCGCGAGGCGCCCGATCCGGCGCTCAGCGCCAGCGACATCGTGCGCCGTATGAACCATCCCGACGCGCGCTATATCCCGGCGCTCGTGGATGCGGCCAATTATCTATGCGAGCAGCTGAAGCCAGGCGATGTGCTGCTGACGCTGGGCGCCGGCGACGGCGACGTCGTTGGAAACAAGGTGCTGGCTGCGCTGGGAGAAGGAGCGACCGGATGACGACTAAAAAGAGCGGCGAAAAACCCGCCGGCCACCCGCCGGCCGCTGAACCGCCCGCGGCCGCGGCTTTCGAGCGCCAGGCGCCACCCGCGCCGCGCTTGCAGGCGGCCGCGCGCCAAGCGCCAGCCAGCCATCCGGCCAGCGCCGCGGCCCCGCCGGCCGGCCAGGCCGCGCGCGCTGCCGCGCGCGATGTCTTATTGCGCCTGGTCGAGACGCTCAAGGAGCTGTGAGGGTGGCTGTTGCCATGGCCGATCTTCGCGCGGCTCTGGGTGACCGCGTCAGGCTAAACGAGCCGCTGGCGCGCTATACGTCGGCGCGCCTGGGCGGCCCAGCCGAATACCTGGCGATTGCCAGCAGCGCCCCCGCGCTGGCCGCCCTGGTGCGCACGGCGCGCTCGCTCGGCTTCGAGCCGACCCTGCTGGGCGGGGGTTCCAACGTCCTGGTCAGCGACGCCGGCGTGCGCGGCCTCGTGATCCTGAACCGCGCCCGGGCGGTGGTGGTCCGGGACCAGGCCGACCCGCCCTCGATCTGGGCCGAATCTGGCGCCAACCTGGGCGCGCTGGCCCGCCAGTGCGCTGCCGGCGGGCTGGCCGGTCTGGAATGGGCGGCGACCGTGCCGGGCACCGTGGGTGGCGCCGTGTTCGGCAACGCTGGCGCCCACGGCGGCGACCTGGCTGGGAACTTGGTACTGGCCGAAATCTTGCAACGAGAAGGGCAGGTTGAGCGGTGGGCGTTGGCGGACCTGGAGTACGGGTACCGCACCAGCCGTCTCAAGCGGCTCAAGGCAGGTGGCCAGCCTCTGATCGTGCTGGCAGCCGAGCTGAAGCTGGGCCGGGGGGAGCCGGCCGCGCTGCAGGCGCGGGTGGACGAGTTTGTCAACCACCGCAAGCGCACCCAGCCGCCGGGCGCCAGCCTGGGGTCCATGTTCAAGAACCCGCCCGGCGATTTTGCCGGCCGGCTGATCGAAGCAGCGGGGCTCAAGGGGGCGCGCGCTGGCCAGGCCCAGATCTCGAGCCAGCACGCGAATTTCTTTGTGAACCAGGGCCAAGCCCGCGCCGCCGATGTGTTTGCCCTCATTCACCGGGCCCACGCCGCCGTGCTCGACCGGTTTGGAGTGGACCTGGAGCTGGAAATTGAGCTGGTCGGTGATTGGACCGGGATGTGTTGAAAGGCAAGACGCTGCGCGTCGGCCTAGTTTTTGGAGGCCGCAGCGCTGAACACGAGGTGTCGCTGCGCTCGGCGCGTTCGGTGCTCAAGGCGATTGACCGCGAGAAGTACGACGTGACGCTGATTGGCATTAGCAAGCAAGGCAAGTGGCTGGCCGGCGGCGATCCGCTGCAGGCCCTGGTCGCCGGCGACGTGGCCGGACTGGCGGAGGCGGCCCTGCTGGGCGAGCCTGGCAAGCACGAATTGCTGGTGCTCGCCAGCGGGGCCGACCGCGCGCCGCAGCTCTCGGCTATCTCGACGCTGGACGTGATCTTCCCGCTGCTGCACGGCCCCTACGGCGAAGACGGAACCGTGCAGGGCCTGCTCGAGCTGGCGGACCTGCCCTACGTCGGTTCGGGCGTGTTGGCCTCGGCCCTGGCGATGGACAAAGCCATGTGCAAGGAGGTGCTCCGCGCGCATGCTATCCCGGTCACCGATTGGCAATTGGTGACCCGCTCCGCCATTGCGGCCGGCGTCGAGGCGGTGGCCGCGGCGGCGGTCGAGCGCTTTGGCTTCCCGATCTTCACCAAGCCCGCCAACCTGGGATCGTCGGTCGGGGTGGTCAAGGCGCACGACCCGGCCGAACTGCTGGCGGCGCTGCGCGAGTCGGCCCGCTACGATCGGCGGGTGCTGGTCGAGCCAGCCGTCAACGCGCGCGAGCTAGAAGTCAGCGTGTTGGGCAATGCCGATCCGTTGGCCTCGGTGGTGGGCGAAGTCGTGCCGGTCAACGAGTTCTATGACTACGATGCCAAGTACATCGACGAGGGCTCGGCGCTGCTGATCCCCGCACCCGTCCCGGCCGAGACCGCTGAGGCGGCGCGCCGCTATGCCGTGCAGGCCTTCCAGGCCATCGACGCGGCTGGATTGGCGCGCGTAGACTATCTGCTGGATCGTGACACCGGCCAGCTCTATCTCAACGAAATCAACACCCTGCCGGGCTTTACTAGCATCAGCATGTATCCCAAGCTCTGGGAAGCCTCGGGGTTGGGCTATACCGAGTTGATTGACCGCTTGCTGGCCCTGGCGGTGGAGCGCCAGGCCGAGAAGGACCAGACCGTGAAGCGGTACGAAGGCCGTGCCAGTGCCGCGTGAGCGTGCAGGAGCAATCGGCGAATGACGGCTCAAATGGCTAAGACGACGCGCGCGGAGCAGGTTCGCCGCCGGCGCCGGCAGCAGGGCCGGCGCCGCTTCGACGCCGTCTCGCGCTCGGATGGTTCGCTGCGCGCCGGGCCGCTCGTCAGCCGGCCTCGGTCAAGCCCAAGCCTGGGCGTGGCCGGCCGCGCCGGGGCCCGCGCTGGGCGCCGGCGTGGCAGCCTGAGCGGGCTGCTGCCGGTGGTGCGGCTGCCCGCGCTGCCGCGCATCACGCTCGCCTGGCGCCACGCCAGCCTGGCCATGACCTTGATGCTGGCGGGCATGCTCTTGCGCATGCTGGCCGACCCGGCCATGTACATTGATGGCGTCAACCTGGGCGGCGCCGCCCTGGTGCCCGGCCAGGAGATCTATGCGCGCTCAGGCATTGCCGGGCAGCATATCTTCTGGGTCGACCCGGCCGCAGTGCAGCGCAACATCGCCGAGGTGCCCGGCATCGCCTCGGTGCAGGTGTCGGTCGAGTGGCCCAACACGGTCACCATCCTGGTGACCGAGCGGATCCCGGTCGTGACCTGGATCGAGAACGAAGAGCGCTGGTGGGTTGACGCCGACGGCCAGAAGTTCAAGGCCCGCGCCGACCTGCCCGGGCTGCTGCCGGTCACGGTGGATGACGCCGCCGGCCGCCCCGGTCTGCACGCGGCCAAGCAAGAGCGCGTTCCGCCCGAGGCCGTGGCCGGCGCGCTGCAGCTGCGTGAGCTGCGGCCCAACATCGAGCTGCTGCACTACGATGCGCTGCGCGGGCTGAGCTATGCCGACGGGCGCGGCTGGCGCGGCTATTTCGGCGTGGGCAGCGATATGCCGCAGAAGCTCGCGGTGTACGAGCGCTTGGTGGACGACCTGCTGGCGAAGGGCATCCAGCCCCGGATCATCAGCGTCGAGAGCCCGTTGGCGCCCTATTACCAGAAGTAAGGGCCGCGGTCCGTGGCGAGGTATGGCAGCAAGCTGTGCGCGGAGGCTATGGCATGTCAATCGTAACCGATAACCCCCTCCTGGTCGGCATCGATGTGGGGACCACAAAGGTCTGCGCGCTGGTCGGCGAGACGGACGAGGTCGGCGACTTGCGCATCCTGGGCGTCGGGCTGGAACCGGCGCGCGGCCTGCGCAAGGGTGTTGTCGTCAACGTCGAAGAAGCCAGCCAGGCCATCGCCGCTGCCGTGGAAAAGGCGCAGCGCAGCGCCGGCTACGAGATCGGCGCCGCCTTTGTCAGCCTGGCCGGCGCGCACATTGCCTCGATCAACAGCCGCGGCGTGGCCGGCATCGGCGGCGGCAGCCACGGCATCGACCAGGACGACGTCGACCGCGCCCTGGACGCGGCCCAGGCGATCGCCATCCCGCACGGCCGCGAAGTGCTGCACGTCATCCCGCGCGCCTTCACCGTCGACGGGCAAGATGGCATTCGCCAGCCGCTGGGCATGCATGGTTTTCGCCTGGAGGTCGAGGCGCACATCATTACGGCCGCTTCGACCTTCGTGCAGAATCTGACCAAGTGCGTCGAGGCGGCCGGCGTGGCGGTGGAAGCCTTCGTTCTCAACCCGCTGGCCTCCGGCGAGGTGGTGCTGACCGAGACCGAGAAAGAAATGGGCGCGATCGTCTGCGACGTCGGCGGCGGCACGACCGACCTGGCGATCTACCTGGACGGCAATGTCTGGCACAGCCTGGTCCTCTCGGTGGGCGGCAATCACCTGACCTCGGACATTGCCCATGGCCTGCGGCTGCCGACCGACACGGCCGAGCGTATCAAGCTTGACTACGGCCACGCCTGCGCCGCCGAGGTGTCGGCCGCCGAGAGTTTCATGGTCCAGCCCTTCGGCGAGGATCGCCCGGTGCAGATCTCGCGCCAGGACCTGGCCACCATCATCGAGGCGCGCGTGGATGAGATGTTCAGCCTGGTACTGCAGGAAGTGAAGCGCACCGGCTACGATGGTCTGTTGCCAGCCGGCATTGTGCTGACCGGCGGCGCCAGCCTGCTGCCTGGCCTGCGGCGCCTGGCCGGCGAAGCGCTCAACCTGCCCTGCCGGGTGGCGGCGCCGGGCAGCCTCAAGGGCCTGGTGGACAAATTGCAGGGGCCAGCCTTTTCGACGAGCGTCGGTCTGCTGCGCTGGGCGCAGCAGGAAAGCCAGGCCATGCTGCCGCGCCTGAACGGCAAGAAGCGCCGCAACGGCCACTCTGCGCGCTCGGCGGCCGTGAGCAAGAGCCTGGATATCTTCCGGCGCCTGTTACCCTAGCGGAAACCGAAGGGCGCAGCCGCGCCTTTCGCTAATTGGCGGTGAGCGGCTTGGAGCGGCCGTTCACCCCCCTGACTCAGGAGTGAAGGAGAACTACGATGCAACCAGCACCACAGATGTCCGAAGCGTTTGCCCGAATAAAAGTCGTTGGGGTCGGCGGAGGCGGGAGCAACGCCGTCAACCGTATGATCGAGCAGGGCCTGTCGGGGGTGGAGTTCATCACCATCAACACCGACGCGCAGGCGCTGCTCCTGGCCAATGCCCCCCGCCGTGTGCGCATCGGTGACAAACTCACGCGCGGCCTAGGGGCCGGGGGCAACCCCGACGTCGGGCAGAAGGCCGCGGAGGAGTCGGCCGAGGAGCTCTACGAGGTCTTGCGCGGCGCCGACATGGTCTTTATTGCCGCTGGCCTGGGCGGCGGCACCGGCACCGGCGCGGCGCCCATCGTGTCGCAGATCGCGAAGGAAGTCGGGGCGCTGACGATCGGCGTGGTCACCAAGCCCTTTACGTTTGAAGGCTCGCGCCGGCTCCAGTCGGCCGAAAGCGGCATCAACCGCCTCAAGGAGCAGGTCGATACGCTCATCGTCATCCCCAACGACCGCTTGCTGCAGATCGTCGACAAGCGCGCCTCGCTGCAGGAATCGTTCCGGCGCGCCGATGACGTGCTGCATCAGGGCATCCAGGGCATCTCCGAGCTCATCACCGTGCCCGGCCTGATCAACCTGGACTTCGCCGATGTGCGCACGATCATGTCGGAAGGCGGCGCGGCCCTGATGGCCGTCGGCCGCGGGTCGGGCGACGATCGCGCGCGCCTGGCAGCCGAAATGGCTATCTCGTCCAGCCTGCTGGATATCACCATCGACGGCGCGCGGGGCATCCTGTTCAATGTCACCGGCGGCCCCAACATGACCCTGTTCGAAGTCAACCAAGCGGCCGCAATCATCAAGGAGACCGCGCACCCCGAGGTCAACTTGATCTTTGGCGCGGTCGTCGATCCGAACATGGGCGACGATATCCGCGTGACAGTGATCGCCACCGGCTTTGAGCGCACCGGCGTGCCGCGCCGCACCATCGATCGCCCGGCCGCCAACAACCGGCTGGGCGCTCGCCAGGCTCAATCGGCGGGGCTCAACTCGATCCAGCCGGCAAGCGCTGCGGCGGAGGCGCCGGTCGGCGCGGTGCCGGCCCGCGGCTCGGACCTGTCGGAGTTCCAGGCGCGCTCGTTCAACACCGACGACCTGGACATCCCGGCCTTCCTGCGCCGGCGCTAGTTCCGCGCGATCAGCGTTCCTGGCGGCTCCGCCAGGCGCGGCTGCCATCGCTTCACTCCTGCCAGGCCGGATCCGTCTCCTGGTCCGTGCCTGCGCGCTCCCAGCGGGCCCGCTTGGGCAGCCGGGCGTCGCCGTGCCTGGGGGGATCTTCTCCAGCCCCTCATGGCACGGCAGCCCAGCGCCCAAGCGGGCTCCAGCGTTTTCGGTCCCGGCCGGCTCCAGCGAGCTCGCCAGGTCTCCAACGCCAACAGCCCATGGCTTGCCACAAGCCTCTCACCGGCGCCCCTCGTTCTTCTCCGCACAATAGGCCGAGACCCGTTTTCCCGCTCGATTGGTCGCCTGGCCTGGCCTGGTAGCTTTAAGGTTAGACTAGCTTAAAAAATGCCCCTCGGCACTTGCGACTGATTTCGAAGTTTGCTATAGTGTTACTCTCGACCGAAAATGCCGGGGGTTGCGTCTCATACGCCGCCAGATATGGCGGTTTCTGGGGAACCGAGATAAACTCGCCTTGGTTGGGGGCGCCAATCGCCATCCCCTGGGCTTGATTGGCACAGGCAGCCATTACAGTCCGTTATGCGATGTCCCTACTGCGGCGAAGCCGGCTCTAAAGTCATCGACACCAACCACGACAGCCGGGGTGGTGTCCGGCGGCGGCGCGAATGCCTGTCCTGCCACCAACGCTTCAGCACCTATGAGCGCGCCGTGTTGGCCACGCCCCTGCTGGTCAAACAAGACGGCACCCGCGAGGAGTTCGATCGGGAGAAACTCTTGCGCGGGATTCGGATCGCCTGCGCCAAACGGCCGGTATCGGCCGCCGACATCGACCGCCTGGTGGGCGAGATCGAAGCCACGCTCCAGACCATGGGCGAGGTCGAGGTCTCCAGCCGCGTGGTCGGAGATATGGTCACGAACGGTTTGAAAGAGCTCGACCACATCGCCTATATTCGCTTCGCCATCGTCTATCTGGGCCTAGACGATCTCAAATCTATTCGCAACGAAATCGATCGCCTGCTTGAAAGCTAGGCGGCGGGTCCGGCGCTGCCTGGGCCAGACTCCGCGTCGGCCGGGCGCGCGGGCTGGTGTGATTCATGGCAATCCACTGTCTGCCAAGGAGATCCAGGATGTTGGAAGTGACTCAATCTAAGGTAAACGGCTCGGCTTCCCATCTGACAGTCAACGGCCGCGAGCCGGCGCCTGAGCCTGGGCCGCGCGCCGTTCAGCTGAGCGACAACGCTCGCCTGGTGCTCGAGAAGCGCTACCTGCGGCGCGGCGCCGACGGCCAGCCGGCCGAAACCATCCCGGAGATGTTCTGGCGCGTCGCCCATCACGTGGCCCTGGCCGAGCGTGAATGGGGCGGCAGCGAGACCGACGTCGAGGCGCAGTTCTACGACCTGCTCACCAGCCTGCGCTTCTTCCCTAACTCGCCGACCTTCACTGGCGCCGGCACGCCCCTCGGCCAGCTGGCCGCCTGCTTCGTCCTCAAGATCGAAGACGACATGGGCCGCAGCGAAGCCGGCATTTTCCAGACTCTGCGCGACGCGGCGCTGATCCAGCAGACCGGCGGCGGCAACGGGTTCTCCTTCTCGCGCCTGCGGCCCAAGGCGGCCCTGGTCAAGTCCTCCTCCGGCGAGGCCACCGGGCCGGTGGGCTTCCTGCGCGTCTATGACAAGGCTTTTGGCGAGATCGCCCAGGGCGGCTGCCTCCTCCCCGAAACCTTGGTTTTCACGGCGCGCGGCCTGCTCCGCCTGGATGAGATCGCCGACAGGCAGCAACCCGGCTGGCAAGAGCACGACCTGGAAGTCGCCACGGACGAAGGTTGGCGAAGTTCGCCGCGCGCCTTTAACAACGGCAGGGCCGCTGTGCTCCGCGTCCACACCCGCGCTGGCCTCAGCCTGGCCGGCACGCCCCAGCACCGGGTAAAGGTCATGACCGCCGGCGGCCCCCAATGGCGCATGCTCAAGGACTTGGCGCCGGGCGATTGGGTCATCGTTCAGCTCGGCCAGCACCGCGGCAAACTCCAGGCCCTGCGCCAGCCTCGCTCTGCGCACGGCAACC
Organism: Anaerolineales bacterium; assembly: GCA_020845955.1. Taxonomy (GTDB): domain Bacteria; phylum Chloroflexota; class Anaerolineae; order Anaerolineales; family UBA6663; genus JADLEU01. Next base: position 21,182 of record JADLEU010000168.1, read on the forward strand.
AAGTCTGGCCCAGGCTGCCCAGCGTGCTCGATGAAGAGACGGCCTTCTTCCTCGGTTATCTGGCGGGCGACGGCTTTGTCGCCGCGCAGACGCATGATCAGCGCCTGGGCGTGACGGTCGCTCGCAATTCTTACCTGATGGTTGAGATGCCGGCCCTGCTGCAGCGCCTCTTTGGCCTCAAGGTGCATGTCAGCCAGAAGCCCGCTGATCGTTCGGCTACGTTGCTCATTGACAACCGGGCCGTCAAGGAGTGGTTTCACCTCAACGGCCTCGATCAGGCCCGCGGCCGCAGCGCTTGCGTCCCGCGCCTCGTTCGCCAGTCGCCGCCCGAGGTCGTTGGCGCCTATCTGCGCGGCCTTTTTGAAGCCGGCGGCAGCCTCAGCCATGGCTATCCCGCGTTGAGCACGACCTCTCCCCAGTTGGCCGAGGAAGTTGCTACCCTGCTCATTGGTCTGGGCTGCCCCGTCCGCGTCCGGTCAGTCCACCGCGGCGTCAACCACTTTGGCGCTGCCGCGGTCTATCACCTGCGCATCGAGTCATCCGCCGGCCTGCGTGCCTGGCGCCAGCGCATCGGCTGTGACACCCGTTCGCGCTTCGTCGCCGCGCTTTCATGGGAAGCCGATCAGGGTCGCGAGAGCGCCTATGCCCTGCCGCACGCCCGCTACTGGTTCGAGCCTGTTCTGCAGGCCATCACGCTCGAACAAGTCGATACCCGCGGCCGTGGCCTGGGCCGCAAGCTCCGCAGCGCTTCGCCCGCATTGCGCCGCTCGCTGCTCCGCTATGCCCGCGGCGGCCGCCAATTCACCCGCTCGGCTTACGATGAGCTCTGCCGCGCCTATGGTGAGTTTGCGACCCAGGCGCGCCCCGTGGCCGACCGGTGGTTTGTGCGCGTCGAGGCGGTGCAGCCGGCCGGTGAGGCGTTGACCCTCGACTTGGAAGTGGCCGGCAACCACACGTATCTCGCCAATGGCCTGGTCACGCATAACACCCGCCGCGGCGCCAATATGGCCGTGCTGCGCTGCGACCACCCGGATATCGAAGAATTCATCACCTGCAAGACCGACGAGAATGCGATCACCAATTTCAACATCTCGGTCGGCGTCACCGACGACTTTATGCGCGCGGTCGCGGCCGACGACTGGTGGGAGCTGCGCTTCCCGGAGGTCGGCGCGCCCGAGTATCGCGGCTTTTACGGCACCCTCGATCAGGCCGAGCGCGCCGGCCTGCCCATCCGCGTCTACAAGCGCGTCAAGGCCCGCGAACTGTTCGGCAAGATCGTCGCCCAGGCCCACCACAATGGCGAGCCTGGCGTGCTCTTCCTCGACGCCGCCAACCGCGAAAACCCGGTGCCGCATTTGTATGAGCTTGAGGCTACGAATCCATGTGGTGAACAATTCCTGGGCCCGTTCGAGAACTGCTGCCTGGGCTCCATCAACCTCGCCCAACACGTCGGTCGGGGCGGAGCCGTCGATTGGGACCAGCTGCGCCAAAGCACGGAACTGGCCACCCGTTTCCTGGACGACGTCGTCAGCGCTAACGCCTATGTGCCGGCCGTGCCCCAGCTGAAGCGCGCCGCCCTGGCGGCGCGCCGCATCGGTCTGGGCATTATGGGCCTGGGCGACCTGATGTACTACGCCGGCATCCGCTATGGCTCGGCCCAAGCGCAGGAGTTCGCCGCGCAGGTGATGGAGTTCGTGCGCTATCACTGTATGCTGACCAGCGTCGAATTGGCCCGGCAGCGCGGTCCCTTCGAGGCGCTGTCGGGCAGCCTTTACGATCCTGCCGACCTGCGCTGGGCGCCGCCAACGCCGCTGGCGCCCTATCGCCACGACTACGGCCGCCCGGCGCTCGATTGGCAGCAGGTCGTGGACGGCCTCCGGGCGCACGGCATCCGCAACGCCTGCCAGACCACCGTCGCCCCGACCGGCACCATCGCCACCGTGGCTGGCTGCGAAGCTTACGGCTGCGAGCCGGCCTTCGCCCTGGCTTACATTCGCCACGTCAACGACCGCGGCCGCGATCTCAAGCTCACCTATACCAGCCCGCTCTTCGAGCGCGCCCTCATCCAGGCCGGCCTGGGCGAGGCCGAGCGCGCCCGCCTGGTCGAGCAAGTCCTCGCGCAGGGCACCTGCCAGGACCTGGCCGACCTCCCGGCCGCGATCCGGCACACGTTCGTCGTCTCGCAAGACATCACCGCGGAAGAGCATGTGCGCATGCAGGCGGCCATCCAGCGCTTCGTGGACAACTCGCTCTCGAAGTGCGTGACGGGCGACACACTGGTCCTCACAGCGCATGGCCTGGCGCCAATCGCCGATCTTTCAGAAATGCGCTTAGACGACCAGTTTGCTCCGCTTGCCATCGAGGTGGTGACCCCGGCCGGTGTTGAAACGACTGATGCGTTTTACTACGGCGGTATGCGCGAAACGCGCCAAGTTCGCCTTTCCTACGGCTATCAGGTTGAAGGCACGCCGAATCATCGCGTGCAGGTCGTCGGCCAGGACGGCCAGATCGGTTTTGCGCGGCTCGATGAGTTGAAGCTCGGTGACACGGTCGTGCTGTACGGAGGCCAACAAATCTTTGGGCCTGCCGCTCAGCCGCTGCCGCGCTATCTCGGCGAGCAGCGCGCCAGCAGCAAGACAAACGTCTTCTTCCCCAGGTCAATGTCGGTTGACCTTGCCTACCTTCTCGGTTGCCTGACATCCGAGGGCGCGATCACGCGGAACGGCGTCGCCATCACCCATAGCGACCAGACTCTGTTGGAAAGGCTGGCGCAGCTCTTCCAGCGGCTGTTTGGGCTTGACAGCGCCATTTATCAGGATCTGCGGCGCGCGAGCGTTTACACGTTGCAAGTGAATTCGCGCGCCCTCCGCCACTGGCTGCTGGGCGAGTTGCGCATGGAGACCGGCGCGCGCAACAAACTGATCCCCACCTGCCTTCTGCGTGCCAGCCGCCTTGAGATGGCCGCTTTCTTGCGTGGTCTGTTCCTAGATGGCTACATGACCAGGGATGGACGCATGTTCGGTATTGGCCTGGCGAGCAAAGGGCTGATTCGTCAGTTGCAGACGGTATTACTGAATTTCGGCGTGGTGGCCTCGTGGAATCGGAGCGCTGACCATGCTTGGACCTTGAGCGTCTCCGGCGCCGCCCTCGAGCGGCTGGCGGCCTTCGTGGAGTTTGACGAGGTTTGGAAAGCAGATCGGCTTAGCGCGCGGCACGAAGGCCGTCAGCACCATCTGTTCAACTACATCAACTTGCTGCCGCCCACTGTTACGGAGCACTTGCGCCAGGCGCAGACGGCCTCGGAACGGCCGCTGCGCGCGCTGTATGGCGAACAGACCCCGGCCTACCAGCGCGCTCGTGTCAACTTGTTACAGGGTCATCGGTTGAGTCGCCAGGCGGCTTTGGAACTGCGGCAGCACTTCGGCGATGTGACTGATCCGTATCTGGACGCCTTCTTTAGCCACGACGCTGAAGGGCAGCTATATGTCGAGGTCGAGGCACTTGAGACCGGCTTTGCGGAGGTCTTCGACCTAAGTGTGCCTGGCTCACACAGCTTTGTGGCTAACGGTCTAGGCAACCACAACACCTGCAACTTCCCCGAGGGCGCCAGCGAGGCCGACGTGGCCCAGGCCTACCAG
>JADLEU010000169.1 GCA_020845955.1 Anaerolineales bacterium
CGCGTCCGAATGTCGGGCACCGGCTCGTTGACGTGCTTGAGCATGATCGTCATCGCCGAGTCGCCTTCGAAGGGCGGCCGGCCGGCGGCCATCTCATACAGGATTATGCCCAGGGAGTAGATATCGGCGCGGCCGTCGAGCGCGCTGCCGCGCACCTGCTCGGGAGACATGTAGGCCGGGGTGCCGATAATGGCGCCAGTGGCCGTGTGGTGCTGGCCGCCCAAGATCTTCGCCACCCCAAAGTCAGTCAAGACCGGCTGTTCGCGCGGCATCAACATGACGTTAGCAGGCTTGAGATCGCGATGGATGGTGCCGCGCTCGTGGGCATAGGCGACCGCATCAGCGATTGGCGCAATGATGCCTATCGTCGCGGGCAGCGAGAAGCGCTGTTTCAGGCTGGAAAGGTGCCGGAGGCGGGCCTGGAGACTTTCGCCCGGCAAATACTCCATCACCATGTAGTAGGTGTCGCCGTCATGGTTGAAGTCGAATACCTGCACGATGTTCGGATGCCGCAACTGAGCCACGGCAGCCGCTTCGGCCTCGAAGCGGCGAACGAATTCGGGGTCAGCAGAAAGATGCGCGTGGATAAGCTTGACCGCCACGGTTCGGCGCAAATTGGGGTCGTGGGCCTGGTACACGGCCGACATACCGCCCTGGCCCAACAGCGCGTCGATCTTGTAGCGCCCACCCAGGTTGTATCCTATCCAGGTTGGTTGGCTCATGCTCCCATCCGATCAACCACAGCACTTTAGTACGAGTGGGCTATTATAGTGCAGGCCTGTCGAGTTTGGCGTTCTTGCCGGGCGCGCCTCAACCCTCCCTACCAGCGGGCGGGACAAAGCGATAGCCGCGGCCCGACACGGTCTGGACAAAACGCGGTTTAGCCGGATCAGGCTCGATCTTCTCGCGCAGGCGGCGGACGAGCTGCGCTAAGCTATCATCGCGCACGCCGCGCTCAAACACCCGGTCCTCGGGCCAAACGGCCCGAATGACGTCGTCCTTCTCACATACCTCGAATGGCCGCCCCTGCAGATACCGCAGCAAGTGATGTTCTTTGGCCGTAAGCGTCGCCGAATCGAATTTGACTGGCCGCGCCGCCATCAAAAGGTCCACGGTCTCTAGCCCATGCAGCCGGAGTTCCGCGTCATTCGGCGCGTCGGACCAGAACTCGGCGACCCTGCGCTGGACTGCCTGATGAGATCGCAATCGGGCTGGCTCGAGTGGCTCGCCGGCCGCATGAGCTTCGCAAATCGCGCGCAGCAGGGCCGGGTAGCCGGCCGACAGTGCCACAATGACATCTACCGTGGCTGCCGGCCAGGTCAGCCTGGCACGCTGTGCAAAGCGCGCCACATTCCAGCGCGCATCAGCCTCCACCAGCGGCCCCAGCCGTATGGTGTGGGCAAAAAACAGCTCGGCCAGTTCGTTGTCATCTGGAAGCAGGTGGCGCATCGCCGCGACATACGTCAGGTCGTACTTGTGGGCGTCACGCAGCGCACGCAAGTTGTTGTAGAGTCCGCCGGCCTGCTGACCAAAAACACGTCCTTCCCGGTTGACCAGCGGGCTCAAGTCCAGCAGGAAGCAGATGGCGCGGGTTGAACGTTCCAACTCCGGCCGCCGTCTTAACAGCGCAGCGTTCAGTGCATCCCAGGCGCCTGTAGCCGGCGTGGCCGCGGTCTCCAGATTGGGATCAGCCTGCGCCAAAGCGCTCTGCATCAACTGCAGGACGGCCTCGGTAGTGTCAGCCGCCAGTCGATTGCCGTCGACCAGCACGGCCCGGATAGGCGCGGCAGCGTCCGATTGGGCTATAAAACCCAGCAGGTTGCTCTTGCCGGCACCGCTCGGCCCAACTACGGCCACGCTCTCACCTGCTTGGACAGCTGTGCAGATAATGCGGACTTCGGCGGCGCGGTAGGTGGCCGGGTATGAATCCAAAGTTGACATCGGCATGGGCAGAGCAGATAGTGGAGATTATACTATGCCAGCTTGGGCGGGTCACCTGGCCGCTCGTCACTGTTTCGCCAGAGAAAGCTCAAGGCGAGCTCAGCAGGTTCCCCATTACTGGGGGAGTGCCAGTATGCGCCCTCAGTTGGAGCGCTGAGAGGGTCGATATGTCGTCCCGTTGGCGGATTACCTTGGCGCTGGCTGGCCTGGCGATCATTGTAGCTTCCACGCTGGTCCTGCTTTATGTCATTTGGCCGGTAGAGCCTATGATCGAGCGGTTTCAGCCACCCCCCACCCTATTCGTCGCGCCGGGGTCCATTACCGGCTGGTGACACGCGAGATGAACGCGCGTCCCCGGCAACTGTTGGCGCTTCTCGCCGGACTGGGCGCGCTGTGGCTCGCCGGGTGCACACCGACCGCCCAGACGCCAGCGGCCACCGCGATCCCAGCCGTAACCGAGGCGTTGGTTGGCACGCCGCCTCCGCGCACGCAGCCGCCCGCCGCGACTGAGGTCACAGCCCTAACAGCCACGCCGACAGTTCCTGCCAGCACAGCCGGGCCAACCGCCGCGTCCACCGCCTATGTTGTCGTCGAGGCCAGGGTCGTCGAGGTCGAGTGGCCACCCGTGATGCGCCTGGGCGACTCAGACGTCATTCGGCTGGCCGTGCTCCCGGCCAGCGATGTGCTTACCGTCACGACTGAGTTCGCAGACCACACAACGATCACTGAAACCCTGCCAATTCCGCGCCTGACCGGCTTTGACCTGGCCGGTGTCGCCCGCTTAGACGCAGTGGGTTTCGCCAGCGCCCCCAACGGTGACCAGGCGCAGTCGATTCGCCCAGGGCAGCCCATCACCTGGCGCTGGACGCTGCGCCCCTTGTCGGCTGGAAGGCATCGGTTGGCGCTCAGTCTGCGTTTGCGGTGGCTGCCTCGACCGAGCAGCCCGCAGGCCGCGGCCGAGGTCAACCTCTACGACCGCGGCCTGACAATCGAGGTGCAGTCACTCCTTGGCCTCACCACGCGTGAATTGGTCGCCGTTGGTCTGACGGGCCTCGTTGTCGGCAGCACGCTGAGCCTTCCGCTGGCGGCGCATGCGCTGCGGCCGCATGGGGCGCGGAGCGCGCTGCAGATCCTGGCCCCTAACCCCATCGTCTCTATCGAGAAGCCACCGGACCTCCGCCTCTCGGCAAGCGAGAACGATGTGCTGCGCGCACTCTTCAAGGCTTACGGCCGACTGGTGGTGTCTGCCGAGTTCCGGTCAGGCTACTCCGGCGCGCGGACCTTCCTGGCGCAGCCGATCCGATCTGACGGCCGGGCCGATGCTTACACGATTGCCAAACTGGGCGAGAGGGCCGCTATTGAGCGCGAATTCCACAACTATGAAACGTTCGTGAAAGATACTCTGCCTCCCATCACGGCCCGCATCCAATCCCGGCCTGTTACTCTCGGCCGCCGGCCAGGCGCCGCTGCGGCCCCTGCCCTGGCAGCGCTGCGCTACACCTTCATCGGCGAGCCTGGTCAGTCGCCCACGAGCCTGCGAGCAGCCCTGCTGGCCGACCCTGACCCGGGGCTGTTGGACAAAGTCTTTACAACTTTCGGACCTAATTGGTGGATGCAGCGACGGCCCTACACCTTTCGGCTGGCGTACGAATACGACCGCCTCCTGCCCGCGCACTTTGTCCTCGAGCCGGTTCACGGCGTCCAAGCGACTCAGGTGCTCGACGGCCGCCTTGCCCCGGCGCAAGTAGAGCTGGCGCGAGGTGGTGTCGTAAAGCTGCAGCACCTGCGCCCGGCGGAGTTGAGGGCGGACGGCCAATCGTGGTCACTCATCGGAACGCCCCCGCCTGGCCAACCGCCACTGCGAGTGCGTTGGTTGGACGCCAGCAGCCCGGCGACCCCTGCCGCGCGCGTGGTCGCCACGCGGGCAACGCTGCTGGCTGATGCGGTCCGAGGCCTGGAGGTGGGATCATTACCTACTCCCTTCGCGCGGCTGCCGGATCTTCTCAACGAGCGCATCAGCGGGACCCAGTCCACGTGTCACGGCGACCTCAACCTGGAGAACATTCTGGTTGGGCCGGGTGGCTTTGTCTGGCTGATTGACTTCGCCCAGACGCGAGACGCCCACACCCTACTTGACTTTGCCTGTCTCGAAGCGGCTCTAATCGCGCAGGTCCTTGAGACCTCGGGGCCGGCAGGCAGCCAGAGCTACGCCCGTCTGGCAGCCGGAGTTCATCCCCTGCAGGCTCCGATCCGCGCTTTTGCCGCGCGCTGCTTATATGATCCCAATCAGCCCCGCGAATACCTCCTAGCCCTGACTCTGACCTGTCTTGGCAGCCTCAAGTTTGTCAACCTGAACCGGCCTCAGAAAGAGCGGCTGTTCCTGACAGCCACGGCGCTGATCCAGATGCTGGACGCCTGATGCCCGCCTGGCACCCACGCCGGGCCAATCAGCGGCCGAGCGGCCCTGGCCTATCCACGCGGCTGTCAACGGCCTGTTAGAACGATATCAAGCTCCTACCCCTCTGGCGCCCTACAGTCAAGGTGAATGAAAGGAGGAGCCATGAACACGAGTATCGCGGTTCTTTTGGGAGCCATGGCCGCTGTTTTACTAGCTGGCTGCTCACCCGAAGCAGCAACACAGGCGCCCCGGCTGGCCGTGAGCCCTTTGGCAACACAAGGAGCCGCCACGGCCGCACCGTTGGCCGCCAGCGACACCGCGCACCTCGCTATGTTTCCCTCAACCAATCAATTGGTGATAAAGAACGCCGACCTCGAGATACTGGTTGAAGACACGGACTTGGCGCTGGACCAGGTCACACAGCTGGCAGCCGATTTCGGGGGATACATCATCAGCTCTGAGACGTGGTACGCCGCGGAGGCAAAACACGGCAGCCTGCGGCTGGCCATTCCCGCCGCCCAGTTCGAGGCGGTCATCAACCGGCTGCGCCACCTCGGCCTCAAATTGCTGCGCGAAACCACTACCGGGCAGGACGTCAGCGCCGAGTACTCGGATCTCCAGACGCGCCTGACCAACCTGGAGGTTACCGCCGCGCGGGTGCGGACGTTCTTAGACGCCGCCGTCACGGTAGAGGAGGCGCTCGAAGTCAACGCCCGTCTCTCTGACCTTGAGGGTCAGATCGAGCGGGTGAAAGGCCAGATGCGCTATTACGAAGGCCGCGCGGCGATGTCGACAGTTTCACTCACGTTGCGGCCTGAGTTGGTTGAGCCGGAGCCGCCCACACTGCCAAACTGGGACCCCCGCGATACTTTTGCCAGGGCTGGGCGGGTGTTTATCAGCTTCTGGCAGGTTGTGCTCGATGCCGCGATCTGGGCCAGCGTGTTGGGAGCCCCCGTGCTGATCGGCCTAGCCGCCGTGCTAGGCCTGGCGCGCTTAGCAGCGCGGCGCCCGCGATGATGCGGGAGCGGGGAATTTCCTGTGGTCCCCGAGGCCCTGTGCCTAACGACCATACAGGGGAGGCAATAGTATAGGACCTGGGAAAATGCGCAAACGGGGCGGCCCGATGGCCGTCTAGCCCTGTCCTGTACAGCGCAGCAGTTCCTGCATGCGCACGATCTTCCATCCGCCCTGCAGCCGGCGCGCCAGGGCGCCGAGCGCGCCGCACTTGCCATATGTGATCAGGGCCAGGTCGCGCCGGCCGTTCACCAAGAGCATGCGGAAGGTGAACTCAGCAGGCTCCGCGCCGCTATCGCAGGAATGACCACCCACCGTGGCGGCGAGTGCGGGTTCCGCGGAACCACCGTCGCTGGCGTCGAATACAGCGCCATAGTAGGCAATATAGAAGGCTTGCTTGGCCGTCAGCAGGCCCGGCGCGACCAAACCTGCTGGGCCAAAGGCACGGACGATGTACTCGCGATCAACGTTGCTGGGTATGCCGTAGTCAGCCGTGTCAGCATAGTACGCGGCTAACTCGGCAACACCTGCCTTCTCGCAAACGATCCTGTAGTGGGCCGCCCTGGCCCCCGAAAACAGGCCGACCAACTCACCCCCCAGCGCCGAGGATTGTGGGTACGGCACGACGGGCAGGCGATAGGCCGCGGCGACGGCCAATCCCATGAACGCGGCGGCCGCCCCTGCCGCAACGAGAGGATGTTGGCGCGCGGTCCGCCAGGCGCCCACAAAGCGCCGCACCACGCTGCCGGGGCCGACCTCCAACATGACAACCGTCAACAGCGCCAGCACCATTAGGCCCGCGCCCCCGCCAGTCAACAAGATCCAGGCCAGCATCCGGCCATCGCTCAAGCCAACAAAGGTCTCTTCATGGCGCCCGCCAGTGACGGGAATAGCGTCAATGCTCGACGGAGTTGCCGCCCCGGCCGGGGTGGATTCCGCGCCTCCTGGCCCCGGAGGTGAGGAGGCCGAGCCGGCAGGCGCGCGATGCGCAGAGGAGCCGGGCCGCGCCGTGCGCTCGGCCTCGGCCTCAACTGCGCCCTGTTCAGGCGAAGCTGCACAGGCCTCAGCGAAGAATAACAGCAGGACCGCGAGCACCGACCGGTTCCAACCGCCTGTGCGCCAGAAGTCGACCATCGCGAGCGAGCCCCTTACAGCGAATTGCCGTAACGCCGATAGTCTAGTCAGGTGTGCCAGGACCGTCAACAAGCTGGCCCGGAGGCGCTTAAGGCAATTCGCCCATTCATCCAAAAAGGCAGCCGTCTGACCGTGCTATACTTCGCTGGGCTTGACCGCCATCTGGTCCCGACCCACTTCCAGGAGCCCGCAAATGCCCTTTCCGAGCCGTCAGCGCGGCATGTTCTTTGATGAATTCGCACCCGGTCAGAAGATTCGCACGGCCGCTCGCACCGTGACCGAGGCCGACATTGTCGGTTTTGCCGGGCTGTCTGGCGACTTCAACCAGATTCATACGGACGCGGTCTACGCGGCAACGACGCCATTTGGACAGCGCGTTGCGCACGGCCTGTGTGTCCTGTCAATTGCTTCTGGCCTGACCGTTCAAACTGGCATCATGGAGGGCACGATCTTGGCGTTCCGTGAGATCCAAGAATGGAAATTCGCGGCCCCGGTGAGGATTGGGGAGACGATCTTCGTTGATTTGGAGGTCGTCGAAACCAAGGCCATCCCCCGAATTGGCGGCGGCGCGGTGACCTTGGTGCTGGAAGTCAAGAACCAATCCGGAGCGGTCGTCCAGAAGGGGAAGTGGACGGCACTCTTTGCCAGCCGCGCGGCCGAGGCCAGGGACAGCTAGCGGATTGTCCAGATGTCGCTCGCAACTGACGCCCCCGCCCCAGCGGCGCCGCCGGCCATCGATTGGCCCCGTGTGGCGCGCCTGGTCTTGACCTCACGGCTGATCGATACAATCGAAGAGCAGGAATTGACGCCAGCTGGCCTGGTCGCATACCAGTTCTCGGCAAAGGGCCACGAGTTGGCCCAGGTGCTGTTGGGTCTTTCGCTCAGGCATCCCCACGACGCCGCCGCAGTCTACTATCGGTCCCGCCCATTTATGTTAGCCTCTGGGTTTAGTATTGAGGAGGCGTTTGTTGGCGGAATGGCCAAGACGGGCAGCCTTTCGGAGGGCCGCGATACCGGTGTCAGCTACTTTTTGCCACCCCGACAAGGTGTGACGATCCTGCCGATGTCCGGCAACGTCGGGGCGCAGTACTCACCCTCCGCGGGCTGGGCACAGGCCATTCTTTACCGGCGCGACACGCTTGGTGAAGCGGACTGGATAGGCGCCTTGAGCGTGGCCCTGGGCGGTGATGGCTCGACAGCGGCCAACGGTTTCTGGGCGGCGATCAACATCGCCAGCACGCTGCGCCTCCCGATGCTCTTCTTCATCGAAGATAACGGCTATGCCATTTCCGTCCCGGGATCGCTGCAGAACGCGCGCGGCAACATCGCCGCTAGCCTGGCCGCTTTCGCCGGCCTGCGCGTCATCGACGGCGACGGTACCGACCCCGCCAGCGCCCCGGCGCTCCTAGCCGAGGCCCTGAACTACGTGCGCGCCGGGAACGGGCCCGCCCTGCTCAGGCTCAGCGTGGTCCGCCTGACGGGCCACTCCTTCACTGACAATCAAGCCTACAAGAGCGCCGAGGCGCTGGCCGCCGAGGCCGCGCGCGACCCGCTCGTCCGTTTGCGTTCTCACCTCCCGGCGCTGGACTGGGGCGCCCTGGAATACGAGGTCGCGCGCGACGTGCGCGCCGGCCTGGCCGCAGCTCAGGAGAGCTTGGACCCAGACCCAGCTTCAGCCGCCCATCACGTCTTCTACCAGGGGCTGCCCCAGCGCGTCGGTGGCCTGCTGGCCGAAGGCGTACAGTTGCCCGCCGGCTCACCCGCGCCGGCTACGGCCAGCGGTCCGCGCATCAACCTCGTCGACGCTGTCCGCCGGGTGCTTGACGCCGAATTAGCCGTTAACCCGCGGGCCCTCGTTTTCGGTGAAGACGTGGGCGTCAAGGGCGGCGTGCACGGCGCAACGCTCGACCTGCAGCTCAAATATGGGGCGGCGCGCGTGTTTGACACGTCGCTATCAGAGGATGGCATCATCGGCCGCGCGGTCGGGCTGGCCTACGCGGGCTTGCTGCCAGTCCCCGAAATTCAGTTCCGAAAATACGCGGACCCGGCGACCGAGCAGCTCAACGACACAGGGTGGATACGCTGGCGCACGGCCGGCAAGTTCGCCGCGCCGATGGTCGTGCGAATCCCCGTGGGATTTGGTAAGAAGACCGGCGATCCGTGGCACTCGGTGACAGGCGAGGCGGTTTTTGCGCATACCTTGGGTTGGCGGCTGGCATTTCCATCCAACGCGGCCGACGCCGTTGGACTGCTGCGTTCTGCACTGCGGGGCCATGACCCAACGTTTTTCTTCGAGCACCGCGCGCTGCTGGACACGGCGCCCGGCCGGCGGCCTTATCCAGGGGATGACTACGTGCTGCCGTTCGGGCAGGCCGCCGTGGTTCAGGATGGTGACCGCCTGACTGTCGTCACTTGGGGTGAGATGGTCCACCGCTGCCTAGAGGCGGCGCAATCCTGGCCTGGCCAGGTAGAGGTGATCGATCTGCGCACCATCGTGCCCTGGGACCGAGAAGCAGTGTTGGCCTCGGTGCGGCGCACAGGCCATTGCCTGGTTGTGCACGAGGATACGCTGACCGGCGGCTTCGCGGCTGAGATCGTCGCGACCATCGCGTCGGAGGCATTTACCGACCTGGATGGCCCCGTGTTACGCGTGGCCGCCTCGGATTGCCCGGTCCCCTACAGCCCTGGCCTCACCCAGGTCGTGATCCCCAGCGTGGCAGTCGTGGCCGCCCGGATGGCCGAGTTGCTAGCGTTTTAGCCTAAAATGCAGTATATTTGCGCCCGTTCGGCCTGTAACCGCCGCAATCGCTAAACCACCTTATCCAAGGAGATAACCATGGCAGGCAAAGGCATGACGAAGTCCGATTTCCTGAACTCGCTCGCCGAAAAGAGCAGTCTGAGCAAGAAGCAGGCCAGCGCCGCAATAGACGCCCTGGGCGCCATCGTGACCGATCAACTCAGGTCCACCGGGCAGGTCACGATCCCGGGCTTGATCAAGCTTAACGTGTCTGAGAAGGCGGCGACGCCTGAGCGCGAAGGCATCAATCCGTTCACCAAGCAGCCCACAATCATCAAGGCCAAACCGGCCCGCAAGGTAGTCAAGGCGCGCCCGGTCAAGGCCCTCAAGGACGCCGTCTAGCCCTCAGGCTCGACCCCTTTTAGCGCAGCCGCGACAGAAACTTCACCAGGGCCGGCCCGCGCCGGTCCTGGCCTTATGTTGGACCCGACACGCGCGGATGGCGCAAGTTCGGACGCCAAGTCGACAGGTTCGTATTGCCGGCTTATAGGCCGTGCTAGGAGAGATCATGTTGTACAAACGCTATTTGTCACTCTTATCTGTTATCGTCGCGTTGAGCCTGGCCGTCCTGGCCTGCGGCGGAGGCGGGGCAACGGAGACCCCCGCGACTCGCACCTCGCTCCCGCCCACCGAAGAGGTCATTGAGGAGCCAACGGAAGAGCCGGAGGAGGAACCCACCGAGGCGGTCGAAGAAGTGCCGACCGAAGAGGAGCAGCCAGCAGAGGAGCCCACTGAAGGCCCGGGGCCAAGCATTGTCGCTGGCGAATTGGCCGTCACCAGCCTGCACGGCTACGTCGACGAATACGACTATTACCATGTCGTGGGCCTTTTGTATAACGACACTGAGGACCCGCTCACCAGCATCGAGTTGACGCTCGAGCTGGTGGGCGAAGACGGCGAGTCGGTGTTGACTGATTCGGACGACAACGTGGTCGACAGCGTGACGTTCAGCCCGTTCCTATATACCCTCTCCCAGGGCCAATCATCGCCTTTTGATTACTACCTGAGCACAAACGACCAGGACACTGATGGCTGGGAAGCTACCGTGACGGTCACGGAAAGCGATGACGCCGACGTGGACCGGGCGGAGATGGACGTTATCAACGACCAAATGTCGGTTGATGAGTTTGGCACGCTCTACCTCGCCGGCGAATTGGTGAACCTGAGCGACGAACCGGTGCAGGTCAACGGCCTGGCTGGCGCACTGGCGGATGCGGATGGCGTTCTCCTGGCTGCCGACGCGTCATATAGCTTCGCGCGCTACCTGGCGCCGGCCGGCGACGAAAACGGCAACGATCGCACGCCGTTCACGATCAGCCTAGACGGGCCGGCGGACGACGCCGAGGCGTCCTATTACTACTGGGATGCCGACAAAACCGAACTGCTCGACACGGGCGCCGACGTCACGATCGACCTGGCCAATGCCTTCATCGACGAGTTCGACGACCTGCATGTCATTTCCGCCATCGGGAACGAAGGCGGCGAGGTGCTGACCGTGCAGTTGGTCGCCGGCTTGTACGCGGAGGACGGCACGGTGCTCGATGCCGCAACAGTGTCAGCCCCCTTGTACCTGGCCCCGGGAGAAACCATCCCGGTCAGCTTCGACTACTTCAGCAGCGTCAATAGCAATACCGATGAGCTGGACCGGGTGGACAGCTACACCGTCCAGATCGACCCTTACTGGACGTACGAGACCAGTTTTGAGGTCGTGGCGTTGGAGACTAGCAATGAAAGCAGCGAGACAATTGGCGAGGGCCAGGTTACGTTCACCGGCGACGTGGTGAACACCACGGAGGAGAGCCTGTCCAGCGCCACGCTGATTTTAGGGCTGTACGACGCCGACGACAACCTGGTCACCAGCAATTGGACCAGCGTCTACCCCGAGGGCGACTCCTTCGCCCCCGACGACACCCTCAGCTGGGAGCTGACGGTGTATCTGCCGCCGGGGACTGACACGACCGACTTCACCTTCTTCACTTACGTGCAGGGCTACGTCAAGTAGAGCGCTTCGTGCATCGCCCCCGGCCCGCAGCGCTGGCCGGGGGCGATGGCTTAATACCCTGGACGGCAGGCAAGCGCCCTTTCTCGTGCAGCCCGCAAGGTGGCTCCCGACTCAACATTCCTTCTGACCGCGCAACCATCCTCCTCTGCCACTGGCCCAGCGCGCGGTGCGCCGCCAGTTTGTCGCAGCCGCAAACACCGAGCTTAGCACGCTCACCGTCCGCGGTAAATGACGATCGTGACATACCGTCGGGCGGTCTGCCGCGCCCCGCCGACTATCCGGCACGACCGGCCATCTGCTCGCCGGAGAAGACGGCAAAGCGATCCCAGGTGGCGCGGGGATGTCGTGCCTTGCAGGACCGGTCGCCCCAAGGTCAGCGGAATTTGGTATGATGCTCACTATGTCTGCCATCGGTCTGGCCACCTGCCAGCGGCCTGCGGCGCCCGCCCAACGCGCGCCTGCCTTCTGGGTGCGCGACGTTCCCGTGTGGGGCGATGCCATTCTGGCGCCCATGGACGGCTACTCGGACTTGCCCTTCCGGCTGATTTGCCGTGAATTGGGCTCGGCCATGTCATACACCGAGTTTGTAAACGTGGATGAGTTGCGCAGCCGCAAGCCCACGATCAAGGCCTGGACCAAGCTCCGCTACGACGCCGCCGAGCGGCCGACGGTGTTTCAGATCTATGGACACGACGAAGACCGGCTGGTCGAGACGGCCCTACGGCTGCAAGACTTCGGTCCTGACATCATCGACATCAACATGGGTTGCTACGTCAAGAACATCGCCGAGCGCGGGGCAGGCTCAGGCATGCTCTGCCAGCCCGACAAGATCGGACGCGTCTTCAGGCGCTTGTCAGCCGCGGTCCGATTGCCAGTATCGGGCAAGATCCGCCTGGGCTGGGACGAAGCCTCGCGCAACTACCTTCAGGTAGCCCGCATCCTGGAGGAATCCGGTGCCAGCTTGATCGCGGTGCATGGCCGCACTAAGGCGCAGGCTTATGCCGGGCAGGCCGATTGGGACGCCATTGCCGAGGTCAAGCTGGCGGTGAAGATCCCGGTGATTGGCAATGGCGACGTGCGCCTGGCGGCGGACATTGCCGGCCTCCGGATGCACAGCGGCTGTGACGGCGTCATGATCGGCCGCGCCGCCATCGGCAATCCCTGGATTTTCGCTCGGCTGGATCGGGAAGCCGTGACCCTGGCACAGAAGATCACCTTGATGCGGCGCCACCTGGCTCTGAATCTCGAATTCTACGGTCCGCGCCTTGGCTTGGTGTTGTTCAGAAAGCATGCGGCCAAATACATCCGGGGCCTCCCTGGCGAGGACACCCTGCGCATCCCCTTATTGACTGCCTCAACCTTGGCGGGGTTTGACGAGGCGCTGGAGGCCCTGCTGGCCAGGCACAACACAGACCCGCCGAAAGCAGCTCTGGCACGCGCCGGCCGCACCCCAGCGGAAGCAAATTGAGGCGCCTCGGCAGCGGCCCGATCGCCGCGCTCACGTAACCATCTTGAACCGCCGGAACACCTCTTTCCCGGACAGCGTCTTATTCTGAGCCCTGAGCAGGCTGTGCGCGCATGACACACCTCCCTTATCTGCACTGCCTCGAATTGCCCACGCCCTTTCCCCTTGGCGCAGTCAATGCCTACCTGATCGAGGGCGACCCATTGACGCTGGTCGACACCGGCCCGCGGGCTGACAGCACCCGCGCTGCCCTGGAGGCCGGCCTGGCCGCCCATGGCTATCGGATCGAGGAGGTGGGCCGGCTGATCGTAACTCACCACCACGTCGACCACATTGGCCTGGCCGCTGAGATCGTGGCTCGGTCGGGGACACCGCTCTACACCCATGCCTACAACTTCGCCTGGCTGGCAGACTACGCGGCCGAGCGAGACCGCCAGCAGCCGTTCTATCACCGCATATGGCAGGACGGCGGCGTGCCGAGCGAGATCGTATCTGCCATGAAAGCCGCTAACGATAGGCTGCCCCAGTGGACCGCCAACGTGATTGCCACGGCCCCGTTAGCTGAGGGCGACAAAGTCACCCTGGGCAGCGACGTCTGGCAGGTCTACCACACCCCGGGACACGCCGGCGGCCTGATCTGCCTATGGGAGCCGCGCAGCCGCACCTTGTTGGCCAATGACCATTTCATTCGGGACATCTCGTCAAACCCGGTGCTCGAGCCGTCACCTCTCATGAACGGGCCGCGGCCCCGGCGCCTTGTCGAGTATCTGCATCATATGCAGCGCATGGCCGCCCTTGACCCGGTCGTGGCCCTGCCCGGCCACGGGGAGCCAGTGACAGATGTAGCGGGCCTGGTGAAGAACCGGCTGACTTTTCACAAACGCCGCGCCCAGCGCCTCCTCGACAGCCTGGATGGCCAGGCGCTGACGCTCTGGGAGCTCACCCAGCCGCTGTTCCCGCGGCTGCAGCGCGGAATGGATTTTTTCCTGGCGCTGTCGGAAGTGCTCGGCCACCTAGACGTCCTCGAGGCAAACGGCCAGGCCTGCCCGCGCCGCGACGCCGATCACGTGCGCTGGGTGCGCCGCGCCTCCGCCGTAGGCCACGCGAACGGCCATGACGACGCCCGAGCCTGAGGCACCTAACGACGAGCTGCCCCGACCGGCCAGTGGCGAAGTCCGGCAGCCAGGGTCACAGGAAGGCGTCCGCCGAAGCGGGCCGGCGCCTACTCGGCGGGATACTCAGCGCCGCCAGCCTGCCAACTTGGGGGCGCCCGCGCCACAGCCGCCGCCTGACGAGGGCAGCGGCGCGCTTGGGGTCCAGGCGCACGGCGCAGGGCAAGAACCTCCAGCGCCGATTGAGGACACTGGTCCGCTGACAATCCCCCTGGAACCTGACACACATGCCCCGGTCGAGCCGCCGCCCTTGCCAACGAGCGCGCGGCACCTTGCCAGCGCGCCTGGCATGGCTGATCACCAGCCACACCGCGCCACGCCCCGTCCGTTGCCGCAGGTGGACGCAGACGGCATGCCGCACGTGCCAGCCCGTGTGTCCGAAATCGACCTGCATGGAACGCGGGTGCAGCCCAGCGCCATGCGGCTGCATAGTCCAGGCCAAGCCCGCCAAGCCGCCGGCCGCTCGGCGCTGCCGCAGCGATCCGCGCCCGAGGTGTTGGTGTCTCAGCCGACCCTTGCCCCGTATGCGCATGGACGCGGCGGCCCTCGCTTCGGCAACTACCTTTGGAGCCTGGCCAAGGCGGCGGCGATCGCTTCAGCCCTCCTCGTGATCTTTGTGGTCGGCGGTATGCTCTTCGGTTACATCTCGATTGCCGCCACACTGCCCAGCGTCGATGACCTGCAGGCCGCAGCCTCCCAGTTCGAGACGACGCGCGTCTACGACCGCGCCGGCAACTTGCTGTATGAAATTATCGATCCGCAGGCCGGACGGCGGACCCGGGTCCCGCTCAGTCAAATCGCGCCGGAACTGGTGGCCGCCACCATTGCCACGGAAGACCAGGGCTTTTACCTGCATCCGGGGTTCGACCCCGTCGCCATCGCCCGCGCGATCTGGCAAAATCTGCGCGCCGGCGATACCGTGTCGGGAGCGTCCACGATCACACAGCAATTGGTGAAACTCCTGGTGTTGAGCCCCGAGGAAGCTGCCCAGCGGACCAACATGCGCAAGATCCGCGAGGCGATCCTGGCGGCCGAGATCACGCGGCGCTACAGCAAGGATGAGATCCTCGAACTGTATCTGAATGAGATCTACTATGGTAATCTCGCCTACGGCATCGAAGCGGCCGCCGAGACTTACTTCGACAAGCGGGCGGCCGAGCTGAACCTGGCCGAAGCCAGCTTTCTGGCCGGCTTGCCGCAGTCGCCGGCGATCTACGATATCTACACGAACGAGGCCGCAACCAAAGCCCGGCACCAGCAGGTGCTGGGATTGATGCTGAGCCAGGGATGTATGAGGGTTAGCAATAGCCCGGAGCCGGTGTGCGTCGACGAGAGCGATGTGCGCAATGCCATCATCTCTATCGAGACCTTTACGTTCTCGCCGCCAGCCTATGGCGCGCGTTTTCCGCACTGGGTGAACTTCATCCGCCAGCAGCTGGAAGCCACCTATGGGCCACAGTTGTATCGCGCGGGTTACAGCGTCTACACCACCCTGGATCCCGCTTTGCAGGCCCAGGCCGAGGCGGAAGTGGCCACGCAGGTTGCGCAACTGGCGGACCGTCACGTGACCAACGGAGCCCTGGTGGCCCTGCGGCCAGCCACCGGTGAGATCCTGGCGATGGTCGGCTCGGACGATTATCAGGATCCGGTCGACGGGCAGATCAATATGTCCATCCAGCCACGCCAGCCGGGCTCCTCGATCAAGCCGCTGACTTACTCGCTGGCATTAGAGAAAGGCTGGACGCTGGCCACGCTACTGTGGGACGTGCCGACCGATTTTCCGGACGGCGCCAACCCGCCCTACCGGCCGGTGAACTACGACGGGACCTACCACGGCCCGGTGCGCGTGCGCGGCGCCCTGGCCAACTCGTACAATGTCCCGGCCGTCAAGGCCCTGGCATTTAATGGGATCTACGGCGAGGATGGCTTTATCCACTTCGCCGAGGCGCTCGGCATCGCCTCGCTGACACGCGATGATTACGGGTTGGCCCTGACCCTGGGCGGCGGCGAGGTAACCCTGGTGGAAATGGTCACGGCTTACGCCGCCCTGGCCAACGGCGGTCAGCGTGCCTTTCCCGTGAGCATCCTACGCATCGCCGATCCCGCTGGCTCACCCGTCTGCCAACAGGCATTAAGTCCCTCCGACCCGCCAGCCGGTGTTCCGCCTTGCCAGCCGCCTCCGGAAGATTGGGGCCGGCAGGTCATGATGCCTGAGACCGCCTTCTTGATCAGCAACGTCCTCAGCGACAACGAGGCGCGCACGCCAGCCTTTGGCCCGAACTCGGTGCTGCGGTTGTCCTTCCCGGCGGCAGTCAAGACCGGCACGACCAACGATTATCGCGACAACTGGACGATCGGCTACACGCCAGATCTGGTCACGGGCGTGTGGGTCGGTAACGCGGACTACACGGCCATGGTCGGCACGAGCGGGGTCACGGGCGCTGCCCCGATCTGGCACAATTTCATGGAAAACGCGCTGGCCGGCCGCGCCACGGCCTTTGTGCGCCCTGCCGGCATCATTGAGCGCAGTATCTGCAGTGTTTCAGGCACGGAGCCCAGCCAGTTTTGCCCTCCAGACCTGGTTCGGACAGAGCTTTTCGCCGCCAATCGCCCGCCGCTGCCCAAGGAGCGCGACCTGCTGCAGCGCGTCTATCTGGATCCGTTCACCAACCTCCGGCAAACCGCTGATTGTGCCCGCTACTACCAGAACGACCTGCTCTTTCAGCAGGAGAAACTCGTCGTCGGCGTCAGCGACCCGGCTGCCCAGAAGTGGCTCACCGAAGACCCGAACGGCCTGGCCTGGGCGGCCGCGCATGGCCTGACGCCGCCCATCCAGTGGGCGCCGGAAGGAAGCTGTACCGCGGAGTCGCCGCATCCGCTGCTGAGCTTTGCGTACCCGCCCGAGGGGGCCGCTTTGGATGCTGTGCCGATCCAGATCCAAGGCCAGGCCGGGGCAACGAGTGACTTCAGTCACTACATCCTGGATTATGGGTTGAGCTTTAGCCCGGAAGGCTGGGGGCCGGTGTCCGGTCCTGAGGCGGCGCCAGTGAATGAAACCGGCCGGCTGGCCGACTGGGACCTGGCAGGGCTGCCCGATGGCCCGGTCACCCTGCGCGTTACCGTCTTCAACCGCGCCGGGGGCAGCGCTGAGGCGCGCGTGCATTTCACTATCCAGCGGCCAACGCCGACGCCAGAGCCTACCGCGACCGCTACGGCGACGCCGACGGAGACGGCCACACCGACCATAACGCCCACTGCTACGATTACGCCGGTGCCCTCGCCGACGCCCACCCCCACCACCGAGCCGACGGCTTCGTCAACACCGGAACTCATCAGCGTTACGTTGCCGCCGCCGGTGACCCCATGAAGGGCTGACCGTGCAGCCAGCGCGCTGCTCGGCCTATGCAGGTGCCGCGCGTGAACCGCGTTAGCCGGACTAAGGCCATTCGCCGTGTCCTCTGGGCGGTGCTGGCACTCAATCTCCTGGTCAGTGCCGTTAAGCTTGGCGTCGGCCTGACCTCGGGAGCCCTGGCCGTCGTCGCCGACGCTTTTCATTCTCTCGTCGACTCGTCATCGAACGTGATCGCTCTGATCGGCGTCTGGGTGGCCGCACGCCCCGCCGACGAGAATCATCCCTACGGCCACCAGAAATATGAAACCGTGGCCACTCTGGCGATTGGGGGCATGCTGCTGGTGGCGGCCTTCGAAATCGGCCGCGGCGTAATCGAGCGCCTCGTCACCGCTGCCAACCCGCCCAAGGTCACGCCGCTGGTCCTGGCGCTGATGGCGGTGACGTTCGCCATCAACTTGGGCGTTACACTGTACGAAACGCGCGCCGGCCGGCGCCTGGACAGCAGCGTTCTGCTGGCCGATGCGATGCATACACGCGCTGACCTGTTCGTTACCCTTTCGGTCCTGGGGGCCCTGGTTGGCGCACGCCTGGGCCTGACCTGGCTTGACCCCATTGTGGCCGGGGGGGTTGTCATCCTGCTGTTTCGCGCGGCCTGGGGCATTCTCCGCTCGAGCTCGGCCGTGCTGACCGACGTCGCCGTGGCCGATCCGGGCAAGGTTGAGGACATCGCGCGCGCTGTGCCCGGCGTCACCGACGTTGGGAGCGTGCGCTCGCGCGGAAGCGCCGGTGCCGTATACGTGGATCTAAACATCAAGGTCAGTCCGGCGATGGATACCGACCAAGCGCATGGCGTGGCCTCGGAGGTCGAGCACCGCATATCAGAGGCTCTCCCCGGCGTCGTCGACACCGTGGTGCACATTGAGCCCGAATGGGAGCGCACAACCGCGAGCCCGTGGGAGGGGTTGGCCCTGGTACTCCGCAAGCTGGCCGACGGCCAGGGGCTGGGAATGCACGACCTCCACGCCCACATCGAGCCAGACGGCAGCTTGGCGATCGAGGTCCACCTGGAGATGGCGGCCAACCTGACGCTAGCCGAAGCGCATACGGTAGCCGACCAGTTCGAGGCCCGTGCACACGAGGCAGTGCCAAAACTGCGCTCACTAGTGACGCACTTGGAGCCGCTTCCGACCGAGCTCCCGGATGAAGCCGGCCGCCTGCTACCGACGCGCGCCGAGCGCCTGCGCCAGCGCCTGACCGACCTGGCCGACCGCGTGGCCGGCGCCGGCAGCTGCCACGCCGTGGCGCTGCATAACGTCAGCGGCCACCTCACGGCCACGCTCCACGTCACCCAACCCGCCGACCTGCCTCTGGTGCAGGCGCATGTCCTGGCCGAGAAGATCGAGCAAGCCCTGCATGCCGCCGAGCCGAGCTTGAACCGAGTCGTCGTGCACGTGGAGCCGCCGGAGAGAAATGGGTGAGGCGGGGTTCTGGCAATGTCACTTAGCCCGGTAGATCTTTCGGCGGTCGCCAACAAGCTCGACAAGCCCTTTCAAATGGCGCCGCTGGCAACGATCGCAGATCTGGCCGTCAGCCTGTTCGTCTGCCAGGGTCAGGTCGGCTGGCATCGGCACCTGGACGAAGACGAGCTTTTCCTGGTGCACGAGGGCGTCGTGACTTTGGATACCGAGCGCGGCCGCCTGACGCTGCACTCAGAAGAGTTGGCCGTCGTGCCGAAAGGCTTCGGCCACCGTTCAGGCTCCCAACTCAGGTCGGTGGTCGTCCTGATCCGACCCGCGGTACTGAGCGACCGGAAAAACGGGCACCGGCGGCGTGGCCTCGAAAGCGATCCGCCCTTGGAGAAAGTGCGGCTGGCGCGCGTGCAGGCGATGCTGGCAACGCCGTACCAGGCTGTGACAGTGGCGCGGGTGGAGGATTTTGAGCTGCTCATGTTGAGCGCCCGGGGCAGCGGCCCAGAAATGTCCGCGCCTGACCACGACGCCTGGTGGCTGGCCCTGCGGGGCAGTCTGAGCGTCAGGGTGCCCGGAACCGGCGCGGTCTCCCTGTCAGCCGGCGAGATGATCTTGTTGCCGGCCTGTGCCCGTTATCAGCTCTCGGCCGAGCAACCTAGCGTGGCCCTGACCCTGGCACAGGCCAGCGGACCCGATGCCTGACACGCGCCAGCAAAGCTCGGGCTATCCGGCCGTCAGCCCGGCGCCTCGCACAGTCACCGGGCCATGCTGATCGAGTTGTCCCTCGACGGTGATCTCTTGGCCGCCGCCCTCGCCGTATGGGCCATCGATCTCGATTATCTCAAGCGGGGCGGCGCGGGCCGCTCGCGATCGAGCCACAATTGGCGATAGACGCGCCGCCAGTCCGTCATTGACCGGATCGCGATCACAAGGCCGCCGGCCCCGGCCGCAAGCGAGGGCATCGCGTTCCCGGTCAATAGCCACAGGACCGGACCGAACAACAAGCCGCTGAGAACATTGCCGCGCGCGCTGTGGCGCAGAAGCAAAGTGCTGGCGATCGCTAACCCCAAACCCACGAGTGCTCCGAGCGGCGCGATGGCGAGCATGGCGCCGGCCAATGGGGCCAAACCAATTCCGCCGCGAAGGCCAGCCAGCATCGGCCAGCAGTGCCCCGCCACCACCGCGGCGGTCGCCAGGGCCGGGGCCCATACGCTGGCTCCAAGCCGCTGGCCGATCCAGCCGGCGGCAAAGCCTTTCGCCAAGTCGAGCACCGCGACGACAACGGCAGCGGGCAGACCGGCCTGCCGCCAGGTATTGGTAGCGCCGGAGTGGCCCGACCCGCCAGAGCGGACATCGCGGCCAGCCACCAAGGCGCCCACCCAGACGCCGGAAGGCACGGAGCCAAGCAAATACCCGGCCACAAGGACCAGCACCAGGCTCAGCATTCGCGCTTAGTCAAACGTACCCGCGCCATCGGAGGCGGCCTCCGGCGCCTTGCGCGGCAGGAAGGGGCCCGGTCCCTGGCGCAGACTTTCTGCCAGGTCGAGGAAATACCGCTCGGCGGCCTCCAACGCCTGGCCCAGAGGCGTGTCGCCCAACTCAACGTGGATGGGAACGTCCACCGCGATGGGAACCGTGAGCGAAATCGGCACGGCCAGGCTGAGCGGAACCGATGGGCTCAGGCTGATCGGAATACTGCTCACGACCGGCACGTTGATGGGAAAGGTGCCCAACGGCGTACGCAGCGGGATCGACACCTGGGTGTTGATGGGCATCGTATAGCTGATCGGCACGGTAATGGTCTCGTGATAGCGGACGGTGAGCGAGACTGGGATCGTGTCTCGAACCTCGACGGGGTAGTCAAGGGCTCCGGCGCCAATGTCACGCATGACGACGGACGCCGCGGCCGCGGCGTCCGCTACCTGCCGGCGCGCATCCAACAGCAAGTTGATCAGATAGACGTGGATGCCGAGCGAGACGAGCACGGCCAGCCACAACAGGTAGTAGTCAAACGGGCGTCTGCAGCGCGGTTTCTCCAAAAGAACCTCCATGGGCACCAGCAGCGGCCGCTTGCTCGCCGCTGGCGATGTGATTATTCAGGCAAGGCGAGCTGCCGCGCGGCTTCTAACGGATCGGCTGCCAGCGCGGGCTCCAGAGTCGCCCGGGTGAGCCTGGCGTCGGCCGCCATGCGGCGAATATGCCGGTACTTGACGATAGTCCAGGCGCCGCCCGAGAGCGCGGGCCGCAGCCGAGGGTCGCGGCGCAGCTTGAATTCGGCCAACCCCGCTCGCCCGCCTGGCAGAACCAGAAAACGGCGGCGGCCGGCTAGCGGCTCACCTAGCAAATGGGTGCTTAGGTGAGCCGAGGTAAGCACCGCAAACACGTACACGGGCTGCGCCGCGTCACGCCAAGTCTGCGGGTTGGCCTGGTCCACCTCAAATCCTTGACGCACGCCCAGTGCGCGCAGATAAGCAAGGATCTCCGCAAGGTCGACAGCGCGGCGCGCCGGCTCATCTTCAGCTCGCAGCTGCCACCGGTCGGGTCCCAGCCGCTGGGCATAGGAGTGCACGCACGCGAAAACCAAGCTTCGGCCTGGCGTGACCGTCTCAGGAAAGGCCGCATACGTGGCGGCCAACAAATCGCCCTCGCCGACAGGAGAACCCTGCGACAACTGCCGCCAGACCTC
>JADLEU010000170.1 GCA_020845955.1 Anaerolineales bacterium
AAGGATGGGGCGGTGTGCTCGCGCTTCGATGATCACGGGCAACGAGGGGCGATCATACCACGCCCAGCGGCTCCGGACCAATGGGGATCGACCCGGCCTTCAGGGCTAACGCATCAAGGCGTCCTCACCCCCGGCCCCTCTCCATGTCCGTCACCCCAGGGGGGACCCCGACGGCATAGAGAGGGGAGATCGGCTGCCATGCCGGCGCGTGCTTCCCCCTCTCTACGCGGTACTCCGCGTGGAGAGGGGACTAGGGGGTGAGGTGTTTTCCTGCCGCCTGCCTTAACGGCGGATTGTGATGCGATTGCCCTGGCCCAAGGTGTTGGGCTATCGCATCAAGGCGTCCTCACCCCCGGCCCCTCTCCATGTCCGTCACCCCAGGGGGGACCCCGACGGCATAGAGAGGGGAGATCGGCTGCCATGCCGGCGCGCGCTTCCCCCTCTCTACGCGGTACTCCGCGTGGAGAGGGGGCTAGGGGGTGAGGCTGCTTGGCGTCTTACTCGTCGAGGACCTTTGAGCCGCACCAGTTGGTGAGCCGCACTGCTGCCAGGCGCTCCGGCTCCCAGGCGGGGCGGCTGCTGGCCACCAGGGCGAGGCCGTGCACGTCGACCACGCCCTGGCGGTCGGCGCGTATCCAGACGGCCATGCCGGGCCGCGCGTCCTGGTCAAAGAGGAAGTTGCCCAGGCTGTAGGCGATGAATCCTGCGCCGTATGGCTCAAAGCGCTGCACGACGTGCGGATGGTGCGAGATGACCAGCGACGCGCCCGCGTCAATCGCCGCGCGGCCCATGTCGATCTGCCAGTTGTTCGGGCAGAAGATGTTCTCGTCGCCCCAGTGGAACTGCACGATCAGCGCGTCGCCCAGCGGACGGGCCGCGCGCACGGCCTGCGTGACGGAATCCAGGTCGCCGTAGGCCACGATGGAGCGCGTCCAGCCATCGTCGCGGTCGCGGTTGTCGTTAGGCGGATCGGGCACGAGCGTGAAGGCCAGCCAGACGATGCGCACGCCGCGCACGGTGGTGACGAGCGGGGCCTGCGCGGCGTGTTTGCCCTCACCCGCGCCGACGGTTTCCACACCCGCCGCGTGCAGGTGATCCAGCGTCGCGGAGAAACCGCCCGGTCCCCAGTCCATGGTGTGATTGTTGGCCAGCGTCACCAGGTCAAAGCCCGCGTCCGCTACGGCCTGCGCGGCGGGTGGATCGGCGCGCAGCCGCCAGCGCCCGTAACGCCGCTCGCCCACGCCCTCGGCGGCGATGACGCCCTCGTAATTGCCGACGGCCAGATCGGGAGCCTGTAACCAGGGCGTGACCAGTTCCAGCGGGTACGCCATGCCGTGCTGGGTGGTCGCTTCCCGCACATGGCGCGCGAACGACACATCCCCAACCATGAGGATGCTCACCGCGCTGGCCGGGACTTGGGCGGGGTCAACGCCGTCGCGCACGAACAACAGGGGCAGCGCGGCGAGATCGGGGCCTTCTGCGGAGGGTCCACCCTGCGCAGCGACCGGGAGCGCGGCGCACAGCACCGTGAGCGCCGCACACAGCGCCGCCGCCCGCCGTTTCAGCCCTGTCACGGCAGGGCGGGTCCCACGGCCACTTTGGCGATGGGCATGTTGTGGCTGGACTGCGCCACGGGCGTGATGCCGACCTCAAGCGGCACGATGCCTTTCAGCCAGATATAATCGACGCGGGCAGGCGCCTCGTTGATCAGGCGCAGTGTGGCGGCGCGTTCCTGCGGGTAGTCCGCGAACGGGTCGGCAAAGTTTTGCTGCTGAAGGTAGGTGTAGATGTCGCCGCCGGGGCGCTGGTTGAACGTGCCGCCGAAGACCAGCCGGTTCGCGTCCGATTCATTACGATCCAGGTAATCCATGATCTCCAGCACTTGCCGGGTCTGGTCCTGTTCCTGCTGCTGGACGCTGAGCGAGCCGCCGCGAAATGGCAGCGTCAGCTCGGTGTTGTACACGTCCAGCGGGCGGCCATCTTGCCCCGTCAGCCGGACGAACTGCACGCCGGTCTGGCGGCTCTGGCTGGTGAGCAGCGCGCCGCTTGCCTCTTGCGCCGGGACCCGCGCCAGCACCGCCAGCCCTTGCAGCGGCTCGTTGGTGGGGAAATAGTGCACGCCCATGCGCAGCCGCCGCGCCAGCCACGCCGCCTGATCGTCGCTGAAGCTGATCAGCCGCCCGGTTTCGACGTGTTGGAGCAGCAGCACATCCACGCCGCTGCGCTCGATCTCGTCCGCCAGCGCGGGCAAGTCATAGCCGAAATATGGGCTGTAGCCGCCGTGCAGGTTCAGCGTCGCCACGCGCAGGCTATCCGGGTTGCCGGGCGCGGCCATGATGACCGGCACAGCCAGCGAGCCGGCCAGCACACCGCCCAGCACGACGAGCGCCACGCCCGCCACGCTCTCGATAGCCCGCCCGCCGCGCCACGGCAGCCGCTTGCGGGCCAGGATGGCGGGCAAACAGGCGAGCAGCACCGCCAGCAGCGCGACGGCCAGCCCCAGGCCCCGGAAGGCGCGCAGAAGCGTACCCAACGGCTCGACCACGCCGCGCACAAACGCATACTCGTAGGTGAAGAAGTCGCCGCCCACCAGCAGCAGGAAGAAGATCAGGCTGAAGATCATGCCGATGCCGGTGAAGTTGCGGTGATTGCCGGCGGGCTGCACCACCCACCAGAACGACAGGCTGACCATGAACTGTGCGCCGATGAGCAGCCCGGCGGCGAATGGCCCATCGAACCGGAAGCCGACCACGACGAGCAGGCTGAGCAGCAAGAACCACACCCAGCCGCGATACCAGCCGTCGAACATGGCCAGGAAGCCGCGCGCCAGCGCCCGCAACTCGCCCACCAGCGGCAGCAGCGTGGCGACCACCAGCCACGGCGCGACGGCCAGATAGTCCAACCCGGCCCGGTGCGCGATCAGGTGCGGCAGGCCCAGCACGGCAAATTCCAGGTAGAGCAGGCCGCCCAGCGCGAATGCGCCCCACCCGCTGATCTCGCCGGGCATGGGGCGCTCGTCTTCGTTGCGCGCCAGGTATTCAAAGAGCAGGGTCAATATGGCCACGACGAAGACGGCCAGCGAGAGCACGGTTTGCGGCTGAAGGAAGGCCGCCGCCCAGGTCGGGTCAATCGTGCCGCCCACCAGCCGGATGAGCTGGTCGAGGGCGAAGGCGCAGACCAGCGCGGCGGGGAAAATGCCGGGCCGGCGCACGGCGATCAGCGTGAAATACAGCGCCGCCGCGCCCGCCGTGACGACCGCGCCCGCCACGCCGAAGAGCGCGCCGCCGTTCGCCGTCATGAATACGCGCCCCGCCGCCGTGACGATGGCCGCCAGCGCCGGGCCAAACGACAACCGGCCAAACAGGATGGACAGCATCGGGGCAAAGAGCGCGATTCCCGCCATGAGCAGCTCGATTTCCACGTCGGCGGGGTCGATGACGCCGGGTTGGTTGGCCAGCGCCGCCGGATCGATGGTCAGCCGGATCAGGCTGGCGCTGCTGAGATGGGCATACAGCGTGCCGAACAGAAAACGGGTGGCCTGGACGAAGAACAGCCCGACGAGGGCCGCTTCAAGCAGGCGGAACAGGTCACGTCGGTATCGGGCCATCGCGAGTCGGTCTTTCGGTGCGCGCCATGTACGGTGCAGTCGGCTCACATACGCGGCTTGATTGTACTCGATTTGTGACGAGAGGGCAGGCGGCACGGCAGCGCGCTGAACTTCGAGGATGCGCCTCACCCCCTAACCCCCTCTCCATGCCGTCGGGGTCCCCCCTGGGGTGACGGACATGGAGAGGGGCTGGGGGTGAGGTCGATTTGACGCTTTTTCCGGCCCTTGCTACACTCTGACTATCACACCATGAGCAGGGGAGCCTGGGCCAGCCGGGCTGAGAGGGCGTGCCGATGCCACGCCGACCCTATCACCTGATCCGGGTAATGCCGGCGTAGGGAGCGGCCACGCTTGAGTATTCGCCACCTTCCTACACCGGGAAGGTGGAGTTTTTTTGATGGCCCAAAACACTTATACGCTCGTTTTCGCCAACGGCGAGCTGAACGACGGCCCGGCGGTGCGCGCCGCGCTCGAGTCGTTCGCCCGGTCCGACCCGCGCCTGATCATTGCAGCGGATGGTGGGCTGCGTTACGCCGCCCGGTTCGGCCTGCATCCCGACGTGCTCATCGGTGACCTGGACTCCGTCCCTGAAGCGGCGATCCAGGCCGCCCAGGACGCCGGAGCGCTGATCCTGCGTCACAAGGTCGAGAAGGACGAAACCGATCTCGAGCTGGCGCTGATCGAGGCCGTGCAGCGCG
>JADLEU010000171.1 GCA_020845955.1 Anaerolineales bacterium
CACCCAGCGCGGCTGTTCCGCCACGCCGGAAGCGCCCGCCCACTACCTGGCTCACCTCGGCGCTACCGCCCCCCACGTCCAGCACCAGTCCATCGCGCAGCCCGAGCCCGTTGACCACACCCACCGAACCGGCCCGCGCCTCGTCTTCGCCGCTCAGCACTCGAAACCGCAGCCCAGTGGCTCCACGCAGCCGCCCTAAGAACTCGGCCCGGTTCTCGGCGTCGCGCACCGCCGCCGTTGCCACCGGCACGATGCGCTTAACGCGGTGAGCGCGGCAGAAGGCAGTAAACATACGGACGGTCTGCACAGCGCGCGCCATGGCCGGCTCGCGCAGGCGATTTCCGGCTGCCATCCCTTCGCTCAACCGTACCCGGCGGCTGATTTCGTCTGTAATACGATAAGCCAGGCCCGGGGCGTAGTGGACCACCATGAGCCGGACAGAATTGGAGCCAAGGTCGATAATACCCACGCGCTGCTTGAGCTCCAGGGGGACGTTCATCGCTGCTCAGTGTACCTACCTCTGCCTGATTCAACAAACGCGGCGCCATCGAGGGTGAGGCCGGATGAATGGCAGCGGGCCACGAAGCCTCCTATTGGCCAGAATAAACGTTGACGACCGAACCCGGTAAGCCGACAACCAAGAGAGCGGACCTGCCCCAACAAAGCGCAGCGTCACAGGTCGTTGGGGTGATCTTCCCGGGTGCCAGCAATAAGGCGGCGCAGTTCTTGCTGCCTGGGGCGCCATCTTTCCCTTGACACCCGCGCGGCCGACATGTTATGCTCTGGCCCACATTGAAAACGGTTTTCAGTTAGGATTTCCGTCGCGGTTGGCTTGCCTCGATGTTGGTCGAAGACACGCTCGCTCATACCCTGGCCCAGCGGGGATATAAACTCACTCAGCCGCGGCGCGCCGTGCTCAAGGTCCTCGCCGCGGCGGGCGCGACGCTCACACCGGCGGAAATCCACCGGCGCGCGCGGTCTCATTGCCTGCACACGGGCCTCGTCACCGTGTACCGCACGCTTGACCTGCTGACGGCGTGCGGGGCCATTCGCAAGGTCCACCATGCTGACGGCTGCCACGCCTACGCTCTGGCCAGCGGAGGCCACGCCCACCACGTGATCTGCGAATGCTGCCAGTCGGTCGTTGAGTTCGACAACTGCGACTTGGGCACCTTGCTCGCTGCCGTCCAGCGCCGCACCGGCTACCAGATCAGTGGGCATTGGCTGGAGCTGTTCGGCCTTTGCCCGAATTGCCGTCCGTAACCTGGGCTATGTCTCACCGCGGCCGGCATCTCGCGGCGGCGTTGACCGCAATCGTATTCGGCCTGCTTGCCGCCTGCGGGGCCCCGGCCCAGCCAGAGGCGAACGGCCGAGAGCCAGTAGTGGTCACGTTCAGCGTGCTCGGCGATCTGGTGCGCAACGTCGGCGGGGACTACGTGACCGTGACCGTCCTGGCCGGAGGTGGTGTCGACAGCCATACGTTCAGCCCCAGCGCGGCAGACGGGGCGGCCCTGGCTGGCGCGCACCTGGTGTTTGAAAACGGTCTGGGCTTTGAGCCCTGGCTCGACGACCTGTACCGGGCATCTGGCTCGCACGCTGCCCTCACCGTCGTAACCGAGGGACTGCCGCTTATTACGGCCAATTGGCCCACGGCCCGAGGGGCCGGCGGGGATCAGTCGGGCCTCCAAAGTTATGATCCACATGTGTGGCACAGCGCCGCCAACGCAATTACCATGACCCAGAAGATCCGAGATGCTCTTGTCCTGGCCGACCCGGCCAATGCCGCTGCCTATGCGGCCAACGCCGAAGCCTACTCGGCCAGGCTGCAAGCGCTGGACGACTGGATTATGGCGCAGGCCAGCGCCCTGCCTGCGGAGCGCCGCAAACTGGTGACAACGCACGATACCTTGGCCTACTTCGCCCAGCGCTATGGCTTCGAGGTCGTGGGCACCGTGCTGCCGGCCACAACCGAGGGGGCCTCGCCTTCGGCCCAGGACTTCGCCGCCCTGGTGGAGGCTGTTCGGGCAGCAGGCGTGCCAGCCGTGTTCGCCGAGAATGCCAGCGGCGACCGCCTCCTCAACCAGATCGCGGCTGAAGCGGGCGTAGAGGTGGTTGCGACGCTGTGCACCGACGCGCTCGGCCTGCCCGGGTCGGGCGCCGAGACTTATATCGACATGATGCGTTCCAACCTGACCACGATCACAACCGCCCTCGGAGATGAATCCCGGTGACAACTCCTGCCACGGTCAGCCAGCCGGCGGCCGCCTGGATGGCGGGCAGCGCCGAACCTGCTGCCCTGCGGCTGGCTGAGATCTCGGCCGGCTATGGCCAGGGGCCGGCCGTGCTCGAGCACGTCCACCTGGCCATCGCGCGTGGCGAGCGCGTGGCGGTCGTCGGCCCCAATGGCGCTGGTAAGTCCACGCTGTTCAAGGTTGTTGTTGGCCTGATGCCGCACCGCACCGGTGATGTGCTGGTGCACGGGCACTCGCACCGCGCCGGCGACTGTCCTTCGATTGGCTACGTACCGCAGCGGGAAGCGGTAGATTGGCGGTTCCCTCTGAGCGTCAGCGACGTCGTCGTCATGGGAACGCTGCGCCAGGTGGGTTGGCTGCGCTGGCCAGGCCGCGGCCAGCGCGCCGTGGCGCAGCAGGCTCTGGAACAGGTAGGCCTGGCGCAGCTGGCCAACCGGCCGATCGGCGACCTGTCTGGCGGGCAACAGCAGCGCGTCTTCATTGCTCGGGCTCTAGCTCAGAGAGCCGACGTGCTGCTCCTAGACGAGCCATTCAGCGGCGTAGACGTCGAAGGCCAGGAAGCCATATTCGATGTCCTCGATGACTTGCGCCAGAGCCGAGTGACGGTGCTGCTTTCCACCCACGACCTTGAAATGGCGGCGACCCGCTTCGACCGGCTGGTGCTGCTCAACCGGCGCGTTGTGGCTGACGGCCCGGCCAAGACAGTGCTGACACCCGATCGCCTCGCCTCGGCCTATGGCGGAAGGCTGGTCGTCTGGCGCGACGGACAGCACGTGGCCGTCACCGCCGACGAAGGCCGCCCCTGATGCTCAATTTTCTGACGGAACCCCTGCAATATGCCTTCATGTGGCGCGGCCTGACGGCCGCCGTTATGGTGGGCCTAGTCTGCGCCATCGTCGGCGTATTTGTGGTGCTGCGCGGTCTGGCCTTCTTTACCGATGCGCTGGCGCATGCCATCCTGCCGGGAGTGGCGGTCGCCTACCTGTTCGACGGCGCCCAAGGCCCGCTTTTTTGGGGCGCCCTGGGCGCGTCGGTGCTGACCGCCCTGGGTATCGGCGCCCTCACGCGCGACGCTCGCCTGCGTGAGGACACGGCGATTGGCGTAGTCTTTGCCGGCGCCTTTGCACTGGGCATCGCCCTCATCAGCAGCATGCGCAGTTACAGCGTTGATCTGGCCCACATCTTGTTCGGCAACATCCTGGCTGTGACAAACGCCGACCTGGCTCAGATTGGCTTGTTCGGGGGCGCGGTGTTGTTGATCGTCGCCGGGGTCTTCAAGGAGCTCGTGGCTGTGGCCTTCGATCCATCGCACGCTGCCACCCTGCGCCTGCCCCAGGAGGGACTGCGCTATCTCCTGCTGATCATGATCGCCGTGACGGTCGTCGTCGCTTTGCAGACGGTCGGCGCCGGTCTGATGACGGCGATGCTGATCACGCCCGCCGCCACCGGCTACCTGCTGGCGCGGCGTTTGCCTGGCATGCTTGTGACCGCTGCCGGCGTCGGCGTGCTGTCCGGCATCGCCGGCCTCTATCTCTCCTACTACCTCCCCATCGCCTCGGGCGCTGCCATTGTCCTGGTGGCTACGGCCTGCTTTGGCGTGGCCTGGGCTGCTGCCCAGTTGCGGCGGATCTAAGCGCCCGGCCTGTCCCCGCGGGGCCCGGAACCTGGTAAACTACGCCCGGCTCGCGCCCCGCCTGAGGCTGCGCCGCCAGGACTCACGCCGATGACACTACGCTTGTTGCCTTTCCTGCTGTGTCTGGCCCTGCTCATGGCCGCCTGCGACGGCGCTGGCAGCGCCGCGCCCGCGCCAACGGTCGAGGTGCCCATCATCGCGCCTACCCGCGCGCCGGCGCTGCCCACCAGCAGCGGCTCCCAGCCGCCCGAATGGGCCGCTCGGGGCCTCAGCGGCCGGCTCGTGGTCAGCCTCGGCCCCCAGGGCATTCAGCAAGTTGACTTCGCCACCGGCGAGGTCAAGCAGTTGTTTACCGTGCCCGAGGGTGGGTGGTTGACCGCCGCCAGCCAGGCTGAGGCCGACCAGCGCATGGCCCTGGCTTATGCGGCGCCGCCCGAGGCGGGCCAGGTACAGTTGGGCTACACCGATATCTATTTGCTGCCGGGCGATTGCGCTGAGCGTCCTGACGGCTGCACGCCGGCAGACTTGACCGCCCTGGTCGAGCGGTCTGATCCCCACGAAGCCTACTTCTCGCCGGTGTGGGCGCCGGATGGCCGCGCACTCTACTTCGCCCACTTCAGCCCGTCCCAGCCCGGCACAGACTCGTCATTCCAGTATGCGCTGCAGCGGTTGGCGATGGCCCGCGGCCAGGCGTTGGGCGCTCCGGAGCACGTGCTCGACGATGCGCTCTGGCCGGCCGTGTCGCCCGACGGCACGCAAATCACTTACGTCTATAATGATCCCGACGACCTCTCCAACCATCTCTTCATAGCGGCGGCTGACGGCAGCCAGCCGCGCCCGTTGACCACGCCTGGCATGTTCGAGGCCGTCGATGCACCGCTCTTTTCAGCCGACGGAACGCGCATTTTCTTCAGCGCGGTGGGCGACGGGCCGGCCGCCCACCAAGCGGGGCGACAGGCCTGGCTCGACCGGCTGACCGGGGCGCAAACGGCTTCCGCCGCACCGCTGGCGCACAACATGCCTTCAGACTGGTGGCAGATCCCAGCCGCGGGCGGGGCCCCGACGCGCCTGACCGAGATCTATGAAACCGGTTTGTTCGGCGATCTCTCGCCTGATGGCCGGCACATCGCCTTCCTGAGCGCTGGCGGGCTGTACGTTATGGACGTGGACGGCCGTAATCTCCAGCGCCTGCTGAGCCTGTCTGGCTTCGGCACCCTCGAATGGGTGGACGAGTAGTCGCCGCGTGGCCCGCGCCCCAAAGAGCGGGGGGCGCGCCGCGGGCGCCTGCCGGCGCAGGCAACACTCGAGACGCAAACGGCGCCTGGTTGATCAACCGGGCGCCGTTTGCGTTGGCGCGGCACGCGCGGGGTGTCAGGAATTCAGGAAGTCGTCCAGCGCCTGCTTGCTGATGCGAATTTGGGAGCCGATCTTCTTCGACTTGATCGTGCCATCGGCAATCATCTGGGTCACGTCGGCCTCGGTGACCTGCAAGTAAGCAGCCGCATCGGCCGGAGACATGACCGCCGGCGCGGCCGCCGGGGCAGCAGGCGCGGCTGGCCCGCCCTGGGGCGGCTGGGGTGCGCCGCCCTGCATGGGGTTCATCATCCCGCCCTGCAGCGCCTGGTTCATAATGTTGCCGATGCCGATCCCGGCCCCGATCCCGGCCGTCAGCCCCGCGCCGCCGGAAGGGTTGCGGGCCGCGTCGCGCATGGCGTCGGCCGCCTGCAACTGGGTGTATGTGGCCATGTCGAGCATGCCCATGGCGCGCAGCTCTTCAGCCGATTTCTCGGAGGGCTTGATGCTTTCGATGCCGAAGGTCTTAAGCGTCACGCCAATGGCTTTGAAGTCCTCCTGGGCCTTGGCGCGCACACCGCCCTGGATTTCTTCGGTCAGCGCGATAATGTCGAGCACCGAACGCCCGCCCTTGGTGCCGAGCTCGCCGAGCATGTCGGCCAGCTTGGCGAGCAGCATGGTGCGGAAGCGGCCCTGAATCTCCGTGAGGCTGTAGATGCCCTGCGCACCGACGATCTGGGTCACGAACTGCTGCGGGTTGCTGATGGCAAACGAGTAGTTGCCGAAGGCCTGCAGCAGGGCTACGCCCAGGCCCACGCCCGGATTGCGGACGATGATCGGCTGGGGGGTGCCCCACTTCACATCAGGGAAGTCACGCGTGTTGACGAAATACACCTCGGCCGGGAACGGCGTGCGCCCGTCAAAGAGCTTGCCGAGCAGGTCAATCAGCACTGGCACATTGGCGGTCGTGATCGTATGCCGGCCGGGGGCGAAGCTGTCCAGTGCGCGGCCTTCGCGGAAGAACACCGCCACCTGGCCTTCGCGGACGATTACCTGCGAGCCGATGCGAAAAGTGCCCGGCCCGCTCTCCGGGAAGCGGTGCACGAGCTCGTTGCGCATTGCATCGGGATATTCAACGACATCAAAGACACGAGCCATGGGGTTTCTCCTGTGGGTTACGTAAAGCGAGCCAGCTGGAGAGGCAACTTCAGCTGGTCAACACTTCCTTGCGCCGCTCGTAAGTGGTGTTCGCCTCAGTAATAGTCGTCGTCAGGTACCGGATGGCGGCCGGCAGGCCGTCACCGCCCAGCGAGGACTCCACGTTGTCGACCGCGGCGGCCACCTTAGACACGTTCTCGAGCAACGCCAGATCGAACTGGTACAACTTGGCCAGTTCGGGCTCATTCACCTTGATGGCCGCGAACAGCCC
>JADLEU010000172.1 GCA_020845955.1 Anaerolineales bacterium
ACGGCAATGGGACGCGGTTCAATGTTGAAGCCATGAATTTCGGGCGCTGCGTGATCACCACCGACGCCGACGTGGATGGCAGCCACATCCGAGTGCTGCTGATGGTGATGCTGTGGAAGCTGCGGCCGGAATTGGTGCGCAGCGGCCGGCTGTACGTTGCCCGGCCGCCGCTCTACCGGATCGTGCCCAAGAAGGGTGAGGCGCGCTACGTCTATTCCGATGATGAGCGCGATGCGGCCGTAAAAGCGTTGGGCGGCGTGCAGCGCCTGGAGAAAGTGCAGCGCTTCAAGGGCCTGGGTGAAATGTCGGCCGCCGAGATTGCCGAAACGCTCTTCTCGCCCCAGGCGCGCGCCAACCAGGTCCGTGTCACAGTCGACGACCTTGGCGAGGTGGCGCGCACCTTCGAGCTGCTGATGAGCGGCGAAGTCGAGCCGCGCAAGAACTGGCTCATGGAGACCTGGGCGCCGCCGGCCTAGCCGGACAGGAGAACGGATCGATAGCCATGCCGCGACGCAAGCGCCTGGAAGGCCAACTGCCGCTCTTGGGCGATGACCTGCCCGAAGACCCCTATGGAATCATGACGCCGCGGACAGGCCCGGCCGCGCGATCCAGGCCGGTTCCCGCGGCCGATCCGCCTGAGCTCCTCCCGCCTGAGCCGGCGCCGAAACCCACCGCGCGCCCCACGACTGCGGCCTCAACGCGCGGCGCCGCCGGCGGCGCGCCGGCCCGCCCGCGGACGCCGGCCGCGCGCGTGGGCAGCGCTGCGCCCCGGCCCCTCAGCGCCGCCGACCGACTGGCAGCGCTCTACAGCCGGGCGCGCGGGGCCGAAATGGCCGCGCCGATGGCGCTGCTGGCCGACGTCTCGTACCGCGACTATGCCGTGGCCGTCGTGACCGACCGCGCCGTTCCGGACGTGCGCGATGGCCTCAAGCCAGTGCAGCGCCGGATCCTGTATGACATGCTGGTGGAACTGGGGCTGGACAGCCGCGGTCCGCACAAGAAGTCGGCCCGCATCGTCGGCGACGTGCTGGGCAAATTTCACCCGCACGGCGACCAGGCCGTGTACGACGCGATGGCGCGCATGGCGCAGGACTTCTCGCTGCGGCTGCCGCTGGTCGACGGGCAGGGCAATTTCGGCTCAGCGGACGGCGACAGCCCGGCGGCCATGCGCTACACGGAGGCCCGTCTTTCGCTCGCGGGCGAGCTGATGCTCGACGGCATCCGCAGCGACACGGTGGACTACGGCGACAACTTTGATGGATCGCTGAAGGAGCCACTCGTGCTGCCCACCGCCCTGCCCAACCTGCTGGTCAACGGCGCCAGCGGCATTGCAGTGGGAATGGCCAGCAACATCCCACCCCACAACCTGGCCGAGGTGTGCGCCGCCGTTGTTTTTGTGGCCAGGCATTGGGAGGCGCGCCAGGGCATCACGGTCGACCAGTTGATGCGCCACATTCCGGGCCCGGACTTCCCTACCGGAGGTCAGGTCTACCGCTACCGGCCCGACCCGCGCACTGGAGAGGTAGTCGACGTCATTCGCCAGGCCTACGCTACTGGCCGCTCGACCCTGGTCGTCAGCGCGGCCTGCGAGATCGCTGAGATCGGCGGCGGCAAGAGCGAGATCGCTGTGATGGAGGTCCCTTACCAGGTCACCCGGGGCACGATAAAGGACCGCATCGCCGACGACCGCGAGCGCTTCCGGGCTGCGGGCGTCAGCAGCGTCAGCGATCTGTCGGACCGGCACGGCATGCGCCTGGTGTTCGAAACCGTGCGGGGCGTCGACCCACCGCAAGTGCTGCGCTTCCTGCTGGACAACACCAAGCTCTCGACCAGCTTGCCCTACGGCGCAGTCGCCCTGGTCAAGAACGAACGCGGTGAACTGGAGCCGCGCCAATGCGCGCTCAAGGAGATGCTGGAGCATTTCGTGGCCTTCCGCCTGGAAGTGATCGAGCGCCGGGCCCGCCACGACCTGGCGCGGGCCGAAGAGCGCCTGCACCTGGTGCTCGGGCTGCTGAAGGCCATTCGCGCCATCGACGAGGTGATCCGCATCATTCGCGGCTCCGCCGACGCGGACGAGGCCCGCGCGCGGCTCATGAAGCGCCTGGCGATTGACGAAGTACAGGCCGTGGCCATCCTCGATATGCAGCTACGGCGCCTGGCGCGGCTGGAGTTCAAGAAGCTCGACGACGAGCGCCGCGAGCTAGAGGCCAGGATCAAAGACCTACGCGCCATCTTGGCCAGCCAGGCTCGCCGGCTGGAGCTTGTGGTCAGTGAAACCCAGGCCGTCAAAGCCAAATTCGCCACCCCACGCCGGACGCGCATCATCGAGACAGAGACGGGCCACAAGGGGGCCGTGCCGGAGACCGGCCCGGCCGCGCCGGCTGGCCCGCAGGTGGTCATCATCGGGCCGGAGGCCGCCCGCTGCCAGCCAGCCCAAGACTATGCCGAGGCGGCTGAACTGGGCAGGCCCGGCGCCAAACCGGCGGAGGTCGTGCTGCAGCGCCTTTCGGCCCCGCCGAATGCGGCGCTTTTGCTGGTGTCCAGCTCAGGCCAGCTCTGGAAGGGCTCGGTGGCCCGCCTGGCGGCTGGGGTAGCCCCGGCCGGCGACCGCCTGGTCTTTGGCGGATTGGCCCAAACTGGACAGTACCTGGTGCTGGGCACACGGCGCGGGAATGTCAAACGAGTCAAGATCGAGGACGCGTCTGTCCGGCCGGATAACGCCTGGAGCCTTATCATTGGCCTGGAAGGCGCCGGCGACGAGGTGCTCTTCGCCGGCGTTGGCGGCGACGACACACACGTGTTCTTCTGCACCGCGGGGGGCGCAGCCGGTGACGCGCGCGTGCTGCGTTTCGAGGCTGGCAACGTCAATCCCCAGGCCACGCCCAGCGCCCGGGGTGTGGCGGGAATCAAGCTGGAGGGCGGACTGCTGGTGGCCGGCGGCGTATTTGTGCCCGGCGACCATGATCACTTGGTGGTCCTCTCGACCAACGGCTTCATCAAGCGTATGCCGCTGGCCGAATTCCCCGTGCAAGGCCGCGGCGGCCAGGGCGTAATGGTGCTTAGAGTGACGCCGGCTACCGGCCCGGTGGCCGACGCCGCCTACGCGCCGCCAGGCAGCACGCTCGGCGTGTTTGCAACCACCAACGAAGGGCTGTGGCTGAAGCTAACGGAGGTTGAGCAGGCCCGTCGGCCCGCGACCGGCAGCCGCCTGCGCCGCCAGACTGGGCGCGGCAAGGGCTTTAGCAATGGCGCGATGAGCCGTGTGATTGTTCTGCCGCCTCTCTAGCTGGCGCGGGTGGCCCTAACACCAACCTCATAGCCCGGCTCGATGGCGCCGCCGCCGGCCAGCAGGGCGTTTGGACCTACGCCTTTGTTCATTCGAACGAGAAATCTAGCGGCCGGCGGCGCCCCCCCGGCGACGCGGTGGCGGCCACCTCTGTCGGGGTCCGTGAGGTCGGGGTCGGCCCGTCGGTGGGCGCACCGGTTGACGTGGCCGTCGGGGTAGCCGTGGGCGGCGTGCCGGTCGGCGAGCTGGTTGGGGTCGCGGTGCCTGTCGCGGTCACGGTGCCCGTGGGGGTCGGCGTGGGTGTCTCCGTCGGAGTTAGGGACGGCGTTGGCGAGGCGGTGTCCGTTGGGCTGGGTTTCGGCGTGGCCGTGCCAGTCGGGACGGGTGTCTCGGTCGGGGCCGGCGTGCTGGTAGGCAGCTCGGTTGGGGTTTCCGTCGGAACTGGGATATCGGTCGCCGTGCTGGTTGGCTCAGGTGTCGCGGTCGGTTCCGGCGTCGGGCTGGGCACTTCGGTCGCCGATGGGGTTGGCGTGGGCGGCAGCGTTGGCGCCAGCGTGGCAGTGGGCTCATCCGAGGGTGTGAAGGCCGGCGTTCGAGTTGGGACCGCGGCCACGGTGCCGCGTGGCGCCGTGCTTGGCAGCGCGGTCGCCAAAGCCGTGGCAGCCGCCGGCGCCGGTGGGGCCGTAGCCGTGTCCAGCGGGACGCGGCTGGCGATCACCTGGGGAGTGTTAGTGGGCGGGGGCGTCGAGATCGGCGTCGGCTCATACGCCACCGGTGTCCCGACGGTCAACTGCGCCTGCACTACCTGTACGCCTACCTCGGACACCTCGACCGCTTCCTGAATAATGGGCTGCGCGGCGGGCAGGCTGCTGTCGCGCAGGCGCCCGAGCGCCTCGGCCCCGTCTTTCAGGCAATTCTCTACCTGCTCAACCAGCCACTGGCCGCGCTTGGCATCGCGTTCGGCCACGGCGCGAAAGGCCACCGCTGTTTGGTCGATTTCCGCGCGAAAGCCATCCACCGAGGGCGGGATATCTTCAAAACGCTCCGTGGAAGCCAATGCCACGATCTCGTCGACCCGGTTCTGAACGAAGTCCAACTGGAGTACAGCTCGGTCGTCAGCATCCAGCGTCGTCGCCAGCTGGATCTGCTCCACCATGCGTTTGACCACGAAGAGCGGATCGCCCGGCAGCGCCGATTGCGAAGCCAGGGCCAGGGTCGGCGCGGCGCTGACGGTCAGCGCCAGCGCCAACAGCGTGGAGATGACGGCCAGACGGGCTGGGCGCGGGCTCAGAGGCCATATCGCCGCCAGGCGCTGCTGCCAGGTAAGCTTGGGCGGCGCCGGTTGTCGGAAAATGGCCTTAGCGCGGTTGACAATCGCCGCCGGAGGCACTTCGGCCGGCTGAACTGCCAACACCTGGCGCAGCCAGCGCAGGCGCTGCAGCCGGGCCTGGCAGACCCGGCAATTGTCGACATGCGCCAAAGTGCGCGCGGCCTGAACCTCATCCAGCTCGTCGAGCACGTAGGCGATGAGGTTATCGGTAGAGTCGGGGTCAGGGCACCGATGCACGACAAAGCCCGCCAATGTGAGGGGCCACGGCCCCCGTGGGGGTTGGCCAGATCACCACCATTGTACACCAGCCCCTCACAGCATAGCAGCTCAGCCCGCGGCAGCCAGTCTGCTTTATGACTACTTGCTGGCCCAAGGCACGAACAGCCTCTCAGATAGGACGGGGACCGTGGTGCTGGTGGCCGTGGCCGTCGCCGTGCTGGTGGCCGTTGACGTGCTGGTCGCCGTGGCGGTTGGCGGGATAGTGCACACATCATACCCGCCCAGGTTGCCCGAGCGATGCTCCTCAATCTCGGTCCCCGCGAGTGCCCGCGAGTAGACCGCCAGCTCATCGAGCGTGCCCTCGTAATGGTAGTCGCTGCCGGTATTGAGCCAGCCGATGTTCAGCGGCGCGGTCGCCGAGGCAAACCCCTGGGTATAAGTGGTCGGGGTCGTCGCGCGCAGCGTGCCGTCAACGTACAGCTGGAGCACATCCGCCACCGCATCGCGCACGCCGGCCACGTGGTGCCAGGCGCCATTGGCCACGTCGAAGCCAGCCGCGGTTACCTCGGCCTGAATGCCGCCCTCATCCTGGACAAGAAATATCGGATCACCGCCATCCACGCAGCCGATCCACCAGTGGAGGCCCGTCTGGCTCGACACGTTGCGGCCCATGATCACGTGGTTGCCGCTGCAGGACGATGCGGCTGCAGTCCGCATCCAAAATTCGATCGAGAAGCTGTCATCCACACCCCAGTCGAAGTCGGTCGAGGCCGGGACATTGACTTCCGACAGGCTGTCAAACCGCTGCCCGCCCCCCACAAGGCCCGTCACTGCCAAAGGGCATTCACCCGGCGAGCAGGTGGCATCGTGAGCGGCCGCGGTGTCATAGTAGGTGGATGGGCCGGTCTCATCCAACTGCCAGAAGGCAGCCAGGTCGGCCGGGCACGCTAAAGGGCCGGAGCCCGTGGCCGCCGCCTGATCCACGGGCGCCAGCCCGCCGATCGCAAACACGAGCAGGGCGCCCAGGACGCCCACGGCCGACAGGCGCCGGTACGCTCTTGGACTCAGCTTCATAGAACAGACTCCTTTCTGGCTTCTGGGGTTGCGCGCGGCACGGCGCCGCGGCGCCTCTCGGCGGCAGCGACCGATCCTGCCTTACCAGGCAATGCCTTCGTACTGCCCATCCAATGCGCGTGCCTCGATCCCGATCCGCACCAGGTCAATCACCACCTGGTCTGGGCGCAGCCGGGATAGCGCCTCGGGCACCTCGCTCGCTTTGTTACCGACAACGACGACGTCGCTGGCCGCAATCACTTCGTCAGCGCTCGGGCGCATGAGCGACGCAATATGGGGGACCTCGCGCTCAATGTAGGCCCGGTTCGCGCCGTGCAGCCGGGCCAGCGATACGTTCTGGTCGTAGACGCCCACCTGGTAACCCTTGCCGATCAGCATCTCGATCAGCGTGACCATTGGGCTTTCACGCAGATCGTCGGTGCCGGCCTTGAAGCTGAAGCCCAAGGCCCCCACCCGCTTGCGGCCCGTCTGGCGGATCAGTTCGAACGCCCGGCGGACCTGCCGCTCGTTGCTGGGCAGAATCGCTTCCAGCACGGGCAGCTCGAGATCCAGATGGTGGCCGTGGTAGAGCAGCGCCCGCAAATCCTTGGGCAGGCACGATCCCCCGAAGGCAAAACCGGGCTTGAGGTAGTAAGCTGACAGGTTCAGCTTGTCGTCCCGGCAGAAGATGTCCATCACGCTGTGGCTGTCGATGCCCTGCGCCTTGCACAGGCTGCCGATCTCATTGGCGAAGGTGACCTTCAAGGCGTGGAAGGCGTTGTTAGCATATTTCACCATCTCGGCCACCTTGTACGGCGCCTTCAGCACGGGCGCCGGCAGGCCGGCATACAGGTTGCCTGCGACCGCCGCGCCGCGCTCGTCGGCGTGCCCGATGATGGTGAAAGGCGCGTGATGGAAGTCATCCACCGCCGTGCCTTCGCGCAGGAACTCAGGGTTGAAGACCACGCTGAAGTCGCGGCCGGCGCGCAGCCCAGAAGCACGCTCCAGGATCGGGATGAAGCGCGTCTCAGTGCTGCCGGGTAGCACGGTGCTGCGGAGCACAACCACCGGCCGAGCAGCCTGGCGGGCCAGCACCTCCCCGATCTCGTCACATACCCGATCGACATGGGCGTAATTCAAGCCCCCGTTGTCATCGCTGGGGGTGCCTACGCAGATCAACGCGACATCGGCGCCAGGCAGCGCTTCGGCCGCGCTGGCACAGGCTCGCAGCCGGCCGCCGGCCACTGCCTGGCAAATCAAGCTTTCCAGCCCGGTCTCGATGACGGGGCTGCTCCCGCGGTTGATGAGGTCGACTTTTAGTGAGCTGATGTCGACGCCGATGACGGTATGGCCCAAGGCCGCCAGGCACCCGGCCGAAACCGAGCCGACATACCCGAGCCCGAACACACTGATCTGCATGCGTTGAGAGACCGCCTTCACCCCTGGTTTTCTGCTGTGTGCCCCATTCAAGAGCAATCACGCCGCCGGCCGGGTGCGCCGCGCCAGGCTTCTTAAGGGGCTTTGCTGTTGAAGTCCTTAAATGTAGAGAGGGGGCCCAAGCAAGAAAATGCACGAATAGCCCGTTTTTGCGGGAAAACACGGCCATTGGGCGTAGGCGCGGGGCGGCGGCGCCAGGGCCTGAACCTGGCCAGCGCCCGGGGACGCTGCCTCGTGGGTGGGAGCGCCAGCGGGAGGGACCCTGGCGAGTCCCTCCCGCTCGCTAGCCTGGGATGGGGTGAGCGGCCACGTTACCGCGCGGGCCGCCACACGGCAGGCAAGAACGCGGCCAGGTCAGTCGGCGACAGGGCCAACTCATTCGACGTAAAAAGATCGACATTGCCAGAGTCGCGCGCGATGACCTGCACGGAATAAGGTACGAAGTTGGTTAGGCCCGTCAGGGTGATGGTGCGGGTGTCGGGCGGCAGGTTGAGGATGGGCGAGGCGCCCTCGGCGGCGTTGGCGGCGCCTGGGGGCGGGCTGTAGATCACGGCAAAGCTGGCCACGTTGGGGTCGTAGAGCTCGTTCCACATCAGGCGCAGCGCGCCGTCCTGCGGCCAGACGCTCAGGCGCAGGGCCGGCAGCGCCTCGTCGGCGCCCAGGTCGGGGCAGCAGCCGGACGGGCGCGGGTCGCCGTCGATGTCGGTCAGGACACCCACATCAGTGCCGGCATCACGAACCTGGTTGTATCCGTCAAGGTGGAAGTCATAGTGAGCGGAATCCACAAAGCCAGGGTCGCTGGCGCCAGTTCTATCGGTCCCCGACACGTAATCCGTCACCGTGCGAAACCACCCGTTGTGATTGCGTACGACGCCCTCAAGGACGGCATCATCTGCGATTAGGGCCGGGCCGTTGTCAAAGAACAAG
The DNA here is from genome assembly GCA_020845955.1 of Anaerolineales bacterium. Classification (GTDB taxonomy): domain Bacteria; phylum Chloroflexota; class Anaerolineae; order Anaerolineales; family UBA6663; genus JADLEU01. The sequence goes on from JADLEU010000172.1 coordinate 8,253, forward strand.
TTATTACGGATTACTCCGCCGATCAGTCCGGCGTTGGCAATATTGAGCGGCGACTCGGCAGCATTGGCGATAGTGTTGTGGACAATCGTGGCATTCTTCACGCCAACCATCTGGATTGCATATTCCTGAAAGTTGTACAGGATGTTGTTCTGCAGAGTGACCCCATCGGGTTGGCCGTCCAGGCGCGCGAAGATGTTAAGGCCCCGCAACGAGTCATGGATGCGGTTGTCGGCGTAAACGGTATTCTGGCTGGCCATGTGGTGCTTGACGGCAGCATCGACCTGGTAGCCAGACATATCGTTGCCGATGATCTTGAGATTCGTCGCGGCCTTGATGTCGATGGCATTCTCGGCGCGAGCTGGGTTGCCCTGGTAGAAGACATTGCCAATGATCTGAACATTGTCGGCAAAGTCTGCGACACTGAGATGATCAGGGGAGGGCGGCGCAATCTGAACCCCGTCGCCGCTGCAGTCGTGGATCGTGTTCCACCGAATAAGGCTGTTGTCGGCGCGCGGCCAGACGAGAATACAGTGAGCGTCATCGGCAGGCGAGACGAAGTGATGGATGTGGTTGTTCTCGATACGATTGCCTCGGCTGTCCGCATAGATTTCCACCCCATTGTAGCGGCCGTCGCGGATCTCATTTTGGCTGACAAGGGCGTGGCTGGCGGATCCGAAGATGCGAATGGCCGGAGTGCCATAATCATTATTATCGATAACGAAATCTTGTATGACCCAATAACGGCCCTCGATGCCTACTGCTGGGCCGCCGCCGCCGCTCTTCCGCAGCACCACCTTTTCACCGGGGTATGCGCGCACAGTTACGACCGCCGACGCGGTTCCACTGCTCGCCAGAGTGATTGTCGTAATCGAGTAAACGCGGCCGGCTGCGCCGGTGTTGCCGCGCACACACACCGTTTCACCGGGTGACAAAATCAGGGATCGGGGGATGCTTGTCCAGGGGTGAGCCGCTGACCCGTCACCGTCGCTGCTGGCACCGTTGTCAACGTACCTATCGCAGACTGAGGATTGCTGGGGAGGGTTGGCCTCCACCGTTCCGGGTCGAGCCAAGAGCAATAGGAAACCGAGGACGACCAGGATCCTATGCGAAGCTTGCATCGATTCTCCTCTACGAAATGAGGGCCCGCGAAAGCGGGCAGTTCGAGGCATTATACGCACTTCCCGTGAGGTGCAAGTGAGAAAACCACAAATAGGACTAGGTAAGAGGTACTGGCCCGGCAACAGGGAGCGTTCAATCTGGGGTGACAGCCTCCACATTGGGCTGACGTGTTGCTCAATGGCAGGAGGAATGCAGCTATGGAATTGGCGTGCCCCAATAGGGGATGGCCGGTTCGCGAAATGGGCCAGCGGCCAGGGCCTCGATTGTCGTTTGGCTGAAGTATTCGCCCCCGAACAGCGCCACACCGTGTGCTGCCGGTTGCAGGGCCAGCGCGTTTGGCTCACCGCGCACCACGGCGTTGACGCGTTCGACAACAAGCCCCGACCAGTCTTCAGTCCGATCCACAAAGCTATGCGTGGCCAGGCCGGCAAAAATCATATCTCGCTTGGACGTGTCGCGCACGGCTTCGCGCAGCCGCTGCATCCGGTCCACGATCGCCGGCGTGCTGTCCAGGTACAACGTCGGAAAAATGGCGTCGATCCAGCCGGCGTCGAGCCAGCGCCAGGCCGCCTGACCCTGAACCGGCAACTCCCACGGGACGTTGCGCACAGACGCAACGGAGATGATCAGGTCAGGCCGCACCGCCTTTACCTCGGCGTGAATGGCCCGTACCAGGCGGCCGACCGTGCGCACCTGCCAGGCGGCCACGCGGCCACTGCCGCCGTCGGCGATTTGACGCACACCGTCGGTGTCGTCCCACAGGGTGTACTCCCGCCCAAACGTCTCCCGAGTGAAAGCTCGATAATCTTCCTGGCAGCCAGCATAGTCAAATTCGATGCCGGGATAGTCGAGCAATTCAGCATTAAAGCAGATCTGGCCAACCCGAATGTAGTCGAGGTGCACTCCGTCAATGGCGTAGTCTTCCGCCGCGCCGGCAATCAAGTCAGCCATATACTGCCGAAAACGCGGCTGCTCGATAGCCGATATCGCCGGGTTGACAAAACGCTCATCCTGCCGCGCATAGTAGGTGCCGTACTTCACCTGGAACTCCGGAAAGAGCGCGTTGAGCATGTACGGCTGGGTCAAATCAGTGGGGGGCCAGGTTCGCTCAGAATCTCCGCTGAGGTGCACCGTGAACCAGGCATGCACCTCGAAGTCATTAGCCGGGTCGCTGTCGGCGCGGCGCCGGTCGCGCACGTCCAACAAGTACCGCAGCGCATCGGCATATCCGGCCTCGCTAAACCGCGATTGATTGGTTAATCGCTCAGCAGCAATGGGAAAACGCACCGGGCTAGGCTCGAAGTAGGCCGTACCTCGGTAGTAAACGCCAAACAAGATCACATTCAAATGGGCGCTGTCAACTAGCGCCACCAACTCATCGATATCGGACTTGCTCCTGGCAGAGCGCACGGCCCAGGTCCAAAGGGCTCGCGTCTCACGAAGCATTGACGTGTCGCTAGCCTCCTCATCAGACACAAGCGGAGAAGGCGTTGCCGTAGACCTGGCCGGCGCGTCAGGCGCACCAACTGTCGGCACCTGGGCCAGGCTGGTTGAAATGATGTCGGCCGTGGGCTGGGTCGAAGCACGGCAGCCGGCAACTGCCACAACGGCCAGCGCCAGCAACTGCCGGCAGCGCCGCCAACGCGGTCGCGCCCATGCCGCCGATCGCATGTCACACCGTTGCTTGAGCGGGAATTGACGCAGCCGCTTCACGTGAGGCATGGCGCGCAGGCGAGCTCAATGGGGGTCGAATTGTGCTGCAAGCAGCTACTAGCCGGCGCTGTCCGAGGAACAGGTTCACACGCGAGAGCAACCCGCTAGGCCCTTGCTCCGGCCGACCCACCAGGCAGCCCCAAGAGGTACTTACGCACGCTCAGGTGAATTGTGCACTCGGGGGGCTGATAGGGGCGAAACCGGGTGGTTCGAGCCCGGACAATCGCCTGCTCCAACTGTGCCATATCCCGGCACCACAACAAATGCCCATCCGCTTCCAAGGCCCGCAGCAGATCATCCTGGTGATGATCATAGCGGTCAGGATTGCTAATGGCAATCAAAGGCCGGCCGGCCCTGAGGACCTCCAGGCACGTGCCCTGGCCGCCGTGCGAAACGACCAGCGAGGCCGCCTGGATGTAGGAGGCCAAGGAGGGCGCGATGCGGAAGTGCTCGGCGTGCCGGGGCACGCTTTCGCCCGCGCCAATCTGCATCACGACCTTCTCGCCAAGCGAGGGAGCCAGGCGGTCCATCTGCCGGACCAGGCCATCAAACCCGGTCGTGCCCGTGGCCACCAGGATCATTAGAGCAGTCTCCCAGCGTAGATGGTTTCCGGGTAGCGCGCGTGGAGCGACTCCCATTGCACGTAGAACTGATCGGCCAGCCGGCGCATGAGCTTGCCCGTCAGCGACAACTCGGTGACCCGGCTGCCCGACTCGAGAAA
>JADLEU010000173.1 GCA_020845955.1 Anaerolineales bacterium
GTTCCGCTCTGATGGCGGACGGCATTCCGCCATGATGGCGGACACCGTTCCACGTTGATCGCGGACAGCATTCCATCCTGATCGCGGACACCGGCGGGTGTCCTGAGTGACCCAACGAGGCATATGCTTCCCGGTTTTTTTGACCGGAGCGGCGATGCCCACACCAAGGGTTCACATGAGCAAGATCAGACAAACACTTCAACTATTGGCCGACTCTGGCCTGAGCAGGCGGCAGGTCGGCGCCGCACTGGGTATCAGCAAGACCACCGTCAGCGAGATCGCGCTGTATGCGCGCGATGCCGGCATCGACTGGCCAATGGCCAGTACGCTGAGCGACGACGAACTGCAGGCTCGGCTGTACCCGCCGCCGCGCCCACGCAGCAGCACCCGCAGCGAGCCCGACTACGCGGCGCTGCACCAAGAGCTCAAGCGCCCCGGCGTGACGCTGCAACTGCTGTGGGAGGAGTACCGAGGCGGGGCTGGTGAACAAGCCTACCGCTACAGCGCGTTCTGCGACAAATACCGGGCCTGGGCCAAGCTGCTCAAGCGCTCGATGCGGCAAATCCACCCCGGCGGTGAGCGACTGTTCGTGGACTACGCCGGCCAGACGGTGGCGGTGGTCGATGCATTGACCGGCGAGATTCGCCGTGCCCAGATCTTCGTGGCGGTGCTCGGGGCATCGAACTACACCTATGCCTGCGCCACTTGGCAACAGACCGCCGCCGACTGGGTGGGCGCGATCATTGCCACGTTCGAGTTCATCGGCGGCGTGCCGCGCTTGCTGGTACCTGATCAGCCCCGCGCGCTGATCGCCAACCCCGACGCCTACGAGCCGGTCACCGCCCGTCTGATGCAGGAGTTGGGTGAACACTACGGCGTGGCAGTGCTGCCGGCGCGGCCTGGCCGCCCGCAGGACAAGGCCAAGGTGGAGGTCGGCGTGCAGGTGGTCGAGCGCTGGATCCTGGCCCGGTTGCGCCACCGGCGCTTCTTCACCCTGGGCGAGCTCAACAAGGCCATCGCCGCTTTGCTGGCCGATCTCAACCTGCGAGCGTTCAAGAAGCTGCCCGGCTGCAGGCGCAGCGCCTTCGAGGCGCTGGACGCCCCGGCCTTGAGGCCGTTACCGGCGGCGGCGATGGTACTCGCGCAGTTCAAGCCGGCGCGGGTCAACATCGACTATCACGTCGCCTTCGAGGGCCACTACTACTCGGTGCCGCACCAGCATGTCGGGCAGGCGGTGGAGTTGCGCATCACGACCACCACGCTGGAGGTGCTGCTGCGCCGCCAGCGTATCGCCGCCCATGCCCGCAGTTCCAGGGTCGGGGGCTTCACGACCGTGGCCGAGCACATGCCCGCCTCGCACCGGGCGCACCGACAGTGGACGCCGGCCAAGCTCATCGCCTGGGGTGAGCGCATCGGCGCGGCCACCGGCGCGGTAGTGCGCTGGCAGATGGAGCACCGCCCGCACCCCGAGCAGGGCTACCGATCCTGCCTGGGCCTGATGCGCCTGTCTCGGGAATACGGCGACGAACGCCTGGACGCCGCCTGCGCACGGGCGCAGTCCATCCGCGCGCCGCACTACCGCAGTGTGAAGTCCATCCTTGAGTGCGGGCTGGACCGGCGTGACGCCAGCTTGTTGGGCGGGGCCGCCTCGCCAATGCCCGGCCACGACAACGTGCGTGGCCCCGGCTACTACGGGCATCACTGATGCACGGTCCATCGACCCCCCCATCCTATCCAATCCAGAACTGAACACACCATGCTCCACCAACACACCCTGGACCAACTGCGCGGCTTGCGCCTGGACGGCATGATCGCCGCGTTGGCTGACACTGCCACCCAGGCAGCGGCCGAGGCTCTGCCCTTCGAACAACGCCTGGCCCTGCTGGTGCAGCGCGAGCTCGACTGGCGCGACGGCAAACGCGTGGCGCGGCTGCTCAAGGCCGCCAGGCTCAAAGTCAGCAGCGCCTGCATCGAGGACATCGACTGGCGCGCCGGCCGCGGTCTGGACCGCCACCTCGTCACCGCTCTGGCCGAAGGCGACTGGGTGCGCCACGGCCGCAACGTACTGATCACCGGCGCCACCGGCTGCGGCAAGACCTGGCTCGGATGCGCCCTGGCACAGCAGGCCGCGCGCCAGGGCTTTGGCGTGCTCTACGCCCGCGCCACCAGGTTGCTGCAGGAACTGCAGGTCGCCCACGGCGACGGCAGCTTCAGCCGCCGCCTAGCGCAACTGGCCAAGCTCGACCTGATCGTGCTGGACGATCTGGCCATCGCCCCCATCGCTGCACAGGAGCGCCAGGACTTGTTGGAATTGCTCGATGACCGGGTCGGCATTCGCAGCACGCTCATCACCAGCCAATTGCCCACCAGCGCCTGGCATCAGTGGCTGGGCGAGCCCACCATTGCCGACGCCATCATGGACCGGCTGCTGCACGGCTCGCACACCATCGCGCTCAAGGGCGAGTCGCTGCGCCGCGCCACCCCAAAAGCCTGACGGCATTCCAGGCAAGCCAGCCGATCGCGGCGAAACACGCCTTGTCCACCGCGGCGGCTGTTCGTCGCAAGCGACGCCGCCGCCGTGGACAAGGCTGCAGTGCAGCACACCGGCCATCGATCAAGACGCCTTCGGCACCGGGTTACCCACCCGGCGCCAAGGCGCCGCATGGATAACCCGGCCCTTCGCTGCCACAACTCGCGTACAGCGTTCCGCCGTGATGGCGGACAGTTGCAGTACGATATACCCCGTCACTCAGGTGCCCCACCCAGGGCGTCCGCGATCACCCGGAACGCTGTCCGTGATCAGCCTGGAATGGGTGTCCGCGATCAGTGGAATGCGCACTTTGTTTCGAATTTTCGGAAGGCAGGTCATCCAAGGGCCGCAGGCTTACATCACGCCGGGGTGGTATCCGAGCAAAATGGAGCACGGTAAGGTCGTGCCCACCTGGAACTATGCAGTCGCTCATGCGCAAGGCATTGCGCGCGCGGTTGAGGACCAGGGGTGGCTAATGAAATGCTAACTCGGCTCAGAGACGCGCAGTAGGCAAAGCAGCAGGCACCGTGGCGGGTCGCCGACGCTCCCGCTTGGTACGTCGACAAAATGCTGGGCGCCATCGTTGTCGTCGAAGTTCCGATTGACAGACTTGAAGGAAAACTCAAGGCAAGCCAGGATGAGGCAATGCAGGATAGGCACGGCACGGTCACGGGATTGCGGGACAGGTCGCGTGAGCACGACATCGCGATGGCAGACCTGGTCATGAAGACTGTGCGCGTAGACCCATCCGAAGAACTCTGAACGCGTTGGTAGA
>JADLEU010000174.1 GCA_020845955.1 Anaerolineales bacterium
CCCAGCACGCCGTGCTTGGCCGCCGTGTAGGCCGCGACGTACCTCGCGCCCACCTTGGCCGACACGGAGGCCACGTTGATGATGCGGCCCCACTCGGCGGCCAGCATGGACGGCAGCACCGCCTTGGTGACGTAGTAGACCGACGTCAGGTTGACGGCCAGCATGCGGTCCCAGAGCGCGTCGGGGTGCCCCAAGAACTTGTGCGACCCGGCCGCGCCGGCGTTGTTGACCAGTATTGTGATCGGTCCCAGCGCCTGTCCGGCCGCGGCCACGGCCTGGGCGACCGCGTCTGGATCGGTCACGTCGCACACTACCGGCGCGGCCGTGCCGCCCGCCGACCGGATGCGCGCGGCCAGCTGGTCCAGATCGGCCGCGGTGCGCGCGGCCAGCGCCACGCGGTGGCCGGCCTCGGCCAGGGATAGGGCAATCGCCGCGCCGATACCTTTGCCGGCGCCAGTGATCAGGGCTGTGCGCACTACGAGCCTCCGTTCAAGGTTGGCAGGTCAGCTTAAAGCTGACCCGGTTGGATTCGAGATCGATGGGCGTCAGAACATGCAGCCAGGCCTGGCCGCTCACCGAGCCGGAGAATTCCAGGTTATAGCTAACGGCCACGGTGCGCGGGCCGGCAGTGTCGAAGTTGGCCGTGTAGGCCGCCGGCAGGTTGAAGACGAACCCGGGCGTGTCGGCCGCGGCCTCAAGCTGATAGGTGACGGAGCCTGCGCCCTGGGACGTGTAGGTGCCGCTGAACTCGAATGTCTGCGGGCAGCTGCCGGTGATGGTCTCCCGGCCCACGCTCAACGTCGCGGCGCTGATCGACACGGCGCCCGCTGTGCCCGCCGGCGGCGCGGTCGCGCCGGGCTCGGCCACCACGCCAATCTGCACGTAGATTGGCTGATTGCCCTCAGGCGTCAGGCCGAAGAGCACGCCGGCCGCGTTACGCAGCATCCAGAAGCCGGTGTAATCGCCCAACTCGTTCGGCGCGACCAGGCCCACCGAGAGGTCCACTGTCTGCCCTGGCGCGACGGCCTCCGGCAGCAGCGCCGAGGCCGGCCCGCCCAGCTGATCGCCGCGGACAAACACGATGGCATAATCCGTGGTCCAGGTGGTAGTGCCGGCATTGCGCACCTGCCAGGCCTTCACGAAGGTCTCGCCGGGCGCAAAATCGCTGCCGTCGGGCGCCGTTACGTCAGTGACGAACTCAACCAGATCGGCGCCCGGCGCGCCCAGGCTGGCCGACACGACCGCCGAAGGCGCGGCCTCGGCGCTGGCGGCCGGCGTGTTGGTCGCCGCGCCGGCCGTTGGCGTGGCCGACGGCGCAGCGGCCAAAGTGGCGCTGGGCTCAGCCGGGGCGGTGGCGGCGAGGGCGGCTGTGGTCGCCGGCGCGGGGGTGTTGGTGGACACCACCGACGCTGTGGCGGTGCTGGCCGGCTCGGCCGTCCGGCAGGCTGCCAGCCCCGCGACTAATAGAAGAGGGAGCAGGCCGCGGCGTGTTCTTGCAGGCATGCCCAGCATGCTAACTGGTTTTCGGCTTTTGTCAAAACTGGCGGGTCCGGCTCAGGTCACGTCCAGCCGCTCGGTCGGGTACTTCGCGTAGCGCTTCTCGACGATCACCCGCCGCAGCCGGTCGAGCCCGTCATAGATGTCGACAAAGCGCGTGTACAGCGGGGCGATACCCAGCCGCAGGTTTTCCGGATAGCGAAAATCGGGGATGACGTTCATCTCCTCGATCAGCGCCCGGTCGATGCGCAGCGCCTCGGGATGACCCAGCGAGACGTGCGACCCGCGTTGCGCGGAGGCGCGCGGCGAATTCAGCGTGACCCCCAGCGGCGCCAGTTCCGCGGCCCATACATCAATCAAGAACTCCGTCTGGGCGATCGACTTAGCGCGCAGGCGCTCTACGCCGGCTTCCAGCAGCAAATCCACCGCAGGCTCGATGGCCGCCAGCGACAGCACGGGCGGGGTGCCGACCAAGAAGCGCGTCAGGCCGGGCGCTGGGGTGTAGTCCGGCGCCATATCGAATTGATCGCGCTGGCCGAACCAGCCCCAGATGGGGTTGAGCAATTGTTCCTGCAGATCGCGCCGCACGTAAAGAAAGGCTGGCGCCCCTGGGCCGCCGTTGAGATACTTGTACGTGCAGCCGACCGCCAGGTCGGCCTGGGCGCCGTTCAGGTCCACCGGGAGCGCTCCCACCGAGTGGCTCAGGTCCCACAGCATCAGCGCGCCGGCCTGGTGGGCGGCAGCCGTGACGGCCAGCAGGTCGTAGACTGCTCCGCTCTTGAACGCGGTGTGAGACAGCGCCAGTAGCGCCGTGCCCGGCCCGAGCGCCGCGGCGACGGCGTCGGTGGGCACGCTCAGCCCGTCGGGCGCGCGCACCTGTTCCAGGTGATAGCCCGGCCCGGCCAGCCGCAGCGCCCCCTGCAGCACGTACAGATCGGAGGGGAAGTTAAGGTCGTCGGTCACGACCTCGCGCCGCTCCGGCCGCGCCGCTAGGGCCGCCATCACCAGCTTGAAGAAGTTGACCGAAGTTGAATCGGCGACGACGACTTCGTCGGGCTGGGCGCCAAGCAG
>JADLEU010000175.1 GCA_020845955.1 Anaerolineales bacterium
CAGGCCCTGCGCGCCGCGCAGGAGCGGGTCGCCGCCCAGCCGTGGGTGACGGGGCTGAGCGCCACTGCCGATAACAGCCTGACCGAGTGGCAGGTGAGCGTCAGCGACGCCGGCGCGGCCGAGGCCAGCCTGGCGCCCCTGGCGCTGGCCGACGGCCACCTGCGCCTCAAGGCGTTCCGGCGCAAGCAGCACAACCTGGAAGAAGTTTTTCTGAGCCTGGTCGAAGGAGGCCAATTATGACTGCTGACACGACGACCGCACCGCGCGCCCTGCGGCCCATCGCCGGGCGTGGCTGGCGCCTGGGCTTTGCCAACATGCTGGCCAACGAGCTGATGCGCTGGTTCGGCACCCGCCGCTGGCTCATCCAGCTCACCATCTCTGTGCTGCTGATGAATGGCATGGTGCTGATCGGGTCAGCCATGACCGAGGCCGTGAGCGCGGCCGAAGGGCTGGCCGAGGCCGCTGACGTATTTGTCACTATGCTCTGCATGGTCATGACCATTGGCGCGATAGTGACTGTCCAAGACGCCATCATTGGCGAGAAGCAGCTCGGCACGGCGGCCTGGGTCATGTCCAAGCCGGCCTCGCGCAGCGGTTTCATCCTGGCCAAGTTCATCAGCTATGGCCTGGCGCTGCTGCTCTTAGCCTTCCCGGTTCCGGCGGTGATCTTCTACGCCGAGTGCCTGTTCTTCTTTGGGCAGGTGCCGGCCCTTGGGGCGCTGGCCGGCGCGCTGGGGTTGGTGGTGCTCCATCTGGTCTTCTACCTGTCCCTATCCCTGGTGCTCGGCAGCCTGTTTGTCGGGCGCGGGCCGGTGGTCGCCATCTGCTTCGGGCTGCTGCTGGGTGGCCTGGCCCTCGGGAACTCGCTGCCGCTGCTGCTGTACGTGATGCCCTGGTGGCTGCTCAACCTGGCGTACACCGTCCTGGCCGGGCTGCCCTTGCCGCCCGAATGGCCGATCCCCGCTGTCGCGACCGCCGCCTGGAGCCTCCTGTTCCTGGCTGTGACGCTCTGGCGCTTCAGCCGCGAAGAGTTCTAGCCATCCATCCCACCGCAAAGGAATACCCATGAACACCACCGCTTCGCCCCTCACCTTCCCAACCTCATCCAGCGCCATGCGCCGCGCGCTCGCCTGGCTCAAGCGCCTCGGCCTCGGCCTGCTCGCCTTCCTCGCCGGCCTGGCCGCCCTCGGCTTCACCTACCAGGCGGCGGCCACCGCGCTGGATCGCCGCGCCTACCCGGCGCCCGGCCAACTGGTGGACGTGGGCGGCCGCCAGATGCACCTCTACTGCGCCGGCGCCAACCTCGACGGCCGGCCAACCGTGATCCTGGAGCAGGGCGGCGGCGGCAACATGCTGGCCTGGTTCCAGGTGCAGCCGGAGGTGGCCCAGGCCGCCCGCGTGTGCGCCTACGACCGCGCCGGCCAGGGCTGGAGCGACCAGGGCCCGATGCCGCGCGATGGCGCCCACATTGCCCAGGATTTGCACGCGCTCCTGGCGAGCGCCGGCATCCCCGGCCCGTACGTGCTGGCCGGCCACTCCTACGGCGGGCTCTTCATCCGGTCATTTGCGAGTCAGTATCCGGAAGAAGTCGCCGGCCTGGTGCTGCTGGACTCGGCTCACCCTGACCAGTGGACGCGCACGCCCGAAGGTGAAGCCGACTACGCGAACCAATCGCGTCTCTACGGCGGGGGCCGCCTTCTGGCGCGCTTCGGCCTGCTGCGGCTAGGGCCGAACCCATTCGCGGCGGCACCCGCCGACTGGCCAGCCGATCTGCGAGCCGAGTGGCGGGCGCTGGCCTCCACCAACCAATTCTGGGACGCAACGGCGGCGGAATCGAACGCCATGCTCGACACCATGGCCCAACTGCGCGCCGCGCCGCCACTGCCCGCCGGGCTGCCTGTGGCAGTGGTCACTGCCGGCCTGAACACTGGAGCGGACGGCCATTGGCGCGAGTACCAGGGCGAGTTGGCCGCGCTCTCCACCAACAGCGTCCACATCGTAGTCGACGGCGCTGGCCACGCCGACCTGTGGGCCGACCCGCGCTACGTGCCGGTGAGTGTGGATAGCATATTTCAGGTCGTCGAAGCTGCGCGCACAGGCACACCGCTAAGTCAGGTGCCGCGAGTCTTGACCACGTCCGGCTGGGCCGGTCTGATTGGCCCATAGGGCGCTATCCGTTGACCCGGTGCCCATCCGTTGACGCCTTCAGCAAATGAAAGGGCAACCAAGATGACCATCGCTGCCACTCCCATTGCTGTATCTGTCAAACAGTCCAAGCCGCAACGCCGCGTCCGTGTCCTGCCCAAGCGCGAGCTGCTCGGCCTGCTCGCGACCCTGGCGGGCCCGAGCGGCATCGGTGTGATCTATGAGGTCCTGGCCGAGCGCGCCGATGCACGCGCCTACCCGCCCCCTGGCCAGATGGTCACGGTAGATGGTCGCCACATCCATTTGCAGATTGCGGGCAACGACACCGGCCAGCCCAGGGCGCTGCTGAAAGCCGGCGAGGAGATTGGCTGGCAGGGCTATGCGCTGCCGCGCCTGGTCGCCTGGTCGCCGCTCGCGGCCAGCCCATTTATCGTCGTGCCCTAGGCCGGGCTGATCGTGCTGGTTCTTATCACAACCCGCGGCCGGCTGAGCTTCGCCGACGGAGCGCCTCAAGAGAAGCGGCCCACCGCAGACCCACATTACCTCCAAAGAAAACACGATGAAGACCCTGATCAAAGCTGAAGAACTCTTGCTGACCGGGCTCGCGTTCATGCTCTTCCTGAGCCTGGCCTACGATTGGTGGTGGTTCTGGCTGCTGTTCCTCGCGCCGGACCTGAGCATGATCGGCTATCTCTTTGGCCCCCGGGTAGGCGCCTGGACGTACAACTTGGCGCACCACAGGGGCCTGGCGGTCATGCTGTTCGCCGCCGGCGCCTATATACAGGTGGCGCCGCTCGAAGCGGCGGGTCTCATCGTGCTGGGTCATTCCAGCCTAGATCGCGCGCTGGGCTACGGCCTCAAGTACCCGGACTCCTTTCAGCACACCCACCTGGGCCGGATCGGTCGCGCCGCGGGCCGAAGCGAACCTGCCGCGCCTCCAGGATAACCAAGATTGAGGCTGCCGCCACGAACAAGCTCGCAGCGCCAAGCCCAAGGCACTCCTGGCTGTTCGCCTCTGGCATCCTGTTGGTCTTTATCGTGATGCTATTCACCGCTGCGGCGCTGGGTGCGCTGCGGCCCGGCGCAGGCCCGGCCTCAGTGGGGCGGCCTGGCGGTCCGGGTCATCTCCAGCCGCGTGCTGCTGGCCCGGCTGGGCTGGCTGCGGTCGGCTGGCCCGGCCTCGCTCGACCCCTGGTGGGTGTGGGGGCTGCTCCCGCTGCCGGTGGCTTACGCCGCGGCCGCGGCTGCCTTCGCGCTGGCCGGCCGGGTCGACCTCAACGCCTTTGGCGCGGTGCACGCCGGCGCCCTCATGTTCATCGCCGCTGCCGCCTGCCTCGAAGACCTGGCCTTCCGCGGACTGATGCTGCACGGTTTTGTCAGCGGCTGGGGCGGCACTCCACGGAACCGGGCCGTGAGCGTCGTGGCGGCCGCGCTGCTCTTTGCCGGCATGCATCTGCTCGATGGCCTCAGCGGCCGGCCCATGCTCAATGTGTTCTTTCAGAGCGGACAGGCCGTCGTATTGGGCGTGTGGCTCGGCGCGCTGATGCTGCGCACCGGCAGCCAGTACCCCGCCGTGGCCTTCCACGTCCTCTTCAACCTGGCCGGCTACCAACTCTCTAGCCGCCAGGGCCTCGAGCCCGCGCCGGCCGCCTGGCTGCTGCTGGCCGCGCTGCTGCTGCCCCTCGCCGCCATCGGAATCGGTTGGCTGCGTGCCGCCCCGCGCCGCCAGGCGCCGGGACTGGGGCTGCAGCCGAGTTGCCTCCCGGCTGAGTCCACCTGGCATTCAGGACACGTCAACCCTTTGGTTGATGACGCTCCACCCGGCCGGCGGCTATTGTCTGAACCATAGCCGCCGGCCTTTCAATCCCCCGGCGCCGCGGACAGGAGAAACCACATGCTCACTTTCATCAAACGCTTCCCGCTCGTCACCTTCTTCGCTATCTCCATCGGCTCGTTCTACCTCGGCGCGGCGTTGCTGGGCATCGTCCCCGAAGCGCTCTACCCGCTGTTCATCTACGGCACGGCGCTGGGCGCGCTGCTGGTCGTGGCCGTCACTGAGGGCCGCGCCGGCGTGCGCGCCTGGGCCAGCCGCATCGTGCGCTGGCGGGTGGGCCTTCTTTGGTACGCCGTGGCCCTGGGCCTGCCCATCGTCCTGAAGTTCGCCGCCTATGGCCTCAACCTGGCGCTGGGCGCGCCCGCGCCGCCGGCTGAGGCCTGGGGCGCCTGGGCCGAGGTGCCGTTCGAGTTCATCTTCGTCTTCCTCACCCTGGCCCTGGGCGAAGAGCTCGGTTTCCGCGGCTACGCGCTGCCCAAGCTGCTGGAGCGCCACTCGCCGCTGGCCGCCAGCCTGATCCTGGGCGTCATGCGCGTCATCTGGCACGTGCCGCTGGTGGTGTTGGCCGGCGACTCGCCCTGGGTCTTCGCCATCGTCATCGCCGGCGACATCCTGTTCACCTGGATCTTCCTGCACACCCGCGGCAGTGTGCTGATCGCCATGCTGCTGCACTCGTCCCTCAACGCCAGCGGCGCACTGTTCGGGGGATTGTTCACCGGCGCCTACGCCGCGCAGAACTACCTGCTGCTCGTGGCCTTGTTCGTGGCAGCCGCCGTGGCGTTGCTTCTCATCGCCGGGCCTGGCCTGGCGCGCAGGCGCGCTGCGCCGGCCGCTAGTGTGGTCGCGGCCCCAGCCGTGGCGGCCAAATGACGCCCGCCCGCGCTGGCATTCGACCGAACCCGATCTGCTGATCAGAAGGAGACTACGATGAAATCCTGACCTTCCCGCCTTCGCCTGGCCGCCCTGGCCCACATCGCCGCCATCGGGCTGGCCCGCGCTGGCGAGGCGTTTGTCAACGAAGCCTACGGCGCTGCACCCCACGCCCTGTATGTCGAGATCGAGGCCGGCGTCGGGGCGGTGGACCTGGAGGTCCGTTAGTCGAAGGCATAGCCAGCCATGCGCCCGGCTGGCTGTGCCGCCACTCCTTGCGACAGCCGCCGCCACAGAACCTGGCATTCCAGATTGGATTGGAGGATCTTCCATGAACATCGCCGTCTTTCCAAGGGATCGGGCGGTCGCGATTTTCTGCGCGCTGGCGGTGGTGCTGTCGTTCGCCGCCTACCTCCTGCCGCTGCCGCGCGAGGCCCTGGCCTTCGTGCTGGTGGCCATCCCCACGCTCCTCGCGCTGGCCCTGGCCGCCCTGACCGAAGGTCCGGCCGGCGTGGCCCGGCTGCTGCGCCAGCTCGGCCGCTGGCGCGTAGGCCTGCGCTGGTACGCCGTCGCCATCGGCCTCGGCCTGGCCCTGCGCCTGGCGATGAGCCTGCTCGGGCTGGCGCTCGGCCTGCTCCCGCGCCTCCAGCTCCGCCCCCTGTCGCCGGTTGAGTTCGTCCTGCTGGCGCTCGTCCCACTGCTGCCCGCCTTCCTGGAAGAATTAGCTTGGCGCGGCTACGCTCTGCCGCGGCTGCTCGAACGCTGGTCACCCCTGGCGGCCGGCCTGGCCCTGGCCGTGCCGTGGGCTGCCATCCACCTGGCGCTGCACATGCCAGGCATGCTCTACGCCGGCCTGCCCCCGCTGGCCACCCTGCTACAGCTGCTGGGTCTGGGCGTGATCCTGGCCTGGCTCTACGCGCGGACGCGCAGCGTACCGCTGGCAGCGCTGCTGCACCTGTCGCAGACCTTCTTCGGCGTGGTCAACCATGGGCTGGGTTCGGTCGAGCAGTCCTGGCTCATGGCAGCGGTCTACGTGGCCGCGGCCATCGCCATTACCCTGATGGCCGGTCCGCGTTTCGCGCGGCGCGCCGAAGACCATACGGTTGTTCCCATCCGGGCCCGGGCCCGCGGCTAGCGCCCCGCCGCTAGGAGAGCGGCTTCGCATCCCTCTTGCCCTCTCCCTCAATTCTGCTACCATATCCGGCCGTTCGCCCCGGGCACCCGCCGCGCCCGCTCAGGGAGAACCTATATGCCCAACCGCTCGCGGTCACGTCTACCGGCCCTGGCGCTCGCCGCCACGCTCCTGCTCGGCCTGGCCCAACCCCTGGTGGCTGCCGGTCCGAACCAGCCTCGCCGCGCGCCCAACGAACTGGTTGCGGCCGTCAGCGGCCGGCGGCCGGCCGCCGCTCCGGCCGACAACCGTATCGGCGTCTACAATTACACCTTCGACCCGCTGGCCGAGGGCGAGCCGCCGCTGCCGGCCGACTGGCGGGCCGACGCCGCCGGCGAGGGCCCCGGCCTCCATCTGGTGCAGTTCGGCGGCCCGATCGAAGGCGCCTGGCTAGCCAACCTGGAGAAGGCCGGGCTGCGCCCGCTGCAGTACTACGCCCACAACGCCTACCTGGTGTGGGGCACGGCCGCCTCGCGCCTGGCCGCCGAGAGCGCCCCGGCCGTGCGCTGGACCGGCGCCTTCCACCCGGCCTACAAGATCAGTCCGGCGCTGGCCCGGCTGGAGGCCGGCCCAATCGACAACGTGGCCATCACCCTCTACGACGATGGCGCGCTAGACGCCAGCCTGGCGGCGCTCCAGGCCCTGGGCGGCGCGCACCTCCAGCACTATGCCGCGCAGCCCGACCGCGCCTTCTACACCGCCATCTTCCACCTCGACAGCGCGCGGCTGGCCGAGGCCGCCGCCCTGCCGACCGTGTGGGCCATCGACTACTCACCGCCGCGCCCCGGCCTGGACGACGAGATCGGCGACCAGATCGTGTCCGGCAACTACACTTCGCCCACCAGCGTCCCGCCCGGCTACCAGGCCTGGCTGGCCTTGAAAGGCATCAACGGCAGCGGCATTACCTGGGCCGACGTGGACACCGGCCTGGACGGCGCCCACCCCGACATCACTGGCCGCGTCAGCGCCTACCTCACCTACCCCGGCGCCCCGGCCGCCAACACCGACCCCGACGGCCACGGCTCACACACCGCCGGCGCCATCTTCGGCGACGGCCACGGCACCGGTATCACCGAGACGGCCGGGGTGCTGTGGGGCACCGGCCTGGCCCCCAGCGCCACTCTGGTGGTGCAGAACGTGCTCATGACCAACGTCTGGCCGCCGGCCGGGGGCTACAACGTCCTCAGCCGCGACTCGGTCCTCAACGGCGCCATCGGCTCGAACAACAGTTGGTTCACCGGCGCGTCCGGCCCGCAGGGCTACTCGGCTGCCGCCCGCGAGCACGACCTGATGGTGCGCGACGCTGTCTTTACCACCACCAGCGTCGCCGAGCCCATCATCCTGGTCTTCTCGGCCGGCAACGCCGGTCCTGGCGGATCGACCCTCACCGAGCCCAAGGAAGCCAAGAACCTGATCGTGGTCGGCAACAGCCACAACTATCCACGCACCGGCGCCGACATCAACGGCCTGGCCAGCAGCAGCAGCCGCGGCCCGGCTCTGGATGGCCGCCTGCTGCCCAACGTCGTCGCGCCCGGCTCGCAGACCGTCTCGTTTAGGAGCTCCGGCTCCAACATCAGCTGCTCGGCCTCGCCGGTGGCCGGCGCGGGCGCGCCCTACTACTCGTACTGCACCGGCACCAGCATGGCCGCGCCCTTCGCCTCGGGCGCGGCCGTGCTCATCGCCGACTGGTGGCAGGACCAGGGCCGCGGCATCCCCAGCCCGGCCATGGTCAAGGCCTTGCTGGTCAACGGCGCGGCCGACATGGCCGGCGGCGCGGGCGTGGGCGGCAACCTTCCCAACAACAACCAGGGTTGGGGGCGCCTCAACCTGAACAACGTCATCGCGCCTCCGGCGCCGGCGCTCTACTTCGACCAAGCGACGCTCTTTACGGATCCGGGCCAGTCGTTCAGCCTGCCGCTGCTCGTGCCCGTCAGCGGCAGCCTGCCGGTCAAGATCAGCCTGGTGTGGTCCGACGCGCCCGGCGGCATCGGCGTCACCCCGAACCTGGTCAACGACCTGAACCTGGAAGTGACGGCCGGTGCCAGCCTGTACCACGGCAACGTCTTCGCCAACGGCCTCTCGACCACCGGCGGCAGCGCCGACGCGCTCAACAACCTGGAGAACGTCTTCCTGCCGGCCGGGGGCGGGGCGTTCAGCGTCTCGGTCCAGGCCGCCAACGTCGCCGGCGACGGCGTGCCCTACAACGGCGACACCACCGACCAGGACTTCGCGCTGGTGATCTACAACGCCGTGGCTGCCAACCAAATCGGCGCGCTCAGCGGCGAGGTGCGCGACGCGAGCACTAGCAGCCTGATCGCCGGCGCATTGGTCCAGGCTAGCCTGTCGCCTACCCTGACCTTCTCCACCGTGGCCGCGGCCGGCCTCTACAGCCTGACCTTGCCAGTCAGCACTTTCACGGTGACCGCCTCGGCCGCCGGCTACGCCCCGGCCACTGTCGCCGGCGCAAGCGTGGTCTCCGGCGCCACCACCACGCGGGATTTCAACCTGGCGGGCGTGCCCGCTCTGGCGGCGGCCGGCCACGCCCTGGCCGAGACCGCCGGCAACGGCAACGGATTCGTGGACCAGGGCGAGACCTACGCGCTCTCGATCGGGCTGACCAACCTGGGCTTCGGCGCGGCCGCCGGCGTCACCGGCACGCTAGCACTCGACTCGGGCGATGCCGTGCTGCTGGACGCCAGCGCCAGCTACGGCGCCATCGCCCCGGGCGCCACAATTACGCCGGCCGTGCCGCTCAGCTTCCGCGTGGGGGCCGGCCAGCTCTGCGGCCAGCCGCTCACCTTCACCTTCACCGCCGGCCAGGCGCCGGGCCAGGGTGGGCCGGTGGTCTACCCGCTCTCGCTACCAGTGGGCGCCAGCACGCTGGGCGTCACCCAGACCTTCACGTCCACCAACGTGCCCATCGCCATCCCCGACAACAACGCGGCCGGTATCACCTCCACTCTGAACATCGCCGCGTCCGGCCTGGTGGGCGACGTGGACGTGCGCCTGACCGACGTCACCCACGGCTGGGTCGGCGACCTGTCGATGCAGTTGTTGTCGCCCGGCGGCGCGCAGGTGTCGCTCATGAACCGGCCCGGCGCGGGCAGCTTCGGCTCCAGCGGCAACAACTTCGTCAATGCTATCCTGGACGACGACGCCGCCACGGCTATTGAGCAGATCAGCGGCACGGGGCCCTTCACCGGCGCCTATCGGCCCGACCAGCCACTGGCCAGCCTCAACGGCGGGCCCAACGCCGGCGCCTGGCGGCTGCGCGTGCAGGACAACGCCACACCCGACACCGGCAGCCTCAACGCCTGGTCGCTCGACCTGCGCGAGTGGATCCCGGTCTGCGCGTCCTACACCGAGCACGGCGTGTCAGTCAACCCGCCGAGCGACGCGGCCAGCGCCGCTCCCGGTGCTCAGCACGTCTACAGCCTGCGGGTGGAGAACACCGGCAACATCACAGATACCTACACCGTCAGCGCCGGCCCACACCAGTGGCCGCTCAGCGCCCCGGCCGCGGCCGGCCCGCTTACCCCCGGCGCCTACGCAGACGTGCCGGTCACCGCCACCGTGCCACTCACGGCCTCCGGCGGCGCCCTCGACGCGGTCACGCTGACGTTTACGTCGCAGGCCGACGGCGGCGTCACCGCCAACGCCACCCTGACCACGACGGCCCTGGTCGCCACCCACCGCTTCTACCTGCCGGCGATCTTTAAGGACTTCGTGGCGACGCTGTTCGGGAGGGACTGAAGGGTCCGAGGAACCGGGGGAACTGAAGGAAATTGGGGAAGATGGGAGCGGCTCGGGGGAGCCGCTCCCGTTGCTTTCATGTTCGTGTGACGCCGCCGCAGACCCGCCCTCGCACTTGTGCGCCTACACACCCGGCTGTACCCAGCCGCCCACACAGGTGTTTGCCCATTGGGGCGTGACCACCGCCATCACCGGCCGTGCCACCGATGCGCAGACCGGCCAGCCCTACGCGCTCGAATAGTGGAACGACCAGATGCTGATGGCCGGCGCTCTCGGCCTGGCCGTCAACGTGGGCGGCGCGCCCCTGCTGGACGACAACTCGCTGAGCGTGCATGCCTTCACCACTGCCGGCAACTACGTGGGCGACCTGGCGCGCGAGGACGGCGCTGGCCCCGCGGAGGGCCAGCGCGCCTGGAGGCGTGCGAAACGTACAAGAGCTAAGCAGACTCAGCGCGCCGGGCGGCGCGTCTGTTCGTCCAGCCGGGCAGCGACTTCAGGATGACACTCGTGATAGTGCTCGCGCAGCGCGGCGTCGTCGCGCAAGGCCAGGTTACACACCTGGCAGAACAATGGCCGGCCAGGCATGCGACCCCAGCCATTGCGCGAGCGCGGGGCGTGAAAGGCTCTTTCCGTCCCCCAGTCGCTAGTATCCACGTGTTCGTAGTTCGGGTGGAATTCGGGCGCGCCGGCGCAGCCGGGCGCTTGACGGACATCCGTCGCCATTTTGCCACCTCCTCATTGTAACAATAAGAAAACCGCCCAACAGAAGCGCCGGAGACCTGGCCCTGTCAAGGCCAGCTAGAGTCCCGGCTGCAGCCAGCGACCCCTTCTCCAAGGGGGTCTGGCCCTCCGCTTAAAAGCGGCTCTGGGCCAACCGGGCGGCGCAGGCGCGCCGATCGTGCGCGTGTGGACAGGGAAGGGTGCGCGGCCCCAAACAAAAACCGCGGTGATAAGTGGCGCGTCGCATGCCGGCGCCAGCCCCCGCGGCTATCCTTTATTCTATCAGTGTTCGCTCCAACCGCAATAGGCCATTCGTCCAAAATATACGTTCCACCATTCACTAAGTTCGAGTTTTCTCAATCATCTCTCCCATCCATTGTCTGCGGCCCACCTTTTGTCTCCAGGCTGCACCCTTGCGCCCATATCGGCCTCGCCTGGGTCGCCGGCTGCCGCCCCTCCTCCTCCGTCTGACAATCAATTCGGCCAAACGCCGATACCTGGCCGGCATCTGCCGTGCTACGCTGGCAGGGTGAGGCAGCCACACGTCTTTCGCGACCGCGCCGAAGGCGGCCGGCGGCTGGCGACCGCGCTGGCCGGCTATGCCGGCCGGCCCGGCGTACGCGTGTTGGCCCTGCCGCGCGGCGGTGTGCCCGTCGGCTACGAAGTGGCCCGCGCCCTGCGCGCCCCATTGGAGGTGTTCCTGGTGCGCAAGCTGGGCCTGCCCGGCCACGAGGAGCTGGCCATGGGCGCCATTGCCACGGGCGGCGTGCGCGTGATTAACCACGACGTAGTCGACGCGCTAAACATTCCCGCGGCCGTCATCGACGCCGTGGCCGAGCGCGAGCTGCGCGAACTGGAGCGCCGCGAGCGCGCCTACCGCGGGGACCAGCCCGCCGCCAGCGTCAAGGACTGCATCGTCATCCTGGTCGACGATGGCCTAGCCACCGGCGCCACCATGCGCGCCGCCGTCGCCGCCGTGCGCCAGGAAGGGCCGGCCAGCCTGATCGTAGCCGTGCCCACCGCTGCGCCCGAAACCTGCGCCGAGCTCGAAGCGGAAGTAGACGCCATCGTCTGCGCTATCACCCCGCATCCCTTTGGGGGGGTCGGCCAGTGGTACGAAGACTTTTCGCCGATCAGCGACGACGAGGTGCACGCGCTGCTGCGGCGCGCGCGCCAGACTCCGGGGCCCGGTCCCGCCAGCCAGAATGAGGGTTAGGGTCGCTCACGGCCAGGGCGGGCGGCGCCCCCAGCGCCAGCCGCTACACGCTCGGCGGTGCTCCGCCTCCGACCCAGGCGTGTAGCAGGTTGGGCGGTCTAATCTCAGCATTTGCGCCCGGCATAACGCTCGACCACGGGATAAGGCAGCTCGCTCAGCCAGCCTGCTGGCGCGCCCCGTGCAATCCGCCGGCGGCGCAGACGGTTGGCGCAGCGCGGCGGCGCCCAAACCGGCCATCTCCCGCGCACCCTGACACCGCCTTTCCCGCCCCGATTGATCCGCGTTCTAAATCCGACTCTGGGTGGATGCGTCTCCGCCGGTTGACAGCTATGCTGACAGCGTGATCGCCGCGCGGCGCGGGTCGGGCCCGCCCGCTGGCAACAACTGGCAGGCCGCACGACCTGGAGGACGATCGAACCGGTCCCGGCACTCGCTGGCGCCCCGGCACTGCCCGGGCAACCACCAACTTGAAGCTCTGCCTTCTGATTTCTGACGTCAGACTTCTGATCTCTGAACTCCCGCCCCGATGCCGCCCACCCCCCTCTACGACTTCGTCTTCGCCGGCGGCGGCCTTTCGGCCCTAAGCCTGGCCTACCGCCTGGTGCAGACGCCCGGTCTGCGCGACCGCAGCATCCTGATCGTCGATCCCGACGAGGCCCATCCCACCGCGCACACCTGGTGCTTCTGGGCTGACCGGCCCATGCCTTTCGATCACCTGATCCGCCAGTCGTGGCCGCGGCTGAGGCTGCTCGACCAAGACTACCAGCAGACCCTCGAGCTGGGGCCGTTCCACTATCACCTGATCCGCGGCCACGACTTCTTCAGCCACGTGCGCGCCGCTCTGGCCGAGCATCCCACCGTCACCTTCCTGCCCGAGCGCGTGACTCGCCTTGAAGACGGCTCGGCGGCGGGTGGCGTCGTCGCCGGCAATCACATCTACGCCGGCCGCTGGGTCTTCGACAGCCGTTTCCGTCCGGTCGACACGCTGCGCGCCCTGGCCCCGCTGCGCGCGGCCGACGCCCAGGCCGCAGCCCAATCCATCCCGCTCTCGTCCAGCCTGCCGCGCGGCGTCCTGGCGTCCGTGGCCGCCGCCGAGCGCGCGCGCTATCACACCCTGTGCCAGCACTTCGTCGGTTGGACGATCGAGACCGACGCCCCGGTCTTCGATACCAGCGCTGCCACCTTCTGCGACTTTCGCGCGCCCACCTCGCGGCGGCCCGAGGGCGAATGGCGCTTCTTCTACCTGCTGCCCCTGGCCCCCAACCGCGCCCAGGTGGACTACGTCACCCTGACCTCGGCCGAAGCCGACCAGGCGATACGCCACTACCTCGAGCGGGTGCTGGACATCGGCGAATACCGCGTGGTCTCGCGCGAGCGCGGCGTCAACCCGCTCACCGACCGGCCGTTCCCCCGCCGCACTGGCCGCCACGTGCTCACCCTGGGCACCGCTGGCGGCCGCGTCAAGCCGTCAGCCGGCTACGCCTTCACCCGCATCCAGCGCGACTCCGACGCCGTGGTGCGCTCGCTGCAGCGCTACGGCCACCCCTTCGCCGTGCCCCCCGACCCGCTCTTCTATCGCCTGTGCGACGCGCTGCTGCTCAACGTGCTCGAGCACCAAGGCCGGCTGGCGCCGGCGCTTTTCCGGCGCCTGTTCGCCCGCAACCCTCCCGCCCGCATCCTGCGCTTTCTCGACGAGCGCAGCGGCCCCGTCGAAAACCTGCAAATCATCGCCTCGATGCCTGTGCCGCTCTTCCTGCGCGCTTTCCTGCGCGTGCTGCGCCGCCAGCTGTTCTAGGCGGCCCGCCCGGGCAAGGCGCTGGCATCAAGCCCGATCACAGCCTGAACTGGTCTCCACGCCAACCCCGCCAGCGTTGGCCCAATCCTGGTGAGGTTCGCCACGGCTCAGCCATCATGGGTTACGCCTCGGGCAGCTTTTGCGTCCAGCCGCGCGGACGGGCTGGCGGCTCAGCGGTGCTGCTCAACCCGATGCGCTGGCCGGCAGGCTGGTTCTCCAGGCGGCCGAGCCAGCCGCGTCCCGCCGGCTGAGTAGAAACGCCTGGGTGTGGTTTGCGGCCTGGCTCGGCTGTGCTATGCTTCGGCCACCTTATCAGGCGATCCTTTAGAGCTCAACGGCTGGCGTCTTCGTGAGCGAAAAACTTGAGATACGGCTGCTGGGCGGGCTCCAGCTCAGCGCGGCCGGCACCCCCCTGACGGGCTTTGTTTCCAGCAAGGCACCGGCTCTACTGGCCTACCTGGCTGTGACGCGGCGCCCCCACCCACGGGAGACGCTAGCGGCCCTGCTGTGGGGCGGGCTGCCCGACGCCGACGCCCGCAACAACCTGCGCCAGGCGCTTTCCAGCCTACGGCGTAGCCTCGATCCCTATCTGGTGATCACGCGCGAAGCCATTGCTTTCAACCCCGCGCCAGCGTATTTCCTCGACGTCGAGGCCTTCGAGCGCGGCTGGCGCTCCGCCCACGGCGATGGGCCGCAGGCCGATCGTGCCGCCGGGCTGGAGGCGGCCGCGGCGCTGTACCAGGGCGACTTTCTGGCGGGCTTCACCGTGCGCGACGCTCCCGAGTTCGAGGACTGGCTGCTCGTCCAGCGCACGCGCCTGCGCGACATGGCGGTGCACCTGTTGCGTGGCCTGACCCAGCTCCACCTGCAGCGCGGCAACGCAGCCGGCGCCATCGCGAGCGCCAACCGCCTGCTCGCCCTGGATGCCTGGCGCGAGGAAGCCCACCGCCAGCTCATGCTGGCCCTGGCGCGCAGCGGGCAGCGCGCCGCTGCCCTGGCGCAATACGAAAACTGCCGGCGGCTGCTGGCGGCGGAGCTAAACGTCCAGCCCGCGCCGGAGACAGCAGCGCTGTACGAGCGCATCCGGGCCGCCAGACGCCGCGTCCATCTGCCGCCGGCGGCCACGCCGTTTGTGGGCCGGTCCGCGGATTTGGCGAACATCGCTGGCCTTCTGGCCGATCCGACCTGCCGCCTGCTCACGCTGGTCGGCCCTAGCGGCAGCGGCAAGACACGTCTGGCCCTCGAGGCCGCGGCGCGGGCGATGGAGGGCTTCTTGCACGGGGTCTGCTTTGTGTCACTCGCCGGCGCGGGCTCGGTCGACACGGTCCCGAACACCATCGCCGAGACGCTGAAGCTGCCCTTGACGGGCAAAGCGGATCCGTGCGAGCAGCTCCTACAGCACCTGCGCGATAGGGAATTACTGTTGGTCCTGGACAACCTGGAGCATCTGGCGGGCGCGCCGGCGCTGGTGGGCGCCCTGCTGGATGCCTGCCGCGAGGCGAGGCTGATCGCCACCTCGCGCGAGCGCCTGAACCTGCACGGCGAGCGCCTCGTGGAGCTGGACGGCCTGGCCGCGCCGCCCGACGAGGCTGGTGACACGATTGAGCGTTACGAGGCGGCGCAGCTGTTTCTGACGGCGGCTCGCGCCGCTCAGCCGGCCTTCGCGCCGAGCTCGGACGAGCGGCGGGCCATTGCCCGCATCTGCCGGCTGGTGGCAGGGCTGCCCCTGGCCATCGAACTAGCGGCGGCCTGGGTCCGCCACCTGCGCTGCGACGAGATCGCCGAAGAGATCGGCCGTAACCTGAATTTTCTCGCGACCACCCAGCACAACCTGCCAGCCCGCCACCGCAGCCTGCGCGCTGCCTTCGAGCACTCCTGGACCCTGCTCAACGCCGACGAGCGCTCGGCGTTCCCTCGGTTGGGGGTCTTCCGGGGCGGCTGCGACCGTGACGCTGCCCTGGCCGTCACTGGCAGCGCTTGGCCAGTGCTGGCGGCGTTATGCGACAAATCGCTGGTCCGCCGCGACGCCGCCGGCCGCTATGGGCTGCACGAGCTGCTGCGCCAGTTTGCCGAAAGCAAGCTCCAGGAGGACGCGCTGGTTTGGCACGAGGCCAGAACACGGCACCGGGACTACTACCTCGACCTGCTCAGCGCGCAGCAGGCAGCCCTGAGCGATGGCGGGCAGATCGGGGCGCGCCAACGCCTGATGGCGGAGATCGACAACATCCGGCTCGCCTGGCAGGGGGCCGTGGCCGAGCAGCAGGTTGAGCGGCTGGCGTTCGCGCTGGAGGGCCTGCGCTTGTTTCTCGAACATACCGGCTGGTATGCGGAGGCCGTCAGCCTGTATGGCGCCGCGGCCGAGGCCGAACGGGCGCGCGCCGCCGATGGCGGACCGCTGCTGGGGCGGCTCCTGGCGCGGATGGCCTGGTTCCAGCACCGGCTGGACGACTTTGCGGCCGCGCAAGCCTTGATCGACGAAAGCCTGCCGCTTCTCAGGCGCGCCGAGCCACGGCTGCCTTCTGATGAAGCGCTCTGTCTGCTGTGCCAGGCCAATATAGAACGTGCCAGGGGTGACTTCGCGCGCTCGAAGGACCTGGCGCGCCAAGGTCTGGCGCTGCAACGCCAGACCGGCGATCCGCCGGCCGTTGCAGCCGCCGTCAACGCCCTGGCGGCCGCCCTGACGGAGTTGGGCGAGTTTGACGAAGCCGAGCAGTTGCACGAGGAATGTCTGGCGCTCCGGCGCGAACTGGGAGATCGCCGCGGGGCGGCGACCACGCTCGTTAACCTGGGGTTTATGGGGCTGAGCCAGGGCCGCTATGCTGACTCGCAGCGCTACGAGCGCGAAGCGCTGACGATCTTCCGCGACATCGGCTACCCGATGGGCGAGGCGGTGGCGCTCAACAACCTGGGCGTGGCCTGCCAGATGCTGGGCGAGCACGCGCAGGCGCGCGCGACGCTTACGGAGTGCGTCACTCTGTGCCGGGACCTGGGCCACCGCCATATCATGGCCCACGCCCTGGGGAGCCTGGGCGGAATTGCGGCCGCCAGTGGGGAGCTTGAGCAGGCCTGGCGGTATCTGCGCGAAGCGCTGCAGACGGCGCGAGCCATCGGTTCGATCTCGGCAACCTTGTTTGGACTGGTCAGCGCGGCAGAAGTCCTGGCCCGCCAGGGACAGCCCGAATACGCCGCCGAAGCGGCCGCCCTGGTCGTGGGGCACAGCGCGGCCAACCGCGAGACCAAGAACCGCGCGGAGACTCTGCTCGCCTGCCTGGAAGCGCAAGGGCCGGCGCCGCTGCTGGAGGCGGCCCGAGCGCGGGGGAGCGCCGGCTCTCCGGACGCCCTGGCGGCGCGCATCCTGGTGCTCATAACCGGTCGTGACACGCAACTTTGAGCCGGCCGGGCTGCGGGACTGCCCGGCGACCAACGATGTGGCGTTTGGCCGGGCCGAAGATCGGTTCGAGCGGGTTGAGCCAGGGAAGACGCGACGGCAGCGGCACGAACGGTGGCCGGGGCCGGCCGGCGCGCTTGGCGGTCTGACTGTGGCGATAGGACTAGCGTCGCGTAGCCTCCCCCGGGCCTACGCGGCCAGGCCGGCGACGATAAGCACATCGTCGCCGGCCCGCTGGTTACCGGCGCTGCGGGCGGCCACCAGGGCTTCGTCGCTGGCAGCCCGGTCGGCGTATCCTCGCGCTCCGACGCCCACGCGAACGTAGTACGCGGTTTGTCGTGTTCGCCCTCCAGCCGATCCAGCCAGCGGCTCTGCCGGGGGCTGTTGAGCTCTGGCGGGGCCGGCAGCATCCGGCTGGCCAGGTCTGCCTCCGGCGAAAGCGCCTGGCCGCCGCGGGGCAGCGCAGGCATGCGGCCGTGTGGTTGTGCACGGCCGCGCGGCAGAGACGTTCGCAGGCTGGCGATACCCGTCACAGGCCCCGCCTGGTTCCTGGCTCGGCGGTCCCCCGCCGCTCCGGCGCTGCCTCCAGGATGAGTTCCGCGATCTGCCTCGCCCCCAGGCACGTTTCCCGCGCCAGCGCTGGATTGCGCAGCCGGAGCAGCTGCCCGGGGTCCTCCACGAACCGCCGTGCCAGCCGCACCGTCTCGGCCGGGGTCGCGGCCTCCACGGCCACGCCCGCGCCCGTAAAGAAGCGGCTGTTGCCGGCCTCCTGCCCGGGCAGACTTCCCGTCAGGATTACGGGCAAGCGGCTGGCGACCGCTTCGAACACCGTGCTCGGCCCAGCCTTGCTCAGCAGCACGTCGGCCGCGCACATCAGCTCGGGGATTTCGTCGGTATAGCCCAGCACCAGCAGCCGCCGCGGCCCAGCTGTCCCGGCGGCCAGCGCGCTCAGCGCCTGCTGCAGCCGGCGGTTGTGGCCGCAGACCACGGTCAGCGCCAGCGGCAGATCGCTGGCCAGCAGCGCCTGCACATCGGCGATCAGCCGGCCCGCGCCCGCACTGCCGCCCATCGCCAGCACGCGCAGCGCGCCGTCGGGCCGGTGGCCGTTGGGCCCGCCCGCCCGGCAGAACAGGTGCGCGCGGATAGGAAAGCCCGCCCGCCGCAGCCGCGCCTGCGGCACGCCATACTGCCGGCAGGCCATGTAGGCCGCCTCGCTCGGCGCCACTACCAGCTGGGCGCGCGGCGTGATCCAGGCGCGCGGCACGGTCACCAGGTCGCTCACCACCGTTACCAGCGGCGGCGCTGGCCGCACCGCTTCGGCCAGCCGGTCCGCCTGCCCCAGGTCGCTGATAACGCCGACGATGACGTCGGGCGCGTCGTCGACCGCCAACTGCCGCAGCGCCTCTGCCCGCGTCAGCCGGCGGCCCAGCCAGCGCACCGCGCGTAGCGCCGGCCGGCGCTGCCCCAGCGCAAAGATCAGCCCCCAAAACCGCGGCGCGCGTGTGACCAAGCGCTCGTAGCTGTTGGCCGCCGTGGAGAAGGCGCCCGTGACGACACCGCGATTGTAAACGTCGACGATCTGAACCTGGGACTCGGGCTGGGCCGCCCGCAGCGCCCAGGCCAGCGCCTCGGCCACGCGCACGTGCCCACCCATCCGCCCGGACCAAATCTGGATCTTCATGCCTGCGCCGCCCCGATCACTAAGCCGAAAGCGCGACAGGGCCGGAAGGCAAGCCGCCTGCCCTGTCCCACTTGTGAGGACGGCCGCCAACGTGAGCGCGTCATGGCGCCGTGGAACCCGCAGCCGTGAAATGCTCGTTGTTCGCCTTTGGACGCCCAGACACACGTGCGCACACTCACGCGGTCACCCCCCCTGCCGCTCCATTATAGTCCCCGCGTGGTATAACTTCTTGCATATGTCGAAGCGCCGCGCGATCCCATTGCTGGGTTTCTCCGCCGCGGCGGTGGCCGGCCTGGCCTACGTGGGCTGGGTGCGGCCGTGGATGCTGCGCTGGGGCGCCACCCGGTCTGAGGCGCGCCGGTCCCTGCCGGGCGATCACCTGGTGCCGGCGCCGCGCACCAGCTTTACGCGCGCTATCAGCCTGCGCGCCTCGCCCGAGCAGGTCTGGCCCTGGCTGGCGCAGATCGGCTGCCACCGCGCCGGCTGGTACAGCTACGACCAACTCGACAACGGCGGCCATCCCAGCGCCGCCTGCCTGGTGCCCGAACTCCAGAACTTGGGCGTGGGCGACGAGATTTGGGCCGCGCCCGACGGCACGCTGGC
This sequence comes from Anaerolineales bacterium, assembly GCA_020845955.1. GTDB lineage: Bacteria > Chloroflexota > Anaerolineae > Anaerolineales > UBA6663 > JADLEU01. The sequence continues at coordinate 19,177 of JADLEU010000175.1, forward strand.
CTTCTCCGTCTACGCCCTCGACCCCGGCCGGTCGCTAGTGCTCAGCGGCCCGCTCGACCGCACCACACCCTTCACTCCTGGCCGGACCGCCTTCGGCGCTACCGCGGCCCTCGACCCGGTGCGCGCCAGTTGGGCCTTCGTGCTGGTGGAGGCCGAGACGCCCGGGCTCACGCGCCTGCTGGTCCGCTTCCGCGCCGACTATCCCCCCAACCCGCTCAGCAGCCTGGCCGGCGCGCTGCTCGAGCCAGTGAGCTTCCTGATGGAACGCAAGATGCTCCTGGGCATCAAAGCCCGCGTCGAGCGCCAGCCGCCGCACGACCGCTGTGCACAATAGAACGCGCCTTGCGCGGCCGGACAGCGGGGCAGGTGCTCAGTTTGTCGCTAATGAATGGTGACGAAATCGCACGCGCTGTCAGCCGGCGCGTCACTCGTGGGGCGTTAACCGCGAGTCAGCCGGCACCGGCACGGGAACCGGGCGCGGGCCGCGGGGCGCCGCGGCCTCGGCCATGCCGCGCAGCGCGGCCGCCGCTGCGCGCAGGGCGCTGCGGGCCCGCTTCAACCGCGGGGCGGCAGCGCGTTTCGCCTGAGCTTTTCGCATTCGGCCTGTCTTTCGATGTAATTGTGCTCTTTCGGGCTACGAAGGTCGGCCCGCTTTAGAGCCACCCTACCATTCCCCGCCGGTATTGGCTATCGGCCCGCGGCTTAATCGGGTGTCAGCCTCCGGCCGACAACGAGCGCAAGCACAGTGGACCCGCGCGGAATCGTGGCAGGCGCCGAGCCGCTCAAGGGCCGCGGGCCTCGTCCCAAGCGCAGCTTCAGCAATTGGCTATAATCCCACGCATAATCCGTGCTGCCGCGCCCAGCCGCCGACCTACTCATGCTCCGCGCCCTGTTCGAGCGTTTCGGTTACTTGCCCCTCACGTTGGGCCTGACGACCGCGGTTGTGCTGGTTTCCATTAGCGTCACCCTAGTCGTCACCAGCCTGCTGGGCGAGGCGCCCGGTCCCACCGGGCTGGCCATCGCCGTCATCGTGCCGGCGCTGATTACGCCGGTCTTCACCGTGCTCGTCCTGCGGCTGCTTTCACAGCTCTGGCAGGCCGAGGCCAGCCTTAAGATCCTGGCCGTCACCGACGAGCTGACCCAGGCCAACAACCGCCGCCGCTTCCTCGAGCTGGCGGCGCACGAGCTGGAGCGCGCCGAGCGATACCAGACCGTCTTTTCCATCAGCCTATTCGACCTGGATAACTTCAAGGCCATCAACGACACCTACGGCCACCGCGCTGGCGACGACGTTCTGCGCCAGGTAGGCGCCGTCAGCCGTGTCGCGCTGCGCGCCGGCGACACCTTCGCCCGCTACGGCGGCGAGGAATTTGGCGTGCTGCTCGAAGCCGCCGACGCCGAGGCCGCGCGCTGCGTGATCGAACGGCTGCGCGCGCGCCTGGCCGAAACAGTCGTGCTCTCCGGCGGCCGCGCCATCCGCTGTACCGTCAGCGTGGGCCTGGTCACCTGCGACCTGCGCCTCGGCGCGGCCCCCCTACCCGGTGGACCGCCTACGCTCGACCAACTCCTCGAGCGCGCCGACGCCGCGCTGTATTCCGCCAAGGCCGCGGGCGGCAACGCTGTCGTGGCGGCGTGACCATAGGAAATCCGGCGGGGTGCCCAGCCGGGTTTCTCAGTTAAATGCCGCGAACGCGCCGGCGGGCGCGCTCGCGGTCCTCTCCATATTCACAATCTGCCGCCTAGCGGATGGCCATGCGCAGCCGCCGCGCCAGGATCACTACCACAATCAGGCCCAACCCGGCCAGCACCAGGCCCGGCACGCCGGCCTCGTCGGCGAAGCCGGTGTCGGGCAGTGCCGTGGCCGTGCGGGTGGCGGTAGGCGCCGGCACCAGCGTGCCGGGCGTGCCCGTGGTCGTGATCTGCACCAGTTGCGTCGGCCCAGGGCTGGGCGTGCGGCTGGGCAAGCGCGTGGGCGTGCCGCCGGCCACGCCCCCAGTTGGACTGGGACCAGGCGTGGCCGTATCGTCGTCGCCACCGCCCGCGCCGGGCGTGCCGGTGGCCGCCGCGGCGGTTTCGGCTGCCGCCGTGGCGCTAGCCGCCTGTTCGGCGCTCAGCGTCTCGGTGGGGAGCGGCGTATCGGTAGGCACGGGCGTGCGCGTTGAGGTCGGCGCCACCACCGGCGTGTTGCTCGGCAGGGAGGTAGGCGTGTCGGGCAGGGCCAGCCGCGTGGCCGTGGCCGACCGGGCGGTCGCCGTCGCCTGCCCCTCTACAAAGCCGCGCGTCATCTCGGCCGCGACCTGTGTGTTCTGGGCGACGATCTGGGTGTTCTGGGCGTTTACGGCAGCCGCCTGGGTGCGCTGCGCGCTCGCCCGCAGTGGTCCAATAAACACCGCGTAGATACCCAGGCACAGCAGACCGATAATGAAGATGCTGCCGAGCAACGCCGCCAAAATAATGAATGCGCGGTTTGAAGCCTCTTCCGGCGGCGGTCCCGCGGCCTCGATCGGTTCTTCCTCTGCCATAGACTCTCCTCCTTATCGGCGCCGGCCGGCCGCGCCGACCACTCTGCCGCGCCTGTCTCACGCCTCCGGGGTTAGGCCCCACGGCCGGGCCTCCCGGCCTCAGATTGTGCAGCCCCCAGCTTCCGTCTGTTCCTACTCCAGTATCTCCAGGTTCGCCAGCGGCACGTCCACCACGCCGGCCGCGCCGTCCAGCGCCACCTGCGCCGCCCGCAGGCGCAGCCCACTGGCCACCAGCACCGGGCGCTCGCTCAGCGTGCGCACCGTGCCCACCCGGCCGGTCTGGGGCCCGCGCAGCACACGCACCCGCCGGCTTTCGGCCAGCGCCTGCCCTTCCATCGGCGGCAGCGGCGCGGTACCCGGGCTGGGCAGCGGGATCAGTAGCTCGGGCTGCCGGCCGGCAAACCGATCGGGCGCCACGGCATTCAGCCAGGCCTCGCGGCCAGCATTACTGGTCAACAGGTTCCAGGCCGGGGTCGAGAACCCCCGCGCGCCAAACCCCTCCACGACCAACACCGGCAGGTCAAGCGCCCGCGCCGCCGGCAGCAGCGCCGGGCCCAGCCCGCCCACCACCAACCCGCGCACGCGCACCTCCCCCAGCCGCCGCAGCGCCGCCGCGTCGGCCAACGTGCCCGCTGCCAACAGCGCGCCGCGCCATTCCATTTCCACCTTGTCCGCGGTCAGCGGCGCGGCCGGGTCAGCGCTCGTCAGCCGCAGCGGCGCAGAGTCTTCGCGCCCATTGCCCCACACCCCTTCCAGCAGTGCGCCTGTGGTTTCAATGACCACGCCCCGCGACTGCAAGACCGTGACCACCTGGCCGGGGATACCGGCCCGCAGCTCAAACGGCCGCGAAATAGCCGCTACCAGAGCCTTGCCGCCCGCGGCCACCACCAGCCGGCCGTCGGCGGGCGAGCGCGCCGCGCGCCGGCCCAGCCCCAAAGCCGTCTTGCGCACCGCGATCGGTTCGCCGGCCTTCACCGGGTCTCCGTCCTGCTTCACCAGGGCGCTGTCGGCCTTCTCGTCGGGCACGCCCAGCTTGCGGGCCACGTCTACCAGATAGTGGCGGTCGGCCAGGAACGTCTGCGCCACCACGTCAGCGGCTTCCACGCGCTGGCGCGGCTGCACGATTACCTCGCCCGCCAGGGGCAGCATGCGCTCGCGCCGCAGCGTGGCCAGCAGAGTCACATGCGCGGTCGGAGCTAAATAGGGCATGCTAGGCGCCGTTCAACTGATCGATCCACAGCTGCACCAGCGCCTGGCGCTGCTCGGGCGCGCGCGGGAACACGATCGGCCGGCCGCGCGCGTCCACGATCACCCCCAACCCCGCGCCCAGCACACGCAGGCTGTGTCCGCGCCCCAGCCCCGCGCCCGCGCTAAAACCGGCCCGCGGGCGAATAGTGAGCTTGGCCGTGCGCCCGCGCGCCAGCGGCAGCACCTCCAGCGCGCCGTACGGCACGTCCACTTCGCGCGTCGCGCCGTCCTCTTCCACCAGCTTGATGTGGGCGGCCGTCTCGCCTGGGCGGCCACGGCCCACCAACGACACGGCCGTGCCTAAATCCAGCATCGCCTGCGAGTCGTGCACCTGCGCCGCCGCCAGCGGGTTGACATAGGCCAGCGCGCCCAGCGCGGGCGCCAGGTGATAGGGATCCGCCCACAACCGCGTCACGCCCGCCGGCTGCAGCGCGTCCAGCAGCACCAGCGCGGCCAGCCCCGGCCGTGGGGCGCGGCCCAGAGCGGCGCCGCCGCCAACGATCAGGCTGAACCAGGGCAACAGCTCGGGACGCGGGCCGGGCGTACGCTCGGGCCAATCGGGCCGGGCCTTGCGCATCGCCACGCGAATCACGTGGCGCGCCAGCGCCAGCTCCCGCCACAGGTCGTTGGCGTCGACCGGCACGGTCGCCGGGTGAACACTCTTGTTAAGCGCGAAGGCGCGCACTGCCTCGTCGTCGAGGGCATATGGCAGCCAGCGCGTGATCTGGTCAATGTGGCTTTCGGCCAGGGCGTTGGCCGCGCCCGCACCCACCCCCAGCCCGGGGCGCACACTCAGGTGCAGCTCGCCGTTCCAGGCCGCAGCCACGCTGGTGTTGGCTGAGCCCACGTTCACGCTCAGCACGCCGCGCGGCCAGGCCTGCAGCTTGCTGAGGAAACGCACGTAATAGCCCTCGGCCTGCGCCGTGGGCACGATCCGTCCGCCGGCGGCCTGGGCCAGGTCGCGGAAACCGCCGATCTGCTCCAGGCGTAGCGCCTCATACAACTGGCCCAGCTCGGCGCGCGCTGGGCCGAGCTGCTCGTAGCCCAGCGCCGGCAGAACGTTGGCCGCGGTGCGCACCAACGCCACGCGCCCCAGCATCTCGCTCATCCGCGCCTGCAGATCGGCGTTGCCGGCAAACAGCGCCTTGGCTTTCGAGCCAGGCGGCAGCAGATGGCAGGCCAGGCTGATCGTCTCGACCAGTTTCAGCAGGGCTTCGCTCGCCCCACCGTCGGTGCCCCCGGCGATCACCAACAGCTCGGGCTTGGCCGCGATCACCGCATCGATCTGCTGGTCCTGCCCGCGCGTATCGCCCAGGCTGAACTGGTCCACGAGCTGCACGTAGCTGCCGCCGACGATGCGCCGCGCGCTCTCCAACGACACGTCAGGCAGCAGGCCCACCAGCAGCCCGCGCACTGCCGGTCCCGCGCTGGAGGTGGCCACGACGACGTCCAACCCGCGCCCGTCAGCGCCGGCCGGCATCATCAGACGCGCCTCGTCATTGATGACCTCGCGGCCGGTCACCGCTTCCAGCTCGGCCAGCGCGTGGCGCAGCCCTTCCGATGCGTCGTGATACGGCGCGGCGGCCGTCGTGGGCGCCTCGGCACAGCCTACCAGGCGGTAGGCGCTCTCCACCACGTCGAACAGCAGCGCCCGCGTAGTCGCGCTGCCGAAGTCAATGGCCAGGATAGTGTCGGTCGCGCCCGTGTCTATCGCCATAGCTCACAATTGAAAGATGACCAGGATCGCGCTCAGGCGCTCGGCGAACACCGCCACGCTGGCCGCCAGCGCCCCGGCATACATCACGCCAAAGGTCACCGCAATGAAGATCTGGCCCACCGCCGCCACCGGCCGCGCCAGCGGCGCACGCTGCACCGGGCTGCCCAAGGGTCCGGCTCGCCCGCCATACCAGAAGAAGCCCAGCGTGGCCAGCGTGCCGACGATCATGAACAGCCCCTCGACCACCAGCTCCACAAACTGGCCGGGCTGGTCAAAGGGCAGCAGCGAGACCCAGGCGGCCGCGGTCTGGGGCAGCAGCGTGCCGGTAATGGCTCCGCCCACGGACGCGGCTGCACCCACCCCCAGCATGGCGGCGACAACCAGCGTGCCCAGCCGGGCGTCGACGTGCAGCGTCTTGAGCAGCAGCAGCACGCCGCCGATCAGGCCCGCCAGGCTCACGAGGGCCGTGACCGCCAGGGTCACCAAGTCGCCGCCGTTGCCCAGGGTCACCAGCCGGCGCAAGTGGGGCAAGATCACGGTGTGCCAGGCCAGCACCACGGCGTAGCCCGCCGCTAGCCCAACGAACAGGTGCGCTGCCGCCCGGTACAGCGGGTTATCAGCCACCAGGTAAGTCAGCAGGGCCAAGGTCAAGACCAGCGCGGCCATCGCGGACGCGAACTCAAACATGGTCAGCGCTTTCGACGGCGTACGAGGCTCAGCAGCCCGTACACCAGGTTACCGGCCGCGATGATCACGGCAGCCGCCAGCAGCCCCCCACCCAGGGCCGGCCAGCGCTCGGTGCCGGTGCCCGGCAGGCCGGCGTGCTGCTCATATTGAGTCGCGCCGGCCAAACCTGCCACCAGGCCATCGACCTGCGGGTTGTCGTCGCCCTGGGTGTAGGGCCGCAGCAGCGGCTCGGCGCCCATGCTGGCCACGACCACCAGGTCTACCTTGGGCGCATAGCGCTGGGCCTGCTCGACCCAGGCGCGCGCTGCCTGCGGGGTGTCGGCTGCCACCACGATCAACCCAAAATCGGCCAGGGCGTTCACCCCTGCCAGAGCCGAAGTCTCCCATACGGCCTCGCCGCGCAGTGTGCCGGTGAAATCGCTCTGGAAGGCGCCGCGCGGCCCGCCCGCGAATTGCAGCAGCCCCACTGGGCCGCCGGGCAAGAAGCCAAGGTTCAAGTAGTGGGCGCCGTAGCTGTAGCGGAATCCGGTCTGTTCGCCCAGGCTGGTGGCCGTCGCCTCCAGCACTTGTTGGCTCACGGCTGCCCCGGCCGGCCGCGACGACACGGCCACGACCGGCAGCCCAAGCCCCAGCACCTGGCGCACGATGGCCTGGGCGCCGGGGTTCAACTCACCCTGTAACGCCGGCTCGTACTCAAAGGCCACCAGAACCGGCGCCGGCCGCGTGCCGGGCGCGCCCGACCGGGTCCCGGCGGCGGCCACGGCCTCGTAGGCCGCCTGGGCTTCGGCCGTCATGCCCAGCGGCAGGGGGAACAGCGCCGGCCAGTAGAACTGGGCTAGCCCAATGGCCGCCGCCAGCACGGCGAAGATAACCCAGCGCTCCACCAGCGCCCCCAGCCGAGACCGCCCGCGCCGATCCGAGCGCGGAGCGATCTCAGTTTGCAGCAGGTCCACTAGCAGCTTGGCGTGCGCGGACTGTGCATCGCTGACTTCCAGGCGGCGCACCGGCGCGGCCGCCGGGTGGGGCTGCGCCACGATTGGTTCGGCGCGCAAAACGCCGCGCATACCGGCCAGAACGCCCAGGGTCTCCTCGTAGGCCTCGGCCTCGGGCGCGGACGGCTGCGCCAGGTCCACCGGCCGCATCGCGGCCAGCCAGGCCGGCAGTTGCGCGGGCTCGGCGGCCGGCGGTTGGGCCGGCTCGGGCTCAACCGGCGTCTGGACCTCGGCCGCCTCAAAGCGGGCCGGCTGCGGCTCGCGCTCGGCGGGCGGGGAGGCGGCCTGGCCGCGCAGCGCGCGCAGCCATTCCGGCACCTCTTCGGTGCCGGCCTCTTCCTCTACCGGCATGCCGCGCAGCGCCTTCAGCCACTCGGGTAGCTCGGCGTCGGGCGTGGGCGCGATCTCGGGCTCAGGCTCGACCGGCGCTGCGGCGGCCGGGAGGGTGGGCGCGGCCGCCGTCGCGGCAGCCAGCTCGTCCATCCAAGCCGGGACCTCGACCGGCGCCGGCGTCTCGCCCAGGTCCGGCGGCTCGGCGGTTTCGGCTGCGGCTGCAACGCCCGCGCCAACCAGCGGCCCGCTCCCGGGCGGCGAGGTCAGCACGGCCTGCGCGTCGGGCTCGGCTGGCGGGGCGGCCGAGAGTTGGCTGAGCCAGGCCAGGGTCTCTTCGTCTAGTTCGGGGAGGCCGGGGGGCGGCGTGGCCGCGGGAGGCTCGGGGCCTTCGGCGGCTGGCGCGCTGTGGGCGCCAGCCGCCAGCGTCGCCAGCCATTCGGGCATCTCGCCCGAGGTGTCGGTCGGCACGCCGGGCAGTTCGGCGGCTTCGGGCGCCTCGGGTCGCATGGCCTGCAGCCACTCGGGCAGGCTCTCCTCGGCAGCCGGGGCGATGGTTGGCTCAGGCGCCCGCGGGATTTCGGCGGGCGGCTCTCCGGGCCGGCCGGCCCCCTTGAGCCAGTCGGGCAACTCCTCGGGCTCGACGGTGACGATGGCCTCCTCGCCCGCTGCGCTCGCGCCGCCCGACAACACCGTCAGCCATTCGGGCACCTCGGCCTCTGCGCTGGCAGGCGCCGCGCCCTCCGGGCCGCTGGGCGTAGAGCCCAACCAATCGGTCATCTTCTTCCTGCCCGCCGGGCGCGCCTGGCCAGGTACGGTGGTCGGAGTTTCGACCGTCTTGGTGGGTGGCTCGGCCTCCGGCTTATCCGGCGGCGCCAGGATCTGGTTCAGCCAGTCGGGCGTGCCGGCGTCGCCCTGGATGGGCGACGTGGGGTGAGGTGCCGGGGGCTGGGGGCTGGGCGGCTCCGGCGCCTGCGTGCCGGCCAGCTCGGCCGCGGCCGCCTGCTCCGCGGCCGTGGGCCGCATCCAGGGCGGCGGCACCGCCATCCGGCCCGCGGCTGCCGGCGGCTTTCCTTCTGCCGTGGGCGGCTGCTGGTCCGCGGCGCCCGAGGGCAGCGCCTTCAGCCAATCGGGCACGTCGGACTCTTCCGCCGGCTGCGCCGGGGTGGGTGCGCCCTCGGCGGGCGCGAGCGGGGCCAAGTCCTGCAGCCAGGCGGGCACCTCGTTAGATGGCGGCTCCTGGCCCGCGGCCAGCCAATCGGTCATCTTGCGGCGGGGTCGGTCGGCCGCGAGCTCGCCGGCCGGCACCACGGTCGGCGCGGCCTCTTTCAGCCAGTCGGGCATCTCGTCGCTGGAGGCGGGCTCCGCAGCAGGAGGCTCCGGGACGGGCGGGGGAGTGAGTGTTTCCGGCGCCGCCGTGGGCCCGGTCACTGGGGCCAGGTCGCGCAGCCAATCGGGCAGATCATCGCCGGCCGGCTCCGCGGCCGGCGTTTCGGTCTGGCCAGTCCACATCCAATCCGGCTCGTCGGCCGGCCCGCTGTGCACCTCGCGCAGCCGGCTCATCCAATCGTCCGGCGTTTCGGGCTCGGTCGCCGGCGGCGCCTCGGGTAGCGGCGGGGGCTGCTCAGCCGGCTGCGCGCCGCGCATCAGGCGCTCGCGCAGGCTGCCGGAGGCCGGCTTGGCGAGGCTAGGAGCCGCGCCCGCCTCAGCGGGACCAGACGCCTTGAGCGGCGCGTGGCAGTTCCGGCAGGTCGTTTGGGTGGCAGGGTTGGGCTGGCCGCACACCGGGCAATTTACGCTCTGCGTCCCGGCCGCGATCAGCGTCTGGTCGGCGGGTACGCTCGCGGGCGCGGGGGCCTCCCCGACCGCCGGCAGCTTAAGCCGCGCCTCGCAATACTGGCAGACTTCCAGGAAGTCCGGGTTGGGCTTACCACACGCCTGGCAGCGAATGACAGCCATCTTTCAGTGACTCACGCCCTAGTCGCCGTAGGGACGGTCAAGACCCATAAGCAGGCGCAGGCCGGTGGCGATGGTGCCCAGCGCCACCCCCAGCAGCAGCCCGCGCGCCCCGGCCGTGGCGGGCAACAGCGTCGCCGTGCGCAGCAGGTCGCGTAGCGATACCGAGCCGGCTTGCGGCGCGGCCTCCAGGCCCGCCGGCCAGGGCGCCAGCGCCACCAGCGCCACCACCACCGTCAGTCCAAACACGGCCGTGGTCAGCGAGGGGCGCGTCCGCAACAGGCGATAAGCGGCGTAGACCAGGAAGAACGCCACCAGCCCGGCCAGCGCCGCGCCGCCCGTGCCGATCAGGTAGGTGAGCAGCCAGCTGTTGGCCGCGCTGCCCGCGCCGCTGCCCCACCCCAGCAGCGGTCCGACGAGGTTGACGACGATGACGGCCAGGAAGCCGATGTAGACAAAGACGCTGTACATCCAGCCTGGCGACTGGCTGAGGAATTTCTTGCCGTGCACCATGAGCAGGTTGAGGCCGCCGGCCAGCACGGCCCAGGCCGCGAGCAGGCTAACGGTGGACACTGCCACCAGCCGCGCGTTTTGCAGCACCTCGAGATCAGAAAAGTAGCCGAACAGCGTGAGCAGGCCGGCTGCGATGGCGAACAGGGTGGCCAGCAAGTTGAAGAAGCGAAGTCGCACGTGTTTCCCCTGACGTCCGGTGTTCGCTAGAAAAGTCCCAGGGTCTTGGCCGCGACACCCAGCAGAATCGCGACACCCACCGCCAGTCGCAGGATGTCTTGCGCCGTCAGGCTGGCCAGGTGCGCGGGCGCGCCGCCCACATACGCGCCGCCGGCAAACAAGTCTTCGCCGATCAGCGGGTGGTCGGCGGCGGCATACAGCACGGCCTGCGCTGTCAGGTTGTCGGTGCCGGCCAGGGTGGTCACGCCAGCGCGTTGGCCGGCCTCGGTCAGCAGCACCGCCTCTGTGCCAATTGAGCCCAGCAGCAGCGCCCCGGCCACCGCCTGGTCGCTCGGCAGCATTGTCTGCGCCGCGCCAAACGAAGCCGGTGTCAAGCCCACCGCCTGCGCCGACTCGGGGTCGTAGCGCGCCAGCGCGTTCTGGCGGGCATAAACACCGCGCAGCGTGTCCTGAGCCAGCAGCATGGCCGTGCCGTCGGCGGTAGTGACGATGGGCGGCCGGTCGCTCATGGCGGCCGCGGCCGCCACCTGGTCCAGCACGACCACCCCGGCCAGCATGGCGGCCGTGTCAGCCCCGCCGACCGTGCCAGTGCCCAGCGAAAAGTGCAAGCGCTGGCCGGCCTCAACCGCCGTGCCGACCGTGGCCGGCAGGCTCTGGTAGCCGTCGATGCGGCGCAACACGCGCCGCCGCGCGCCCTTGCGCTGGGCCAGCAGGGTGAGGCCGGCGATCAAGCCGGCAAAGGCCATCAGCGCCAGCAGGCCCACAAATTGACTGATCATGACTTGTGCATTGGCCCCCGTTCGCCGTGCGCTGGATCGCGCCCGAGCTCGGCCGCTAACGCGCCTGCCGCCGCCGGGTCTTCCAGCAGCGCCGCCAGGTCGGTCACGCCCTCGCCTGTCCCCAGGACGCCCAACACTGGCGCCGCGAAGTATAACGCCTGCGCCCCGAAAAACGCCAGCGGCCCGCCGTCGGCCAGGAGCGCAGCCGCCACCCCGCCCAGGCCCCACCTGCGCAAGGCCCGGGCCGCGCGCTCAATCCGCCCGTCGCGCGTTACCTCCGACATTATGGGCGAGTATAGCACAATGGGACTCGCAAGCATAGCGATCCAACCGTACCTGTGGGTAGGGGTGCAAGACTGGTGCCAAGATATGGACGCCCACCAGCGCGGCGGGAGGTCTGAATCCAACCAGCTTCCGACCCGTGCCCGGCTGATCTTGCTTGGCAGGAGCACCGGATGCGCCTTGACGGTGACGATCGGTGAAGGCCCATTGCCCGTCCGCCCGCCTGGCGCGCCACGGCGCCAGACGCATTCCCGGCGGAGGGGTCGGGGTGCATGTTGCAAACGCGATTAGCCGCCCGTACAAAAAGGCGCGTCCGCCGCGCCGCATCGCGCCACCAGGACCCGAAGATCGAACCCACCCAAGTCTGGCCAATATCTCCACTACCATGCGGGGGCGTGACGTTGCGCACGAACCGACATGATTTTGGTTACGTTGGTCTCCGATGGGCATGCGCTATGATGACCTTACGCCAGAAGGGAGCGCGTCATGGCCGCTGCCACGCTTGCCTCCGATCGACCCGCCCTCGGCCCCACCCCGCGCGCCGAGCGCCTCGACGTCGTCGACAGCCTGCGCGGTTTCGCGCTCTTGGGGATCCTGCTGGTCAATATGGGCATCTTCAGCCAATCGGCCCAGCAACTGGTGCTGCCCCTGCCGCCCGGCACGCCCTGGTACGACGTCGCCGCGGCCTGGCTGGTGCGCTTCCTGGCCGAGAGCAAGTTCTATTCGCTCTTCTCGTTCCTGTTCGGCCTGTGCCTCGTCCTGTTGATGGACCGCATTGAGGGCCGCGGCGGCCGCTTCGTGCCGCTCTACCTGCGCCGGCTGACGGCGTTGCTGGCCATCGGCCTGGTCCACGCGCTCCTCATCTGGAACGGCGACATCCTGGTGCTCTACGCCCTGCTGGGCGCCGTCCTGCTGCTCTTCCGCCGCGCTCGGCCGCGCACGCTCCTCATCTGGGCCGTGGCGCTGCTGCTGATCATGCCGCTCTTCAACACCGTCGTCGCCGGCCTCATCGCGCTGGGCCGCAGCCTGCCCCAGGGCGCCGCGCAGATCGACGCCGCCATGGCCGACGTGGTCGTCCGTTATCGCGCCGAGGCCCAACTGGCGCGCCAGATCTATGCCAACGGCAGCTACGCCGAAATCACGGCCCAACGCGTGCGCGAATATCTCAGTTTCATGGCCATTGGCGACGCCATGATGATACCCAACGTGCTGGCTATGTTCCTCATCGGCGTCTACTTCGGCCGGCGCCGGCTGTTCCACGACGTGGCCGCCAACCGGCCCTTCTTCCAGCGGCTGCTGGCCTGGGGCCTGGGTCTGGGCCTGGTTGGCAATTTCGTCTATGCCAGCTTCAGCCTGTGGCTCTCGCGCGCCGAGATCTCCGGGCAACTGCTGCTGACGCAGCTTGGGCTGAGCCTGGGCGCGCCGGCGTTCTGCCTGGCCTACGCGTCGGCCCTCAGCCTGCTGGCCACGCGCCCCGGCTGGAGCGCGCGCCTGAAGGTCCTGGCGCCGGTCGGGCAGATAGCGCTCACCAATTACCTGCTGCAGTCGCTGATCTGCACCTTCATCTTCTACGGCTACGGCCTAGGCCTGTTTGGACTCATGGGCACGGCGCTGGGCGTAGTGCTGACCCTCAGCATCTACGGCCTGCAGATCCCATTCAGCCACTGGTGGCTGCGCCGCTTCCGCTTCGGCCCGGCCGAGTGGCTCTGGCGCTCGCTGACCTACGGGCAGCCGCAGGCCATGCGTCGCCAGCCCGGGCAGCTTCAACCGCGTGGAGGCGCCACTTAGCCTGATGGGCGCGCACACGCCAGAGGCCCGTGGCGCGGCCAGCGTGCTGGCCGACATCCGCCAGGCCGAAACCGAAATCAGCCGGCGGGTCGCCGCCGAACAGGAGGCCGCGGCCGACCGCCTGGCCGAAGCCCGGCGCACCGCCGCGGCCCGCCTGGAAGCGGCTGAAGCCGAAGGGCGCCAGGAGGGCGAACAGCGCCGCCAGGGCGCGCGGCTGCAGGCCGAGCGCGACGCCGCCGAGATCGTCGCGCGGGCCCAGCGCCAATCGGCGATCCTGCAGCGGGCCGGCGAGGCCGCCCTGGCGGCCGCCGTCAAGCTGGCGCTGCAGGTCGTGCTGGAGGATGAGCATGCGGCTTGAGATGGTCCACCTCCAGATCGTCGGGCTCAAGGCGCTGCTCGGCGGCTGCGTCCATCGCCTGCACCAACTCGGCTGCGTCCAGCTCGAGAAGCTCTCCGACCTTTCCAGCCCGCCGGTGCGCCCGCTGCACTTGGAGCCAGACGCCATCCGGCAGCAGGAAGACCTGGCCCACCTGGTGGCGCGGCTGGAGGGACTGCTGGCCTTGCTCGGCGACGCCGGCGCACACCCCGGCGTGCCGGCCGGCGAAGCCCCTGACGACGATTGCCAGGCGGCCGCCCAGGCCGGGGCCGACGAGTTGGCGCCCCAGGTGCGCGCGCTCACCGCCCGGCGCGACGCCCTCCTGGCCGACCAGGCCTCGCTCCCGCGTTACACCGCCACCCTTACCCGGCTTCTGCCGCTTGTGCCCAAATCCGCTCACAGCCCAGATAACCTGGCGGTAGCCGTGCTCGTCAACCGCTCCCAATTGGCCCTCCTCGACCTGCTGGCCCAGAAGGTCACCAGCCTCACCGGCGGGCGGGCCGAGATCGTCAGCAATGAGGTGGACGCGGCCACGCGCGCCATGCTGCTGGTGGTGCCGCGCGAGCACGGCGACGACGTGCAGCGGATGCTGGGCCGCGAAGACATCTCGCGCCTGCAGCTTCCCAGCGAGTACGCCGGCCAGCCGTTCGAGGTGGCCCTTTCGGCGCTGCACCAACGCCTGGCCGCCATCCCGGCCGAGTTGGCCGAGGTCGAGGCCGGCCTAAGCCGCCTGGCCGGGTTCTGGCGCCCGCGGCTGGAGCGCTGGCGCCGCGGACTGCGCGACCGGCTCGACGAGTTCGTCGTGCAGTCTGGCTTCGGGGAGACCGAGCACACCTTTGTGCTGTATGGCTGGGCGCCGGCCCGCGACCTGCCGCGCGTCGAGGCAGCCCTGGCCGAAGTCGGCGAGGGCCTGGTGGCAGAGGCGCTGCCCCTCAGCGAGCGCGACCTGGCGCGAGCGCCGGTTGCGCTCGACAACCCGGCGCCGGCCCGGCCGTTTGAGAGCCTCGTGCGCCTGCTGACCCTGCCGCGCTACAACGGCCCCGACCCCACCCTGCTGATGGCCTTTGGCCTGCCGTTCTTCTTCGGCATCATCCTGGGCGACGTCGGCTACGGCGCGCTGCTGCTGCTGCTCAGTCTGGGGCTGCTGGCCCGCTTCAGCCGGCCCGGCACGCTGCGTGACCTGCTGCGCGTGCTGGCGCTGGGCGCGGCCTGGGGCATCGTCTTCGGCTTCCTGTATGGCGAGGCCTTCGGCAACCTGGGCGAGCACTTCGGGCTGCGCCCCCTGTGGCTCGACCGCGGCAGCGCCAGCCAGGTGCCGGCGCTGCTGCTCTTCACCCTGGCGCTGGGCGCGGCGCACGTCACGCTGGGCCTGGCCTTGGGCGTGTGGGAGGCCTGGCGCGTGCGCAGCCGCGGCCACCTGCTGGAGCGCGGCGGCATGCTGGTCGGCCTCATCGGCCTGTTCCTCGTCGTGGCCGCGCTGCTCGATTGGCTGCCGGGGGGGATAACGCCCGGCATGGCCGTCATCCTGCTCGGCGTGGTCTTGCTGGGCAGCGCCTATGGCTGGGTGGGCGTCCTGGCCGGCCCAATCGAGTTCATCGGCGCCATCGGCAACATCCTGTCCTACTTGCGCCTGGCGGCCATCGGCCTGGCATCGCTCTACCTGGCCCGGGTGGCCAACGACCTGGCCGGCAGCCTCGGCAACGTGGTCGTCGGCGCCGTCGTGGCCGTCCTCATCCACGCCCTCAACCTGGTCATGGGCGCCTTTAGCCCCAGCATTCACAGCCTGCGTCTGCACTACGTCGAATTCTTTCGCAAGTTCTACGAGGGCGGCGGGCGGCCCTACGAGCCCTTCAGGCAGCAGGCCTGAGGCCGCCGCCTGAGCCAACGGAAAGGGAGGTTTGCATGGATGCAAGCGGTTTGATCGCTATCGGCGCCGGCCTAGCCGTCGGCCTGGCGGCCATCGGCACCGGCTGGGCCCAGGGCCGCATCGGGTCGGCCGGAGTGGGCGCGGTCGCCGAAAAGCCTGAGATGCTCGGCTCCGTCATCCTCCTCATTGCCATCCCCGAAACAATGGTGATCCTGGGTTTTGCCGTGGCGGCCATGGTCCTACTGCTCAGCGGCGGGGGCGGCGGATGAGCCTGGAGGCCATCCTGGCGGCGATCGAAACCGCCGGCGCGGCCCAGGTGGCCCAGGTGCAATCTGACCTGGCAGCGCAGCTGCGGCAGCTCGAGGCCGAGACCGCAGCCGGCGAGGCGGCGCGCCGCGCGGCCGCCAGCGGCGCGGCCCAGGCCCCCATCGGCGAGGAGCGCGCGCAGCTGCTGCACGCCGCCCGCCTGGCGGGCCTGAGCCTAGCGGGCCAGGCTCGCCAGCGGCTGGTGGAAGCCGCCCTGGGCGAGACCCGGCAGCGCCTGGCCGAGCTGCGCCAGCAGCCGGGTTACGCCCGCCTGTTGCGCCACCTGATCGACGACGCCCTGGCCGCGTTGGGACCGGAGGAGTTGGCCACCGCCGCGCCGAAAATCCTGGTCGATGCGCGCGACGAGGCGCTGGCCCAGACCAGCCTAGACGCCAACGGCACGGTCCCGCGCGCCATCCTGGAGCCGTCGCTCGACAGTTGGGGCGGTGTCAGCGTCCGCAGCGGCGACGGCCGCATCGTCATCGACAACCGGCTGGAGGCGCGTCTCGAACGGGCCACGCCCTACCTGCGGCGCGCCCTGGCGGCCGCGTTCGAGCGGGCCGCCTCGGCCGAGGGCGCGGCCCTAAGCCCGGCGCTGGCCTGCTGACCATGTCGGGCTTCGACTACGCCAACGCCCGCCTGCGCGCGCTCAAGTCGCGGCTGCTGCCGCGCGCCGCGCTGGAGGCGCTGGCGGAGACCGGCAGCATCCGCGGCCTGCTGCTGGCCCTGACCGACACCGCCTACCGCGCGCCGGCGCAGGCGGTGCTGGCGCAGGCCCCGCCCGGCGCAGTGGAGGCGCACTGGCTGGCCGAAGCCCTGCGCGTGGATTTGCTCAACACCCTGGGACGTGTGCGCGGCTTCTTCTCCGCTTCCGACGAGGCGGGCCCGCTGGCCGCCGTGGTCTTCGGGCGCTACGACGTGCACAACGTCAAGGCCGTGCTGCGCGGCCTGGCGCGGCAGGCGCCGGCGGCCGAAATCGTCGCGAGCACCATGCCCATCGGCGATTTGGGCCCGGCTGAGCTGGCCCGGCTGGCGGGGAGCGCGCGCGTCAGCGCCGCGCTCGACCTGTTGGCCACCTGGTGCCTGCCGCTGGCGCAGCCCCTGTTGGCCTGGCGCGCGTCCGCCAATGATCACCCGCTCGATCTGGCTCACATGGAAGTGGCGCTGGAGCGTTGGCGTCTGCTGGACGCCCTTGAAGCAGCCGAGGCGGCCGGCGCCAATGGCGCCGCCCTGCAGCGCGCGCTGCGCCGCGAGGCCGACGCCGCCAACGCGCTCACCGCGCTGCGGCTGGCCAGCATGGCCAAGCGGTCGCTGCTGGACACGCAGCTGTTCGCCGGCCCTGGCTTCGTGCCCGTGGCGCTCGTATTGGAGAGCGCTTCGCGGCCATCCGTGGAACAGGCCGTGCGCGCCTGGGAGCGCACCGCCTACGGTCCGGCCCTGACCGCCACGCTGCCCGAGTACGAAGCCACCCGGCGCTTGAGCGTCTTCGAGCGCGCGCTCAGCCGGCTCGACCAGCACGTCCTGATGCGCGAGGCCATCGAGGACGCCCTGGGCATCGGCGTGCTGCTCGCCTACATCGCGCTCAAGCGCAATGAGATCGCCAACCTGCGGGCGATCGCGCACGGCCTCGCGCTCGGCGCGGCGCTCGACGAGCTCCTGGCCGAGCTGCTGTTGGACTGAGATGAGCCGCTTGCTGATCGTCACCCAACCCGCGCTGCTGCCCGGTTTCCACCTGGCGGGCGTGGAGGCCTACGGCGCGGCCTCCAGCGAGGCCGCCCAAAGGCTCATCGCCGGCTGGATCGAGGCCGGCCAGGCCGGCCTGCTGGGCGTGGACGAAACCCTGCTGGCCGGCTTCACGCCCGCCTTTCGCCGGCGGTTGGAGGCGGCCGCCCAGCTGCCCTGCCTGGCCATCCCCGCCGGCCAGGCAGGGCAGGCCGGGCGCCTGCGCCAGGAGATGGCCGAGCTCATCCGGCGCACGGTCGGGTTTCACATCACCTTCCGCGGAGGCGAGACATGACGCTGGCCCCCCTCTCTGGCAATGGCGCCCGGCCCGCTGGCGCCGTCGTGCGCATCGCCGGCCCGGTGGTCTCGGCCACGGGGCTGGACGGCGCGCGCCTCTACGACGTGGTCCGCGTCGGCTGCTCTGGCCTGGTGGGCGAGGTCATCCGCCTGGCCGGCGAGCTGGCCACCGTTCAAGTGTACGAGGACACCAGCGGGCTGCGCGTCGGCGAGCCGGTGGAGAACACCGGCCAGCCCCTGATCGCCCGGCTTGGCCCCGGCCTGCTCGGCCGCGTATACGACGGGCTGCAGCGCCCGCTGGCGGCGCTGGCCCGCGCCGGCGGCCATTTCTTGGAGCGCGGCGGAGCGGTCTCGCCGCTGCCGCTCGACCGCGGCTGGGCCTTCGAGCCGCGCGTGCGGCCCGGCCAGGAAGTCGAGCCAGGCGACGTGCTGGGCGTCATAGCGGAGACGGCCATCATCGAGCACCGCCTGCTGGCGCCGCCCGGCCTGCGCGGCCGCGTGCTCGCCATTGCGCCCGGCGTCTTCACGCTGAACGAGGCCGTCACCCAGATCGAGCCGGCCGGCGGCGGCGCGCCGCGCGCCGTCACGCTGCGCCAGGATTGGCCGGTGCGCCACCCGCGCCCCAGCCGGGCCAAGCTCAGCCCCGATTGGCCCCTGCTCACCGGCACACGCATCATCGACGCCCTCTTCCCGGTCGCCAAGGGCGGCTCGGCCGTCATCCCGGGCGGCTTCGGCACCGGCAAGACCGTCATGGAGCAGTCGCTGGCGCGCTGGGCGGCCGCCGACATCGTGGTCTACATCGGCTGCGGCGAGCGCGGCAACGAGATGTCCGACGTGCTGGAGGAGTTCCCGGTGCTGCAGGACCCGCGCCACAACGTCCCGCTGATGGACCGCACGGTGCTGATCGCCAACACCTCCAATATGCCGGTGGCGGCGCGCGAGGCCAGCATCTACACCGGCATCACCATCGCCGAGTACTACCGCGACATGGGCTACGACGTGCTGGTGCTGGCCGACAGCACCTCGCGCTGGGGCGAGGCGCTGCGCGAGATCTCGGGCCGGCTGGAGGAGATGCCGGGGGAAGAGGGCTACCCGGCCTACCTGGCCACGCGCCTGTCCGAGTTCTACGAGCGCTCGGGGCGCGTGCGCTGCCTGGGCATGCCCGAGCGCCACGGCTCGCTCACCCTGGTCGGCGCGGTCTCGCCGCCGGGTGGCGATTTCTCCGAGCCGGTCACGCAGAACTCGCTGCGCGTCGCCGGCGCCTTCTGGGCGCTGGACTACGAGCTCTCGCGCCGCCGGCACTTCCCGGCCATCAACTGGACGCGCAGCTACTCGCTCTACGGCCTGCAGAACTGGTACGCCTCCGAGGTGTCGCCCGCCTGGCCGGGCCTGGTGGGCGAGGCCACTGCCCTGCTGCAGCGCGAGGCCGAGCTGCTGGAGATCGTCCAGCTCGTCGGTCCCGATGCCCTGGCCGAGGCGCAGCGCGAGGTGCTGGCCATCGCCCGGCTGCTGCGCGAGGACTTCCTGCAGCAGGCCGCCTTCGACGAGGTCGACCGCTACTGCCCGCTCGACAAGACCTTCTGGATGCTCAAGGCCGTCCTCGAATTCCACCAGCGCGCGCAGGCCGCCGTGGCGCGCGGCCAGGCGCTCGACGGCCTGATGGCCCTGCCGGTGGTGGGCGACATCGCGCGCATGAAGGAGCTGCCGCCGCCGGAGGCCACCGCCGCGCTGCCGGCGCTGATCGCGCGGATCGCGGCGCAGTTCGAGCAATTGGAGCAAGCCCCATGACCAGCCGCCCGCCCGTCCTGGCCGTCAAGGAATACCGCACCCTCACGCGCATCGCCGGCCCGCTGATCTTCGTCGACCGCATCCAGGACGTCAGCTACGGCGAGATCGTCGAGATCATCGGTCCCGACGGCCAGGTGCGCCTGGGCCAGGTGCTGGAGGTCGATCAGCACCGCGGCGTCATGCAGGTCTTCACCGGCACCAACGGCCTCGACCTGTCGCGCACCAGTGTGCGCTTCACCGGCGACGTCGCCCGGCTCGACGTGGCCCTCAGTCTGCTCGGCCGCACGCTCGACGGCGCCGGCCGCCCCATCGACGGCGGGCCGCCGATCATCCCGGAGGCCTCGCTCGACATCAACGGCCTGCCGATCAACCCGTCGGCGCGCGCCCGCCCCAGCGAGTTCATCCAGACCGGCATCTCGGCCATCGACGGGCTGAACACCCTCACCCGCGGCCAGAAGCTGCCCATCTTCTCGGGCGCGGGGCTGCCGGCCAACGAGCTGGCCGCCCAGATCGCCGCCCAGGCCAGCGTGCTGGTGCGCGACCAGGCCGGCCAGGCCCACGCCGCCGCCTTCGCCGTGGTCTTCGCCGCCATCGGCATTACCCACCGCGAAGCCGCCTTCTTCATCGACCGCTTCCAGGCCAGCGGCGCCATGCCGAACACCGTGCTCTTCATCAACCGCGCCGACGACCCGACCATCGAGCGCCTGCTCACCCCACGCGCCGCCCTGACCGCCGCCGAGTTCCTGGCCTGGGAGCACGACCAGCACGTGCTCGTCATCCTGACCGACATGACCAACTACTGCGAGGCGCTGCGCGAGGTGGCGGCGGCGCGCGAGGAGGTGCCCGGGCGGCGCGGCTACCCCGGCTACATGTACTCCGACCTGGCCAGCCTGTACGAGCGCGCCGGCCGCATCCGCGACAAAGCCGGCTCGGTCACCCAGCTCATCGTGCTGACCATGCCCGATGACGACATCACCCACCCCATCCCCGACCTGACCGGCTATATCACCGAGGGGCAGCTCGTTCTCAGCCGCGACCTGCACCGCCGCGGCTGCTACCCGCCAATCGACGTGCTGCCCTCACTCTCGCGCCTGATGAACGCCGGGCTGGGCGCGGGCAAGACTCGCGCCGACCATCGCCCGGTGGCCGACCAACTCTACGCGCTCTATGCCCAAGGCCGCGACCTGCGCCGGCTGGTGGCCATCATCGGCGAAGCGGCCCTGTCGGACGACGACCGGCGCGTGCTGGCCTTCACCGACCATTTCGAGCGCGGCTTCATCGGCCAGGGCCCGGCCGCGCGCGGCATCGACGAGACCCTGGCCGCCGCCTGGGAGCTGCTCTCGGCCATGCCGCGCGCGCAGCTCAAGCGCATCCCGCGCGCCGACCTGGACCGCTACTACCATGGCTAGCCTGTCGGCCACCCGCATGGAACTGCTGGCCAAGAAGGCCCATCTGGCGCTGGCCGAGCAGGGCCAGGACCTGCTGGAGCAGAAGCGCCTGGCCCTGCTGCGCGAGCTGTTGAGCGTGGTCGACCGGGTGGTGGCCGGCCGCGAGCAGCTGCAGGCCGCCGCCCTGGCCGCGCGCCGCGCGCTGGCGCGCGCCGAGGCCTTCGCCGGCGGCGAAGCGGTGCGTTCGGCCGCCCTGGCCGCCCGCGCCGACCTGCCCATCCAGGTGCAGACCGCCAACGTGATGGGCGTCAGCGTGCCGACCATCGAGCGCAAGCGCGTGGACCGCTCGCTGCTCGGCCGCGGTTACGCCCTGACCGGCACGCCGGTCACCATCGATGAGGCCGCCGGGGCCTTCGAGGCCGAGGTGAACCAATTGCTCGAACTGGCCGAGAGCGAGCTGCGCCTGACGCGCCTGGCCGCCGAGATCCAGCGCACCTCGCGCCGCGCCAACGCGCTCGAATACGTCCTGATCCCGCGCCTGGCCGCCGAGCGCGATGCCATCGCCTTGGCGCTCGACGAGCGCGAGCGCGCCGACCACTTCCGCCTCAAGCGCGTCAAGCAAGTGCTCGAGCGCCGCCGCCCGGCCGACGAGCGCTGACGCTGCGCCCGCGGACCTCCGCCGCCACCGGCCGCCGCCCTGGCGCGGCCCTCATCCGCACGCCCACCCACCCCGCCGTACCCAGCCGCCTCGGCCAGGCTGCGCGGCGCCGAGGCCGTCTCTGCCGCTCTGGCGCAGCGCCTGTCCAATCCGCTGATCCCCTGGGATGAGGCGATCCAGCAGAGGGCCGGCGCCTTATCGACGGTGATCCAGCCGCCGCGCGAGCCAACCCCATAAGCCAAGCGCGCGTGCCAGATCGTGACCGGCCCGGCCGTGGCGCCGGTCTCGGTGGAGACGACTGGGCCTGACATCGTGACTCACGAGCGGCTGCGTTCACTCAAGTGGGTGAATAGGCTCCGCTTCGCCGGATTGAACGCGGTCCGATTGACACAAAGGGGCGCTTCGCCGATGCCGTCATGCCCCAATGGTGACGCCTAACACTTGTCTCCCGCTGGCGCACATGACAGAATACAGAACAACGACGCGAAATCGGAGTCTTCGGGACAGATCGTGATCGGAGGATCAGATGTCCACGCACGAGGCCAAAACCGAACCCGTCGCGGACCCGCACGCGCGCCTGGAACGGGCTTTCATCGAGGAGTACCTGCATGAGCGCGGCTACAGCCTCAAGGAACTGCACAACCTGCCCGAGGCGCTGGCCCACCAGTTGATGACCGAGGCCAGCACCTATGCCTCGTCGAAGCTGACCGAGGTAGAAGCCCGCGCCCGCTTCGTGGACAAAGTCCACGACGCCATGCCGCGCCAGTAGGCCGCCCGCCGGCAGCCTGACCCTGCAGCCCCCACCCGGGGGGCGCGGGCCTCGTGACAGCGCGCGCAACTACCCCGGAGGAGTTGCCAGGAGCGGCTGGCCGCCGCGACACAATCGCGCGCTGTCACAAATCCACCCGCAGGGCCGGCTTCCTCACTCGCAGCGGCGCCGCGTAGCTGTAGGTGTCAATCACCGTCCCGCCCGCGTTGCGCAGCGTGGCCGTGTCGCCCTCGTTGTCCCACACCGGATCGCCGCGGCCCCAATACAGGTCGTCGCCGTCGTTGACGCCGCCGTTGGTCTACACGCGCACGGCCGCGCCGTTGGTGAGCACGAAGCCGGGGAACGTGTAGCAGTTCCCAGCCGAATCGCACAACGTCCAATGGGTCAGTGTCGTCGGGCCGGCGCCGTGATTTTCGATGCGCACATGCTCGCTGATCCCGTCGCCCGGCCAGAAGTCGATCCAGGCGATCCGCACGGCCGGCGGCGGCTCGGTGCGCGTCGGCGCGGGCGTGCGTGTGACGGTAGCCGTGCGCGTGGGAGTGCGGGTGGGGCCGGTGGGGGTGGAGGTGGCCGTGCGGGTCGGCGTCGCGGTGCGCGTGGGCGTCGCCGTCACGGTCGGGGTGCGCGTGATAGTCGGGGTCAACGACGCCTGGCGCAGGATCATGGGGAAGTAGATCGGTGTGCCGGTCACGTCCAGGGCTGGCGTGGCCAGCCCGGTCCGCAGCATCAGCATGGCCAGCAGCCCCCCAACCCCAACGCCAACAAGGCCTTAATTTGCAGCATAGGCGCCCCGTCTCCCCGGCGATCATCCTAACATGGGCGCCAGGGGCGGCACAAGCCACGCGCTGGTCCGGGGGACCCGCGGCGCGTTTCGTGAATACTGTCACAATGTTGCGCCAACGTGGAAGTGCGCTACGCTACCCATGCCTGACCGTCACGGTCAACCCGGAGAAAGGATCGCGCCTATCGCCGCCCGCCGCCTGACGCCTCTATGCAGCTTTATCCTGGCCTAATCCACCTGGGAGGTCGTCCATGAACCTGCGCAACTACCTGACCGTGTCCGCGATTCTGGCTTTCGCCTTTGGCATCGCCTGGGCCGTGTTCCCTGGGCCGTTGGTGGCGCTCTACGGCCCCACGCTCGACGC
>JADLEU010000176.1 GCA_020845955.1 Anaerolineales bacterium
CACCGGCACTTGCAGGAGCAGCAGCACCGTGCCCGTGCCCGAGCGCGGTTTGACCCACACCCGCGGCCCGTTGCGCAGCCGGCTGCGGCGCAGATCGAACAGACCCGTCTCCCACTCTGCCCGAGGGCGGAAGCGGGCTAGGAGCGGGGGCCACCACTTCGTGCCGGGCATATCGGCACGATTATAACTGAGTCCCCCGCTGCCGAGCGGCCTCGAACAGCAGCACCGCGGCCGCCATGGCGGCGTTCAGAGACTCGGCCCTCCCCGGCATCGGGATGGTGACCCGGCCAGGTGCCAGGGCGCGGGCCGCTGCGCCGGGCCCAGCCGCTTCCGAGCCAACGATGAGCGCCGCGGGCCGCCGCCAATCTACGCCGGTGTACGGCTGGCCGGCGCCGGCCTCAGCCAGCCAGAGGTCTAGCCCGGCTAGCGCCTTGGGCAGCGTTTCCCAGTCCGCCGGCACGATCGGAAGGTAAAAGTGCGCGCCCATGGCGGCCCGCACTACTTTGGGGTTGTAAGCATCCACCGTGCCGGGCATCAGGAACACGGCCTGCGCCCCGGCCGCGCCGGCCACGCGCAGCGCCGTGCCCACGTTGCCCGGATCGCCCAGGCCATCCAGCACCAGCGCCAAGGTCAGGGGCGTCGGCAGCGGCAGGTCGCTCCAGGGCACCACCGCCAGCAGGCCGGCCGGCGCGCGTGTGTCGGAGGCGGCAGCCATGACGGCCGGCGTCACCGCCTCCACGGGCGCCCCCAATTCAGCCAGGCGTGCCGCGACCACTCGGCCTCGCTCGTCCAGGTCGGGTGTGTGCAGCACCAACCGCGCCCTCGCCCCAGCCTTGGCCGCCTCTTCGGACAGCCGCACGCCTTCCACCACAAACAGCCGCTCGGCCTCACGCGCGCTGCGCCGGGCCTGCAGGTTGCGGACGAACTTGATCCTAGCGTTGGAGGCAGCCGTGATCACGCCGGCGCCTCAAAGCGCCGCGCCAGCTCGCGCTGAAAGACCCCCAGCGTGGGCGCGTCGATCAGCACAAAGCGGATTTCACGCAAAGCGGAGGTGGGATGCGCGACGCAGAAGTCGACCACGGACTGCACGGCGATTGGCGCCGCCTGCTCCACCGGGTAGCCGAAGATGCCTGTGCTGAGCGAAGCCAGGGCCAGCGAGCGGAACCCTTGCGCCTCGGCCAGCGCCAGGGTACTGGCATAAGCCGCGCGCAGCGCCTCAGGCTCGCCGTGCTGGCCGCCATGCCAAACTGGCCCTACAGCGTGGATCACGGCCTTGACCGGCAGAGACCCAGCCCTGGTGAGCGCTGGCCGGTCCGGCCGGGCCGGGCCGTGGGCAGCCACCCAGGCATCGCTTTCATCCTGGATTACCTGGCCGCCACGCCGGACAATGGCGCCGGCCAGCCCACCCCCGTGAGCCAGGCGGGCGTTAGCCGCGTTGACGATCGCGTCCCCTGCCGCCTGGGTCAGGTCGCCGTGCTCCAGTGCCAGCACCTGGCCGGAGGGAAGTTCGTGAGAGAACAGGCGCTTGGTCATGCGCTGGCGGAGCTTCGCCGCTGAGCCGCGAGGCGTCCAACCGGTGGAGGGTTAAGGCAAACGCGCCCCTCCCGGGGCGCGCACGTTCAACGGTTACGGTCAGGCGGCGGCCGGTTCAGGCGCCGCCTTGGCGCTAGCCACCACGGCCGCAAAGGCTCGCGGATCGCGCACCGCCAGATCGGCCAGCGATTTACGATCGAGCGCGACATTGGCCTGGCGCAGGCCGCTCATCAGCCGGCTGTAGGTGATGCCGTTCAGCCGCGCGGCGGCATTGATGCGCGTAATCCAAAGTCGGCGAAGATCGCGCCGGCGGTTGCGGCGGTCACGATAGGCATACCATAGGCTATGCAGCATCGCCTCGTTGGCGCGCTTGAACAGGCGATGGTAAGCGCCGCGCTTGCCCTTGGCCAGCCGGAGAACCTTCTTGTGACGCCGATGGGGGCGGTAACCGCCCTTAACACGAGCCATTTCAAACACTCCTACTCACGGCCTACGGCCCGCGGCGAGCGCGAGTTGATGCCGTAAGCCGCCAGCGCTAATCTCCGCCGCGGCTTCTAGTTAGGCCGGCGGGTTGGCCTTGTACTTCCTCATGTAGGGCGCCAGGCGCTTGACGCGCTTGATGAAACCGGCGCCCTTCAATGGCAACATCTCGGACAGCTGCGCCTTGGTGCGGGCCGAGGTGCGGCGGCGCAGGTGGCTCTTGCCCTTCTTCGTCCGCACAACCATGCCGGTGCCCGTCATCCGAAAACGCTTGGCGGTGGCCTTGTGCGTCTTCAGCTTCTGCTTCCCGCTCGCCTTGACTTTTCTAGGCACTGTTCTCACCCTTTCCGGCTGCTGGACCATTCCGCGCCAGCTTCGCTGGTCGGCAAAACACACCGGGGCTGGCTGCCCCGGTGAGGATGGCTACGCGGCATCAGACGTGTCTCCGGGCGGGGCCTCCTCGGCCTTCCTGACCGATTCCTTTTTCGCCCGTTTGGGGTTCGGCCCCAGCACCATCAACATGGTGCGGCCTTCCAAATCCGGCATCTGCTCCACTACCCCTACGTCCGCCAATTCCTTGGCGATGTCCATCAGATCTTGCCGGGCGATCTGCGGGTAGGTGATTTCGCGGCCGCGAAACTTAATGCGAACCTTGACCTTTTTGCCCTCTTCCAGCCACCGCCGCGCGTCGCGCACTTTGAAGCTCGCGTGGTGATCGGTGGTCTTGGGCCGGAGCTGGATCTCCTTGACCTCGATCACCTTTTGTGCTTTGCGGGCTTCCTTGTCCTTCTTCGACTTCTCGTACAGGAACTTCCCGTAGTCGAGGATGCGGCAGACCGGAGGCGCCGCCGTCGGGCTCACTTCCACCAGGTCCTTGCTGGCCTCGCGTGCGAGGCGCAAGGCATCCTGGATCGGCAGAACGCCCAGGTTCTCGTTGTTCGGCCCAATCACCCGAACTTCGCGGACGCGGATTTGATCGTTGAGACGGTATTCTGATGCGCTGATAGGTGTCCCTCTTTGGCAAAAATGGGGCCGCCCCCGACGCGCGAGCGGCCTCAAAATTCACGGCCTGGATAATACCATAGGGCCGCAAGACTCGTCAATTGGCCCTGCTGGGCCGCTTGGCGGACCCGAGCCCGTCCTAGCCGACCGGCCCTCCCGAATAGTCCAGCGTAAACACGGGCCGCGCTTCGCCCACCACCAGCTGCCGGTAGTTCCGCAGCGGCAGCCGGGGGCCAAAGCCAAATTCGGCCAGCGCCCCAAAATCGGCGTCGTCTAGCAGTCCAAGCTGGCGCAGCACCTCCAGCACGGCCACATGGACCGCCCGACCGGCGCCGTCTGACACCTTGAGCGCGATTCCCAGGGCAGGCGACCCCGGCCGCAGCGCGTTGGCCGCCAGACTCAGGCCCTGATAACCCTCCGCCCCGCCCTTGGCCACCAGCAAGCCGGGCCGCCGCCGCATCAACTCCGTATCGAAGGCGCCCGGAGCGCACACCATCTCGGGATAGGCCGTCATGGCGTAGAACAAGGTCCGCAGGCTATTGGCACGGCGATGGGGCAGCCGCGTGGGGTCGGCCAGGCGCGCATACGCTGTGGCCGCGCTCACTAGCGGCACCGCAAAATTCGGGGCTGAGCACCCGTCGATGCCCACTACGACGTCGGCCGGCGGCAGACTGCACATTTCGGCAAACGTCTGCAGGATCAACTGCTGCACCGGGTGGCTCGGGTTGACGTAGTCCGCCAGCGGCCAGCCGTGGTGGCGGGCCAGCACCAGCATGCCGCTGTGTTTGCCCGAGCAGTTGTGGCGGTTCGGTAGCGGCGTCACTCCCTCACTCGCCAGGCGCCGCGCGGTGGTCGGGTCGCCCACCTCGTGCGTCCCGCACAGCAGGTCGTCCTGGCTGGCTCCGATCCGCGCCTGTAGGCTGGCGGCCGCCTCAGCGTGCATATCCAGGCCGCGATGCGAGGCACACACCAGGGCCAGCTCGCTCGGGGGCAGCTTGAACGCTTCGGACGCGCCGGTCTCCACCAGCGGCAGCGCCTGAAAGGGCTTGGCGCTCGAGCGCATGAACGTCACGACGTACGGATCACCGTAGCTGGCCACCAGCCGGCCGCGCGTGTCGGCCATGGCCAGCGCGCCGTAGTGCACCGATTCCACGACGCCGCCGCGGGTAAACTCAACCAGGGGCTGATAAGGCGCGGACACGGAGCGGGCAGGCCTACTGAGCCGTAAGCTGATCGTAGAGGCGTTCCAACCCCATGCGCAGCCGGCGGGCACAGTGCTCGCGCATCGAGGCCGGCACGCTGAATAGCGCCAGCAAGGGCTCGGCCAGCGCCGCCGCATCGGCGCGCGTCTTCTTGGCGCGTGCCAGCGCCTCCAGCCGGCGCCGCGCCAGCTTGAGGAAGTCCTCCATCGGCTTCAGCCCCTGCTTGTCGGTCGGTCCCCCCCGGCCCGGCACGATCACTTTCGCCGGGAACCGCGCGCGGCGCAGCTGCGCCAGGGTGGCCAGCCAGGCCTGCAGGTCCACCTCCTGCATCGGCGGGGGCACGCCCAGCGTGACCGAATCGCCCGTGAAGACGATCCGCTCGTTGGGCAACTCCACCCAGATGGCCCCAGGAGCGCTTCCCGGCCGGTGTACCAGGTGCAGGTCATGCCCGTCGAGCGCCAGGCGCATGCGCTCGGTGAAGGACACCTGCGGGAGCACCAGGCGCACGCCATTCAGCTCGGCGCTCAGGTCGGCCTCGGCCCCGCTTTCCGACGGCGCGCCCTTGAACAGCTCTGGCAATTGCCGCAGCCGCTCAGAGGTGGCCTCGTGGGCGATCACCGGCGCTTCAAACCATTGACTGCCCGCCACCCGGTCGCGGTGATGGTCGAGGTTGATCACATACAAGACCGGCTTCGGGCTCAACTGGGCCAGCTTCAGACGCCAGCGGCGGGCGTCGGCCGGGTGCGTCGGCGCATCGATGCAGACGATGCCTTCGCGCGTGACCACCGCCCCCACGGTCACTCCTGGAAAGGCGGTTTCGACATAGATGTCCTTGGCCAGTTTCTGCATGACCCATCCCTACCCGGTTAGAAGATCAGCCCAGCGCGCGAGCTACCCCGACAAGGTGCTCGCGGCCGCCGCCCGCAGCTCGGCCGTGGCCGCCAGTGGCAGGGTAAAGTAGAAGGTGGCGCCGACGCCGCGCCCGCTGTCTACCCAGATGCGCCCGCCGTGCGCCTCGATGGCCAGCTTGCAGAACGCCAGCCCCAGGCCCAGACCCTTGGGGGCCGCCTCGCGCTGCACGCGCATGAACTTATCAAAGATGCGCTCGTGCTCGCCTTCGGGCACCCCCGGCCCGGTGTCGCGCACGCTGACCGTGAGGGTGCTGCCGCTGCGCTTGGTGGCGAGAGTGATGGCGCCTCCCTTGGGCGTGTATTTGATGGCATTGTCCAGCAGATTGACGACCACGCGCCGCAGCAGGTCGGCATCGGCCGCGGCCAGCGGCAGGTCACGGGCCAGCACCGTGCGCAGCCGCAGGTTCTTGCTGGCCACCAGAGCCTGCACCTGTTCGACCGCCTCCATCAGCAGCCCGTCCAGGGCCACCGGCGCGCGCTGCAGCCCCAGTTCGCCGGCCTCCAGCCGGCGCACGTCCAGCAGCGAGTCCACCAGGCGCGACAGCCGGCCTGCCGCGCGCTGCGCAATGGTCAGCAGCGAGTTGACCATCTCGTCGTCCGACGGCAGCGCGCTGCGCAAAATGTCAAGGGCCGATATGATGTTGCCCAGCGGGCTGCGCAGATCGTGGACAATCATACTCATCAGATCCTCGCGCAGCTCGTCTAGCGCCAGCCGATCCGACAGATCGTGCTGAATCCAGTAGATGAATTTTTCCTCGCCGCGCTGGATGAGCTTGGCATGCACCTCCACCGGCACCTCTGCCCCCTCGCGCGTGGTGATCCGCGTCTCGTAGCTGATGGGCTCCCCGCTCAGCAGCGGCGTAAAGCGGCCGGATGCCAGCGAATCGGTGCCCACCCGGTGCAGACTGTTCACGCGCAGGCCCATCAGGTTGTCGCGCGGATAGCCGAAGAAGCCCACCGCGCTGTGGTTGGCATCCGTAATCACGCCGTCCAGGTTGGTGATCAGGATGGGGTCCAGGCTGTCTTCAAACAAGCCCACGAAGCGGTTTTCAGCCGCCTGAATCTCGGCCACGCGCTGCGTCTGGACGATGGCCGTGCCGGCCAGCGAGGCCAGACTGTCGAGCAGGTGCAGGGTCTCGGGGTCGAACACGCCGCCGGCCGGGTTCACCACCTCCAGCACGCCGATCGCCCGGTCGCCAATGCGCACTGGCACGCAGGCCAGGGCTCGGGTCTCAAAGCCGCTCTTGTCGTCGAGCCCCTTGAAGAAGCGTGGATCGGTGCGCGCGGACGGCACTACGATGGGCTCGTTGTGCTGTGCCACCCAGCCCGCGATGCCGTCGCCCAGGTCGATGACGGCGGTCCGCACGCTCTCCGCGGTGGGGCCGGCCGCCTCCATGAACACCAGCCGCTCGCCTTCCACCAGCGCCAGCGAGGCGCCCTCCATGCCAAGCCACTCGCGAGCGTGCTGAACAACCAACTGCAGGACCGTGCTCAAGTCAAACGTGCCGTTGATGGCCTGGGCGGTGGTCGCCAGCGCCCGCAGGCCATAGGCGCGCCGCTCGCTGTCGGCAAACAGCCGCGCGTTCAGCACGGCTACGGCGGCCTGCTCGGCAAAGGCCATCACCAACTGCCCGTCGGCGACGGTGTAGGCGTTGGGAGTCCAGCTATCGACCGCCAGCACGCCCATGACCTCATCCTTGGCGATCAGCGGCGCGCCGACCCACGAGCGGATCTGGCCGGTCTCGCGCACGCCGGCCGGCAGCCACTCGCTCGAGCGCTGCACGTCGTCCAACACCAGGCTGCGCTTTTCCTGCATCACCCGGGCGGAAATACCGTGCTCGGTGTCAAAGGTGAGCTGCAGCACGGCCTCCTGATCCGCAAAACCGCGCGCCGCCGAAACCTGCAGCCGGCCGCTCTGGCGCAGCAGGATCGAAGCACTGTCGTAGGTAATGACGCGCCCGAGTTGTTCCAGTACCAGCGGCAACACCTGCTGCAGGTCGAGCGTGGCATTGATGATGCGCGCTACCTCGCGCAGAGTGTTGCTCACGGCCCGCCCCCGCCGTTCGGCCGCCAGCAGCGCCGCGTTGTCCACGGCGATGGCGGCCTGCGCCGCGATGGCAGCCAGCAGAGTCAGCTCGTCTAGCGTAAAGGCCTCGACCGCCAGCCTCGCCACCGCCAGCACGCCGACCACGCGCTCACGTCCGATGATGGGTGCGAGTACGGCCGAGCGCGCCTCGGCGCCCAGGCTGTCGTCGGCTTGGGGCCAGCGCGCATCGGCCGCAATATCGGGGACGTAGATTGTTTGGGGGTTCCGCGCCACCCGGCCCAGCAGACCCTGAGCCAGCCCGGCCGCCAGCCGGGCGGCGGGATTCGGCTGCACGTTCCCGGCGCGCACCAGGGCCGCCTCCCGCAGCGCGCCAGCCTCGTCCAGCACAATCAGGCTGCCGGAATACGCCGGCAGACCTCCCAGCGTGCGCTGCAGCAGCCTGGGCAGCAGCTGCGACAGTTCTAGCCGGCGCGAAATCTCACGGCTGATTTGGTACAACAGCCCCAGCCGCGTCTGCTCCGAGGCCTGGCCGTTCAAATGTGCCATGTAGGGTACTCTGGTCCTAGCGATCCTGCGCTTTCGCCGAAATGCCGTCGAATTTCGCGTTTGGCGCGCTTTTTTGCGTTCACGCAAAGTATAACACAGGGTCAGGGTTCCGTTATAGCTTGGTTAGTTGCTTGATAATCAGAACACACTTTCTATAAGAGCCGGGCTATCGACCCGCTTCGGTGCCGGCTCAGAACCCTTCCATGGCCTGGCTCGCCCCTTGATCCTGAGTTGGACGCCCGCATGCCTGGCATCCCACTTGCCTGGGCGGCCCTCACCCTCGCCACCCCATGGCCAGCATCGTGGCGTTCTACAACCTCGCCTTCGACGCGGATTTGCAGCCGGTGGCCGCTTACGGGACGACGCTCGCTCGCGGCTGGCTGACCGGTGGGGGGTTGCTGCTCTGCTCTGATGCGGTCGCTGGCGTTGACGCGCGCCAGAACCGGAATCGGTGGCGTTTTCAGGTGGCGCAGCTGGACGAGGGGATTGCGCGCGCCCAGGCAGCCGGCGGCAGCCTAGCCGGCGAGGTGGGGCAAGATCTGGGAAAACGCTGGGCGGCGGTGGCCGACCTCGATAGCGACACCCCAGAGCTCATCGAGGCATGATACGCTGGACCTCGTCGTGGTCGAAGACCACCTCGCTCTTGCCCTGCAGCCGGTCGAGCACCTTCTGTACCACCAGGTCCAGGTGGGCCGGGTAGGCCACGTAGTCGAGGTCGTCGGCTGGCACGGTCAGCACTGGACACAGGCTGAAGGCTTCGATCCAGCGCTCGTATAGCCGATTGAGCCGCGCCAGGTAGCCCGGCTCGATTTGGCGCTCGTAGTCGCGGTCGCGCCGCGCGATGCGCCGCTGCAGGGTCTCCACCGAGGCGCGCAGATACACCACCAAGTCGGGCGGCGGCAGGAACTCTGTCAGCACCTCGTAGAGCTGGCGATAGGTGCCAAAGTCGCGCTCGCCCAGGTGCCCCTGGTCGTAGAGATTATGCGCGAACACCTCCGCGTCCTCGTACACCGAGCGGTCTTGGACCACCGAGGTGGGGTGGTCGAGCAGTTGCCGGTGCGACCGCAGCCGGTTGGACAGGAAGAAGATCTGGGAGTGAAAGCTCCACTGGCGCATGTTGGCGTAGAAATCGGCCAAGTACGGGTTTTCGGCCACGGCCTCGTAGAACGGCTCCCAACCCAGGCGGCGGCTCAGCAGCGTCACCAGGGTCGACTTGCCCACGCCGATGTTGCCCGCCACTGCAATGAACTTCTTCATGGTTCGCCTATTCGTGCTCCGCTCGCGCCGTCACCACGGCCCACGCCGCCCCTCGCCTCCCATATCTTCACACCTGCGCAACTATGCGCCATTTCTCTCCGCCCAGCCTTCCACCAGGCCATCTACCAGGGTCACATAGTCCACGGCCTGCTGCACGCGCTCGCCAAACGCCTCGGGCGTAGCCAGGCCCAGTGCGTTAAGAAAACCGGCCCAACGCTCGGCCTGCCCGCTGCCGGCCGGCATGTGCCGCATGGCGGCATTCCAGGTGGCCAGCATCAGCCACAGGGCTTCGGCCGCCCGGTCGGCCTGGATGTGGGCCCGGAAGCCGCGCTCGTAGAGCGTCCGGCGGGCCGGGTGGATCAGTTCGTCGGTAGCGGTCTGCCCGGCGCGGTAGGCGGCCTGCCAGTCGGCCAGCAGCGCTTCGGCCCGCTCAGGCGCCAGCTCGCTGCGCAGCAGCGCCAGGAACTCGCCATGCAGGTCAGGCCGCCGCAGC
Organism: Anaerolineales bacterium; assembly: GCA_020845955.1. Taxonomy (GTDB): domain Bacteria; phylum Chloroflexota; class Anaerolineae; order Anaerolineales; family UBA6663; genus JADLEU01. The sequence goes on from JADLEU010000176.1 coordinate 9,472, forward strand.
TTGCCCGCCGCCGCCTCCAGCTTCATCGTCAGGCGCCGGCCCGCGCCCGGAAAACCCGTCAGGCTGATCGCGGCGTTGGCGGCGTAGAGCATGGCCTGGCACAGCCCGCCCAGGGTGACGAAGGCCTCCGGCTCGGCCCCTGGCAGCAACCCAATGTGCAGCTCGCCCCGCGCCCACGCCAGAAAGGTGCGCGCCCGCGCCGCCACGTAGTCGGGCCGGTGGAACTGCCCGCGCGCGCTGGCCTGCGCCAACTCGAAGAAATGCGTGCGGTCGATCAGGAAGAGCGGCTCGGCCAACTCGGGCCCCAACCAGGGATGCACGCGCAGCGACTTGGGGTTGGCATACTCATCCTTGCCGCGATACTGCACGTCGAGCGCCACCTGGTCGGTCAGCCGCACCACCTCGCGCGCCGCGGCCGGCATGGCCGCGTCGATCAGCACCAGGTCGATGTCGGTCGCCTCGCCCAGCAAGGGCTCGGCAGCCGCCACCGACCCGGTCAGATATGCCGAGATCAGGCTGGGCCGGGCCGCCATGCGCTGTTGGGTTGCGTCGCGGGCGATCTTCAGCAGGGTGGCGCGCTCGATGGGCGCTTCGCGGCTGGCGTGCCCACGCGGATGGGCCGTCACCGGTCGCCCTCCAGCGGCAGCGGTACCTGGACAGCGCCCAGGCCCAACGCCTTCTGGATCTGCTTGGTCACCAGCCGCAGGTCCTCCGTCCGGTTGACGAAGTCGAGATGCTCGGTTTCGATGATCAGCACCCGCGCCTGTCTGCCATCTTCGGCAGCCGCCGCAAAGAAGTCGTCGTAGGCCGCGCCCAATTCGGCGATGTAGGTCGGGTCTATCTGGCGCTCGTACTCTCGGCCGCGCCGCGCGATGCGCTCCAACAACATCGGGGTGGGGGCGCGCAGATAAACCGTCAGCGCCGGCCGTGGAATCTTTTCGGCCAGGGCATCGTGCAGCTGGCGATAGAGCGTGAGGTCTTCGCCGCTCAGGTTGATGCGGGCAAACAAAGCATCCTTGGCGAAAGTGTAGTCGGCGATCAGGCTGCCGCGCTCCAGCAGCGTCGGCACGGCGCGCTGCTGGTGATAGCGCGAGAGCAGGAAGAAGATCTGGGTTTGGAACGCGTAGCGGGCGCGGTCGCTGTAAAAGTCGGACAGGAATGGATTCTCTTCAAAGACTTCGAGTAGGACCTCGGCGTCAAACGCTGGCTGCAGCAGGCGGGCCAGCGAGGTCTTGCCGACCCCGATCACACCATCAATCGCCAGATACATGCAGAGCGTTCTCCTCCATGCCAGACGAGGCGTCTGGCGGCAAGGATAACGCCAAACAGTGTGTGTGGCAAATTTCACCCA
>JADLEU010000177.1 GCA_020845955.1 Anaerolineales bacterium
CAGTCCCGGCAGTCCCGGCGCGCCCTCGATATGAACGCGGTCCTGTCTTTAGCCCGTCTCCTGTCGCGTTCGATTGAAGTCGGAGTACAATCTGGGTGCGCCGCGTATCGCCAGACGGGCCCAGTCCACCGCCGTCAGCACCAGGGTCGTCTGAACCGTGCTCGTCGACCAGCAGCCGACCCCTCAGACACGTGAAGGCCGTGCCGTCTTGCGCCAGCCGGAAACGCCTTGGCGGGCTTCATCCCGTGCTGTTGGCCGCGCTAATGCTGGCCAGCCTTGGCGCGCCCGCGCCTGCGCGCGCCGTCTCCGAGGCACGCGCCGCTGCCGCGGAGTGTTATGCATCCCCGGCCTAGCACCGATGCCGGCTATGCAAAGGCGAGGCAGCGTGTCACCGGGTGAGCTCGAAACCTGTTACGGCTGTGGCGCAGCCCTTCCCACGCTCGACGGCCCCACCCATCGCTACATCGGCGCGTCCGCTGCCTGCTGGGTTCTGTTCACCAAGCTCCTCCACGGCGGCGAGCCCCCTCTGGCACTTGCCCCGCTCAACGCGCTCCTGCTGGATGCTTACGCGATCCAGCACACCGGCACGCCTTCGCCTCAGGCCATCCAATCTGTGGCCGTTCACGCCCTCACCCTGTTCGGCGTGCTAGAGCGCGGCCTGGCCCCAGACCAAGCTCTTTGGCTTCGCCAGCGCGTCGTGCGGCCTCAGGGTGGAACCCGCCGTGGTCGCTTCCGCTGGCTCACGCCGCCATCCTTTGCCGGCTCCCTCACCGTGGCCAGCATCGTCGCCGCGCCCACCCCCGCTGCCCGCGCCGAGGTGGCCGGCCGCTACGTTACCCAGGTCTGGTCCCTCTGGGCCAAGCCTCATCTGCCTACCTTCACTGTCTGGTATACCAACTTCGTCGTGCCAGACTAGCGCGATCAACGAAAGGGGCCGGGCGCGTTTGTGCCTGCGCGCCGGGCCCCGCTGCTGGCCGATTCCGACGTCACCTCGCCTCAGCGCGTGGCTCGGGCCCCCGCCTGCGCAGCAGCCGTGTGGCGTCTACCACGACCACGACCGCCGAGACGACAGCCAAGACCAACACCGAGTACCAAATGTATTGGTTGAAGGCTGTGGCCGTGCCAATCCCCCAGTCGCCGGCCGCCAACAGGGAGGACAGGCCCGCCACCCAAGCCAACCCCAGCGTGATCCGCACCGCCAGGCGGAGCCGCTCCGCTCGCGGCCAGAGCAGGCTGATCACGGCCGGCGCCAGCCCAGCGGCCGTTAGCGCCACGGCCAGTCCGTAGATCTGTGGCCACACCGGTGGCAGCAGCCGCATCAGGTTCGCCAGGAGGGCGCCCATGAAATCCGAGCGCAGCCACAGCAGCACCGCGGCGACGATGCCGATCTCGAGCAGCGCCTCCAGGCGCGACACCCACTGCGCGTTCGACAGCCGCGTCGGCGGCGCCATCGGGTCCCAGGCGTTCCATAAGTCGGGGTTCTTGGTCAGCACCGATTGGATGCCGGCAAACACGGCGGTAACAATGGCGAACGGCCACACCAGGACGAGCAGCCCCTGAATCATCGCCCCGATCGGCGGCTGCCCGAGCCACAGCCCAACCAGCATCCGCACTGCCGCCGCGCTCACCAGCGTAATGCTCAGCACTCGCGCATATAGCGGAAACAACCCCGGCCCGATCAACTGCCGCCCAAACGCTACGCCGAGCTCGCTGTTGTGATATCGCCCCGCCACCAGCGCCGGGTTGCCTACCAGCTTGAGGATGGCGGCTTGCTCCTCTTCCGTTAGTGGCCGGCCGCGCCGCGCCGCCTCATCGTCCATCTGCGCCTGGATGTTCTCTTCCAGCTCGCGGATGATGTCCTTTGGCTGCGCCACGGGCAGGTAGCTCTCAACTGCCTTCAGATACCGCTCAAGTAGTCTCATCGCCTAAGCCTCCTGCACAATCCGATCAATCGACGCGTTCAAGGCCTGCCATTCGCCCAGCAAATGCTCCAGTATCGCTCCCCCCTCCTCCGACAGGCGGTAGAAGCGCTTGCCGCGCTTGTTCTCCTCCCGCCATTCGCTTACCAACAAGCCCTGGTTCTCCAGCCGCCGCAACAGTGGGTAAAGCGTGCTCTGGTCGATGTCCAGCCCGTGATCCACCAGCGCTTTGACCAGGGAGTATCCGTACTGCTCGGTTCGCAGCTGCGCCAGCACTGCTACGGTCAGGCAGCCCCTTCTCAGTTCCAGCCGAAGATTGTCAAACACGTCATTATCCATACATACTCCTTATCACACAGTATGTATCAAACAGTGTATATCACACAGTATATCATGTCAACCCTGAATTCTCCACTTTTGCGCTTCGCCCCTTCCCAACCTATAATATTCGCCGTAATCGTATTACTGGCTCACTGACAGAACGTAACCAATATGTCGACGAAACCTGCTGCAGCGTTCAATTCCGGGCCAGGAGTCGCCACCCTCGCTGGCGGCTGCTTCTGGTGTCTAGACGCCGCCTACCAGTTGCTGCGCGGCGTCCGCCAGGTTGTCTCCGGCTACACCGGCGGCGATGTCCCCCATCCGTCGTACGAGGCGGTCTGCTCCGGCAGCACCGGCCATGCCGAGGCCGTGCAGATCCACTTCGACCCCGCCGTCATCTCCTTCCGCGATCTGCTCGATGTGTTCTTCACCATTCACGACCCAACCACCCTCAACCGTCAGGGCGCCGACGCCGGCACCCAATACCGCTCGGCCATCTTCTACCACACGCCCGAGCAGCACCAGACCGCTCAGGCCGTCATCGCCGCCCTAACTGCTGCTCGCGTTTGGCCCAACCCAATCGTCACTGAACTCACCCCCGCTGGGCCGTTCTACCCGGCCGAGGACTATCACCAGAACTACTTTGCCAATAACCCCGGCGCCGGCTATTGCCGGGTGGTGATCGCGCCTAAGGTCGCCAAGCTCCGCCGCCACTACCTGGACAAGCTCAAGGCCTAGGCCGGTTCGCCTGCCGGCCCTGGTCGGCCGCGCCGCTTGAGTTGGCCGCCGTTGTCCTGACCCCGAAGGAACTCGCCGATGTGCTACGACGATCAAGCCCGTCCCCCTCGGCCCCCCGGCGCCACTGGCAGCGCCAGCGGTGAAGATTTGGTCCTCACCGCTGCCGATGACAACCACTTCGCCGCCTACGCCGCCCACCCTGAACAGCCGCGCTCAGCGCAGGTGCTCATCTACCCCGACATCCGCGGCCTGCACCAGTTCTACAAGGACCTGGCCCTGCGCTTCGCCGAGGTGGGCATCGCGGCCGTGGCCATGGACTACTTTGGGCGCACCGCTGGCCTGACCTCGCGCGCCGAACTGTTCGAGTTTCGCCCACATGTGGAGCAGATGCAGGTCAGCACGGTCCACGCCGACGCACGGGCCTGCCTCGACTACCTGCGCCAGGGGCCGGGCGCCGAGTGGCCCACCTTCATCCTCGGCTTCTGCCGTGGCGGCAGCTTGTCGATCTACTCAGCCGCCCAGCCGTTTGGCCTGGCCGGCATCGTCGCCTTCTACGCCGGTCTGGGCCGCAAGTTGGACGAAGCCCAGGGCACGCCGGTAGACGTCGCCCCGCGCATCCGCTGTCCTGTCCTGGGACTGTTTGGCGGCGCCGATGCCGGCATCCCGCCCGAGCACGTCGCCGCCCTCGACGCGGCGCTCGACCAGGCCGGCGTGGCGCACGAGATCGTCACCTATCGGGGCGCGCCGCACGGTTTCTTCGACCGGCGCGCGGAAGAGTTCGCCGCCGAGTCGGCCGACGCCTGGCAGCGCCTGCTGCGTTTTATGCTGCCGGCATGACCGCCGCGCTCCCGCCTGGCTGCCGCGGCCGTGTGCCTGGCGGCGGCTACTTCGTCCGGGCCGATCTACCGCCCGGCCCACTCGACGATCATCGCTCAGATGCCGCGCCCATCCTGCCCACCGCGGAATCGGCGCCCTCCTCCGCGCCTGATACCCTCTATAATACCCACCGACCTTGAAACCGCTCTCGCCCTCCCCCTCCTGGGCCCTCTGGCGCATCCTCCTGCCAGTCGGCCTGGGCACCGCCATATCTCTCATGGGCGACACCGCGCTGTACGCCGTCCTGCCGAGCCACACCGCCCAGGCCGGCATCACCCTGGCCAGCGTCGGCGTGCTCCTCAGCGCCAACCGCTGGATCCGGCTGTTGACGAACGGCGCGTTGGGTTGGGCCTACGATCGCTTGCCGCGGCGCCGGCTGTTCGTGCCCGCGCTGTTCCTAGGCGCGCTCTCCACCGCTCTCTACGCCTTCACCGACGGCTTCTGGCCGCTGCTCGGCGGGCGCCTTCTATGGGGTCTGGCGTGGTCGGGCATCTGGGTAGGCGGTAATACCATTCTCCTTGATGTCGCCGCCCCCCAGAATCGCGGGCGTTGGACCGGGCTGTATCAATTGGCGTTCTACCTGGGAGGCGTCTTGGGGTTTCCCACCGGCGGTCTCCTCACCGACCTGGTCGGTTATCATGCCGCTCTAACCATCGCGGCCGCCGGCACCCTGCTCGGCGCGGTCGTTGTCTTGGTTTGGCTGCCTGAGTCGCGCGGCTATGCGCAACAAACGCCAGTTCCGGTGCCCATCTCAGTCGCTGCTTCGCCGGGTGATTCCTTGACCCAGGCTGCGGCCACGGCCCCATCGACTTCGCCTGGTCCGGCGCCGCAGCCCGTTCGCCACGTCGCGCCAGCCGTTGGGCCGGCGCTGCGCAATTGGATGGCGCCCGTTGTCATGCTTTACAGCACCAACCGCTTTGTCCTGGCCGGCATCGTCAGCGCCACCCTGGGACTGCTCGTGCAAGCGCGTTGGGAGGCCTGGCAAGCCGGTGTGTCACGGCTGGCCGGAAACAGTCTGGGCACACCTGGTATTGCCACGCTCACCGGCCTGTTGCTGGGCCTCAGCACCCTCATCAGCGGCCTGTCTGCGCCGCTTGCCGGCCACCGCTCCGATCGCGCCCACAGTCGCTGGCCCGTCGTGACCGCTCTGCTGCTCCCGGGCGTTGCCGGTGCCCTGCTGCTTGCCATGGGCACGCCGCCCTTCGTTCTGCTGGGCGTGCCCCTCATGGCCGTCGCGGCGGGCAGCAGCCAGGGTCTGGCCACCACCCTCCTGGGCGACCACGCCGCCCCGGCCCAGCGTGGTCGTGCCTTGGGCGCCATGCACACCCTGGGCGACTTCAGCAGCGCCCTGGCCCCCACCCTAGCTTACGCGCTCCTGCCCTGGCTGGGCCTGCCCGGTCTGTACCTCGTCTGCGCCTTCCTCGGCCTTGCCATGTCGGCCTGGGCCTTTCGTCTCGGGCGCGTCGTCTAGGGGGCAGGCGCCCATGCCGACAGCGGACTTGCGCCAGCGATTCCTTCTGCGCACCGAGGGCGCGTAGCCGCCGGCCCTATTGCTGCTGCCGTCGAAGCTCCCGCCGGCGCTAATGGCGTTGGCCCTGTGCGAGCCGCCGGCTGCCAAGCGGCGCCGGCTTTGTCAAAGGCGACGGTGAGCCCTGGCGCTGCCCAGAGCACCGTCACCCGGGCCGCGGTCTTGTCGCCGGACGTTGTTGAGGCCGTCACGGCCAAGCGGGCACCAGCCACGGCGACGCCGCTCAGCCAACTGACCCAACCTCCGCCCGGCTGCCAGGCAGTGCACGTGGCCGCAGCCGGCGAGTGGCTGAGGCTGATCGCCAACAACGCCGGCGCCACCATTGATGCGGTTGCGTACACCAATGGCATTCCTCCTGACGGCTTTCTGCAGCCTTTCCCTGGTGGTTAGGGCCATGAGTCTCGCGGCACATGGCCTTTCACGGCTAACGGAAGGCCAGCGACCAAAAAGAGCACATTGTCGGCCATGGCTGCCAGGCGCTGATTGGCGCGCCCCAGCGCGTCGCGATAGGCCCGGCCCAGCGGATAGGCCGGCACCAGCCCCAGCCCGACCTCGTTGGAAACTACTAACCAAGCCGCGTCTGTGGCCTGGTAAGCGTCCAGCAGACCATTGACCTCGCGTATTACCGCTGCCTCGGCTGCCTGCGGCGTCACGTCGCCAGCTAGCGCTCCGATCACGTTGTTCGCTAGGAGCGTCAAGCAATCGAGCACCACGATTTGCGGGCGCGCGGCCGGTCCTTTCCTCTGCTCCGCCAGGCGAATCGCCTCCCCTACCCCGATCGGCGCCTCAAGAGTGTCCCAGCTCGCCGGGCGCTCGGCGCGGTGCGCGGCAATACGCGCCGCCATCTCAGCATCCCCGGCCTCGGCCGTCGCCACATACAGCACGGAAACAGATCCCTGCGATGCAAGGGTCTGGGCGTAGCGGCTCTTCCCGCTGCGGGCGCCACCCAGGACAAGCGTCAGGCTGCGCGTCACGTTGGCTCTTCTGTCACGACTGCATGGGCGGCGCGTAGCGCCGCCAGCGATGAGTGAAAGTCATCCTCTCCAAACACCTCCAACGTCAGCACGCCGGAGTAGCCCGATCGGGCCAGCAGCGCCAGCACCGGATTCAGCTTCTCAGGCGGCATATGAGCCAGAGACTTATGATCTCGTTCGGCCAGGCCGTGCAGATGAATAACGCGCGTGCGTGGCAGGGCGGCGCTCAGGTAAGTTACCGGATCGTGCCCGTCGAGCCAGAGATGACCGACGTCTACGCAGCGGCTGACCGGCACTTGCTCGATAACCGGCGCGATGAACTCCAGCGGGTAGCGCTCGAGGTTCTCGACCGCTAGGCGATCGGCCCCTGCGGCCCACTCCGCAGCCAGACTCAGCGCGCGTCGCGAGTGTGCCTGCCACTCACCGACCTGGGCCGCGCTAGCCGTGCCTGCCTGCACCGCGGCCAGCAGCGAACGTCCGTCCAGGTGCACCACGTACGCCCAGGGCGCCAGGGGCCGCGTGCGCTCGATCACCCGCCATGCTTTTTGCAATGAGATATGGCCTGGGTCACCGCCGTCGCCCAGGCGCAGGTCGAGCGGCAGGTGAACAGTGTAGGTCAAGTCGTGGGTCGCGGCCAGGTCAGCCAACTCGGCAACCATGGCTGAGGAAGGCAGGTTGTTAGGTCCTTCGTCGACCTCGAAGAGTACCAATTCAACATCATCGACCTTGTCCGCCAGATAACGCACATTGGGAAGAATATCGTCGGGGATGATGTAGGAGGTGGTGCCAAGTCGAAAAGGATAGGGCGACATGGTCAGCTGGCCTCAGCCGCTCCACCGCTCGGGCCCGATCATAACGCGCGTAAGCCTTTGCGGTAGCGGTTCTACAGGGGCGAATGAGCGGCGAATACGAGAAGGACTGTAAGCTCGGCCACCTCCACGGTGAGGCCAAAGACATCCCCCGTGAGGCCGCCCAGGCGTGTGCGCGCCGCGCGAAAGACAAACGCTGCAGCGAGATGAGCCGCGGCGACAGCGCTCAGGCCGCGCCAGCCGCCAAGAAAGGCTACGCCGAGCGTAAAGGCGCCCGCGACCCAGAGCGCTGCCGGCCCCAAGCCGCGGGCAAAGGCGGCGCCCAAACCTTCGGACCGCGCGCCTGGCTGACGAGCAGCCAACAAGATAAGCCAGCGCCCAGTGACCGTAGCCAGAACAAGCGGCAGAACAATGAGGCCGCCAGCCCGAGAGGCGACTGCTGCCGGCACCATCCCGAGGCTCTGACCGGACGGCAGGCTGCCCTCCACCAACGAAGCGACAGCCAGCACTTTGAGCAGCACGAAGAAGATCAGGCTCAAGGCGCCGAAGCTGCCCAGCCGTGGATCGCGCAGGATCTCGAGACGGCGGTCGCGCGTTGTGGCAGCCAGCAGTCCGTCGCCGCAGTCGGCCAGGCCATCGAGGTGCAAGGCCCCGGTCAGCGCTGCCCACAGGGTGACGAGTAGCGCGGCCGCTAGCAGCGGCGGAAAAATCCGGGCCAATAGCCACAGAACGCCGGCCAAAAGCAGGCCGAGCACTAACCCCACCACCGGGAACCAGGTAGCCGCGCGTCCCAAGGCGAGAGGTGCGTTAGTCTCCGCGGCGCCTTTCCGCGCCGCCAAGCCCGGCACCGGCAAAGTCGTTAAGAAGCTAAAGGCCAGCCACATGTCCATCTGCCTCAACCCGAGTGCTCACACCCGCCTCGGCGAAGGTCGCCATCTCACGCTGGATGCGGGCGGCGGCCTCCACCAGGTGAAAGGCCAGCGCCGCGCCCGTACCCTCGCCCAACCGAAGCTCCAGGTCAAACAAGGGCTCAAGGCCCAGATGGGCCAACAGCACCCGATGGCCGATCTCCACCGAGCGATGGGCGGCAATCAGATAGTTGGTGACTGCGGGAGCCAGGCTCGCCGCCACCAGCGCGGCCGCACCAGAAATAAAGCCGTCGATTACCACCGGTATACGCTGAGCGGCCGCACCCAGCATCACGCCGGCCAGACCCGCAATCTCCAATCCGCCGACTTTGGCCAGGACATCGAGAGCATCATGAGGATCGGGCCGATTGGTTTCGAGCGCCTGCTGGACCGCAGCGACCTTCCGCGCCAGTCCGGCATCATCGAGCCCCGTGCCCCGTCCGGTCACTAGAGCCACGGGCGCGCCGGTCAGAGCCGCCACAATGGCCGACGATGGTGTTGTGTTGCCGATGCCCATGTCGCCCGTGGCCACCACATCGAGGCCTTGCGCGATCTCGCCGGCCACAACGTCGAGGCCCACTTGCAGGGCCGCCTCGGCCTGGGCGCGAGACATGGCCGGCCCGCTCAACATGTTGGAGGTGCCCGGCGCCACTTTGCGTTTGACCAGCCCGGGGTGATCCGCAAAGTCCGCGGCCACGCCTACGTCCACGACGATCACACGCGCGCCGGCCTGACGAGCCAGGACATTGATCGCGGCGCCGCCGCCGATGAAGTTGAGGACCATCTGCGGCGTCACGGCAGCCGGATAGGCACTCACACCGGCCTGCGTCACCCCGTGATCGCCGGCCATGACGATCACGGCCTTCCGGGCCACCGGCGGCTGCACGTGCCCAGTCATGGCCGCCAGTTGCGCCGCGAGGCCCTCCAAACGGCCCAAGCTGCCGGGCGGCTTGGTCAGGCTGTCCTGGCGGGCGCGGGCGGCCGCAGCGGCTTGCAGATCGAGGGGCGGAATAGCGGGCAGAGTCAACATAGGCTAGGCCCAGCTGTTCCACAGCGGCTCAACTACGCCGCGCTGCTTGTTCTCGTAGCGGGCCATGACGAAAAGCAGGTCCGAGAGGCGGTTGAGATAGCGTAAGGCATACTCGCCGATGGGCTCGGCGCGGGCCAGCCTGACCACAGCGCGCTCGGCGCGGCGGCACACGGTCCGGGCCAGGTGCAGGGCCGCGGCGCCTGGCCAGCCGCCCGGCAGGATGAAGTTCTGCAGACGTCCGACCACCTGGTTCAGCTCGTCAATGAGCGCCTCGAGCTTCTCGATGTGGCGCCGCTCAATCCGCGGCAGCGCATGCTGCGCCTTATCCTGTTCGAGAAAGCACAGGTCGCAGCCCAGGTGAAACAACTCGTTTTGGATGAGCCGCAACACCTCGTCGAGCCGGGGGCTCAGGTCTTGAGCCAAGGCCAGACCCAAGCAGGCATTCAGTTCGTCGACTGTGCCGTAGGCGGCCACCCGCGCATCGTCCTTAGCCACGCGTTGGCCGCCGCCCAGGCTGGTCTCGCCTTCGTCGCCTCCGCGCGTATAGAGTTTGGTCAATCTGGGCATGAGTTGGCTCCTACAGCGTCCCAGTAGCCATCACTACCGGCGTGCCCCGCACCGGATGCGCACCGACGGCAACGTGAAGACCGTACACGCGGCTCAGCCGTTCGGCGGTAAAGACGTCCTGCGCCGAACCATGCGCCACGATTTCGCCGCGCTGCATCAGCGCAACACTGTCGGCGAACAGTGCGGCCTGATTCAGGTCATGCAGCGTCATCAGCACGGTCAGATTGTCGACACGCGCCAGTTCCCGCACCAGCTCGAGTACTCTGACCTGGTGTTTGAGATCCAGGTGAGCTGTTGGCTCATCCAGCAGAAGCACCTGTGGTTCCTGGGCCAGGGCACGCGCCAACACAACGCGCTGCTGCTCACCGCCCGAGAGCTCATCCGCGCGCCGCTCCGACAATTCGTCCACTTGCGCCCGGCGCATCGCGGCCCAGGCGACCTCGCAGTCGCGGCGGCCTTCCCCGGCCCACAGCGGTAGGTGCGGGGTGCGGCCCATCAGCACGATCTCGCCGACCGTGAACGCCTCGGGCAGGTGCAGCATTTGAGGAACCACAGCCACGCGGCGAGCGCGTTCAGCGGGCCGCAGCCGCAGTAGGTCCGTGCCGTTCAGGCGAGCCTCCCCGCCGCGGGCCGCCAGCACGCCGCTGAGCACGCGGATAAGGGTGGACTTGCCAGCGCCATTCGGGCCCACCAGGGCCGTCACCTGGCTGGCAGCGATGTTGAGGCTGATCCCGTGCAGCACGGGCCTCGCGCCGTAGCCGGCCGATAGATTGAGCAGGCGAAGAGGTGTCATGTTCAGAATACCGATCTTCTTAAACGACGAAGCAGAAGCACGAAGAAGGGCGCACCGGCGAGGGCGGTGACGACACCCACCGGCAGTTCCTGGGGCGCCAGGACGGTGCGGGCCAACAGATCGGCCAGGATCAAGAAGGCCGCCCCGCCGATAGTTGACAGCGGGATGAGCCGCCGGTAGTCCGGTCCGACCAGCAGGCGCAGCGCATGCGGAACGACGAGCCCGACAAAACCGATCAGGCCGCCAAACGCCACGACCGCGGACGTCATCAGGGTGGCCGCCAAGACGACGATCAGCTTGACACGTTCTACATGAATGCCCAGCTGCCGGGCCTGTTCCTCGTCGAGTTGGAACACGTTTAGAGCCCGCGCATTAAGCTGAAGGACGACCAGACCGACGAGGACATATGGCAGAATTATGCCGACCGGCGCCCAGCCGGCCCCAGTATAGCCGCCCAGCAGCCAGTTGAACGCCCGGCGCAGCCCCTCTGGAGTGCGCAGCATTAAGAAGGTCGTCACGGCCGAGGCAAAGGCCCCCACCGCAACGCCGGCTAACAGCATAGTTGAGATTGGTACCCGGTGGCCAACTTGGGCGCTGAGGATGACCAACCCCACCGTCAGCAGCGCGCCGCAGAAGGCGCCAATTGGCACGGCGCTGAGCCCCAGCCAGCGGCCCGGCCACTCCGACACCAGTGCGAGCGTAGCCCCCAGCCCTGCGCCGGAGGCCACTCCCACTAAGTAGGGGTCCGCCAGCGGATTGCGGAACAAGCCCTGGTAAGCCGTTCCAGCTGAAGCCAGCGCCGCACCCGTGACAGCCGTAAAGACCACCCGTGGCAAGCGGATTTCGAACAGGATCGTGCGGTAGGTGTCCGGATACGTGGCCGCAGGCGCCAGCCCTGCCAGGCGCTCACCCAGCAGAGCCAGGACGGCGCCAGGTGGGATTGATACCGAGCCGATGACGACCGCTAGCAGGGCAGCGGACAGCAGGGCAGCGGTCGTCAGCGCCAGGGCACGGAGGCCGCGCCACCGTTCGAGCATGAGCCCGCGCGGCAGCTCGCTGGTTGTGTTCTGCGCCGCGGCAATGGACGCTGTCTGGGAGGAGTGCGTCGTCATTCGAATAGGTTAGGGTGGATCAGCCGCGCCAGCAACTCGAGACCCTCAACCACCCGCGGCCCGGGCCGGCTGACCAGATTATCATCAAACACATAGACGGCGCCCGTCTGCACGGCCTTGAGCCCGCCCCAGCCAACGCGGGCGGCCACGGTCTCAGGTGTTTGACCGCCGTAGGTGGACGAACCCAGCACGATCACGTCGGGATCCTCTGCGACCAACTGCTCCAGGCTGATCTGAGCATACTGCTCGGTCAAGAGCGCGCCGATGTTCCGGCCGCCGGCCTGGGTGATGAGCTGGTCCATAAAGGTGCCTGGCCCCGCCGTCCATGGACTCCCCGGTTCGGTCGCGTCAACTTCGTAGAACACTTTGGGCCGGTCCTGGGCGGCATTGGTCTTGGCCGTGACCGCTTCGGCCCGCGCGCGCAGGTCGCCTACGAGCGCTTCGGCTTCCGTTGCCCGTCCTACCAGCGTGCCGACCTCCAAGATATCGTGGAACACATCTTCGAGCGTCGTATTAATGCGGGTCGCGAAGACAGTCAGTCCCAGGTCAGCCAGGCGCTGAACGTCGTCAGGATTGGTAATGCCGGCAGCGAGCACCAGGTCGGGCTCAAGCGCCACCACGGTCTCGGCATTTACGGTTGGGTATAGGCTGCCGATACTGGGCACGGCCAAAGCCTCAGGCGGATAGTCGGAGAAATCGTCACGGCCAACAAGCAGGCTCCCTGCGTCCAGCGCAAACATGATCTCAGTATTTGAAGGCGCCAGCGACACGACGCGCTGAGGCGGCGCGGCCAGCGTGACCTGCCGGCCCAGGCTGTCGGTGATTGTCACGGTCCCGGCCGTCGGCGTAGCCGCGGGGGTCGGCGGCGATTGCGTCGGCTGTGCCGGAGCGGGGGCACAGGCAGCCAGCACGAGGCTCAATAACGTCACAAGTACCAGAATGCAGTGTGGGCGGCGCAACATATGTCGTCTCCTCGTAGTCAAATTCAGGCTTTTCAAAACAAAAACCCCTTGTCGCTGGACAAAGGGCTGGTGGTGGCTGAACGGTAACTAATCAGGTTCAGTGTGCACACCCCCTTTCGGCGAAGTCAGTGGCAACACATTCAGGGCGGGCGACCTGGCTTACCAGCTCAGCTGGCTCACAGTTGCGCGACAGCGCCGGACTCCGGCCGGGCGCAGACTCTGCGCCGTGGCCGCCACCGGCTTCGCCGTTTGGGCCCGCCCATCCGGGGGATCGGGCACCCTAAATGTTCACATATAAGGTTGTGCCAGTACTCTACACGCGGTCGTGTCCTTTGTCAACGGCG